>CBFGPV010000089.1:0-17095 GCA_965650765.1 uncultured Burkholderiales bacterium
TGCGCCCGGCCTGCCCCCCGCGGGGGTCAAGGAAACTTGGGGCGGCCCGGCGTTTCCTGGTGAGACGGCCCCCAGGGCCGGGCTGCGCCCGGCCTGCCCCCCGCGGGGGTCAAGGAAACTTGGGGCGGCCCGGCGTTTGCGTGAGAGCGCCCCCAGGGCCGCGCTGCGCCCGGCCCGCCCCCCGTGGGGGTCAAGGAAACTTGGGGCGGCCCGGCGTTTCCTTGTGGCGCGCCTGCCCTCAGACCACCAGCTCGCCACTCCAGCGCTGGCACTGCTGGCGTACCACCTCGGGCAGCAGCTGTTCACGGGCCTGCACCTGGCGTGCCCAGGTGGCGTCGTTGCCATGCTGGTGCAGGTCGGCGCGCAGGTAGCGCAGGGCATCGTCGGCCTTCAGGTCGATCGCATGCTGCTCGATCGCGGCAAACGTGACCAGGATGTCCTCGCGCAGCGAACGGTGCTCGCCGGTCTTGGGGTCGACAAAGGTGCCTTCGGGACCGAAACGGCAGGCCTGGAAGCGGTTGAAGGTGTAGACGAGGTAGTCGTCCTCGGCCAGCGTGAAGGGCTTTTCCTTCGTGAGCCAGCTGGCCACGCACTGGATGTAGGCCGCCAGGGCCGCGGCCTTTTCGATCGTCAGCGGGGTATCGAGCACCCGCACCTCGATCGTGCCGAACTCGGGCTTGGGCCGGATGTCCCAGTAGAAGTCCTTCATGCTCTGGACCACACCGGTGCGGGTCATCTTCTCGAAGAACACGCCGAAGTCGTCCCAGGTGGTCACGAAGGGCGCGCGCCCCGACAACGGAAACGCAAACACCGAATTCAGCCGGGCCGAATGGAAGCCGGTGTCGGTGCCCTGCACGTACGGGCTCGACGCCGACAGCGCGATGAAGTGCGGGATGTAGCGCGACAGCCCGTGCAGCAGCACCAGGGCCTCGTCGGGCCCGGGACAGCCCACGTGCACATGCTGGCCGAAGATCGTGAACTGCTTGGACAGGTAGCCGTACAGCTCGGACAGCATGTGAAAGCGCGGCGTGTTGAAGATGCGCCGTTCGCTCCAGTCCTGGAACGGATGGGTGCCGCCGCCGCTCAGTCCGACGTTGAGCTTGCGCGCGCAGTCGACCAGCGCGTCGCGGATCTCGCGCAACTGCCACAGGGCGTCGTCGTGGTTCTGGCAGATGCCGGTGGACAGCTCGATCATGCTGTCGGTCATCTCGGGCTTCACGTCGCCGGGGATCTTGCGCTTGTTCATCAGGCGCAGCAGGTCGACGGCGCTGGGCGACAGGTCGTAGTCGTGTCGGTTGACGATGGCAAGTTCCAGCTCCACGCCCAGCGTCAGCGATTGTGAGGTGGCAAAGGCCTCCAGACTCATTCAGGTGCTCCTCTCGGGGGACGTCAGAGGCGACGCGGATTGGGATGGGGGTTGATCTCATGGGCACCGCGCAGCGCGGCCAGCACGGCCAGCGCGCCCAGCAGTTCCATGATCGCGATCGAGCTCAGCACGATGGGTGCGAGCTGGGCGGCAAAGCCCGCGTGCGAGGCCTGCAGGTCGGCATACATGACCAGAGCGGTGGCCGACAGCGGCGTGAGCGCCAGGCTCAGCCCGACCCCCTGGCGCCAGGACTGGCCCGTCGCCCAGCCGACCGTGAGCACCGCGCCGGCCTTGGCCAGTGCACGCACGGCCATGGCCACCAGTGCGATGGCTCCGCCGGCGGCCAGACTCTGCACCGACCACGACGAACCCACAATGACGAACATCATCAGCACCAGCACCCCACCGGCCGTGCCGAAGTGGCGAGGCCAGACCCAGGGCCGCTCGGTGGTGTTGCGCAGCCACAGCCCGGCCATCAGCGGCACCAGCAGTGTCGACAACTCGAACATCTTGGTGACCGCCAGTGCCAGCGCGATCAGCCCGAGCAGCAGCAAGGTGGAGTTTTCATTGCGCAGGTCCAGGCCGCGGGCCACCCGGGCCACGGCAAACCCCAGCAGGCCGGCCACCAGGACCGACGCACCGAACACATACACCGGTTGCACGATGGCCTGCAGCGTCGGTTGCCCCTGGTCGAGGTCCAGCCAGGCCAGCAGCAGTTTGCTGGCCAGCACGCCATACAAGGTGTTGAGCGCGGCCATCAGCGTCACCCGTTCGGTGACCTGCCCGGCCGCACCGAACTCTGACGCCACCCGTGCAATCACCGCTGGCGAGGCCGGCACCGCGAGCACCGCCAGGGCCGCGGCCGAGACGGCGTCCAGGCCCATGTACTGCATCACGAAGTAGACCGCGGTGAACGTCAGCAGGGATTCGGCCAGGCTGGTCACCAGCAGGAACGGGTTGGTGCGCAGCCAGCGCAGGTGCACCCGTGAACCCAGCTCGAACAGCAGCAGGGCCAGCGCCAGATCGACCACCAGGCGCAAGCCACCGGGCACGGTGCCGCTGGACACGCCATAGCCGGCCATGCCCACGCCCATGCCGGCCAGTGCATAACCGACGATGCGCGGCAGGCCGAGGAAGCGGAACACCGCCTCGGCCACCAGGGCACCGCCAATCAACACCAGGGACAGCCACATCAGCGCGTCGGGCACCGGTGGCCAGGACATCACGCTGTCCATGAAGGACAGCCCTTGCGTCAGTTCATTGGGCATCGTCGTGCCTGCTCCTTCTTCCTGATCGTTCTTGTTGCGTCGTTGCGGCGCGCCCCGGCGGTGCCGCGGTCAACGGGCCCCGGGTCGGTGCGTTAGGAGGGTAGCCCAGGCCGGCCCGGCCCGGTGACAATGACCCCCCTGCTGCATCCGTTCATGCACCCGACACCGAATCCCTCGTCCAGCCTGCAACCCGAGGTGCTGCAGGCGCTGCAGAGCTTCCGATTGATCGTTCGTTCGATCAAGCAGCATTTTCAGCATGTGCAGGATGCTACCGGCCTGAGCGGCTCCCAGTTGTGGTGCCTGGCGGCCATCCGTGCCACGCCGGGGCAACGGGTCACGGCCCTGGCCCGCACCCTGGGCATCCGTCAGGCCACGGCCAGCAACCTGGTCGAAGTGCTCGAGCGCAAGGGCCTGCTGGAGCGGCGACGCGACCAGAAGGACCAGCGCGCCGTCAGCGTGTTCCTGACCGAAGCCGGCCGCCTGATTGCCCAAGCTGCGCCCGAACCGGTGGCCGGCATCCTGCCTGATGCCCTCGGGCGCCTGGCGCCGAAGGACCTGTCGGAACTCAACGGCCTGCTGGACCGCCTGATCGCACTGATGGTGCTGCGTGACGAATCCGGTCGCGGCATCCCGCTGGCCGACCTGTAGACGCGCCCGGCCACGTCGCGGGCCGATCTGTGCACTCACCGCACAAAAAAATCCCCCGCCAGGCGGGGGCAACGCTTCTTGGCCGCTGCTCCGGAGTTCTGGTCAAAACCCATTGAGCAAGCAGCTTGATACTAACTGGAAACATTTGTGGCTATGGATTAACCGCACCGCAAGCTGCGGCATCCGCTGGCCGGGCTGGACAAGCCCGGCGTTCTGCGGCAGCCATGCACCGCTCAGGACGCGCGTTCGAGGCGGAACTTGAAGTCCAGCGTATGGAAGGCGCCGTCCATGAGGGTGCCGTCGGGTGCCTGCCCCGGCGGGTGCCGCGTGAACGGCGCGATCAGCGAGGAGCGCACGCCGAACACGACGTCGGAGTCGAGGTAGGGGTCGCCGTCGCGGAACACATGGGTGATCAGGGTCTGGTAGCCAGGCGCCTCGATCATGAAATGCACGTGGGCCGGGCGCCAGGGGTGGCGCCCGGTGGCCACCAGCAGGCAGCCCACCGGGCCGTCGGTGGGCACCGGGTAGGCCACGGGCAGCACCGTGCGCAGCCAGAAGCGCCCCTGTGCATCGGTGCGGAACACCCCGCGCGCACGGGCCTGGTCCAGGCCGTCGTACTGCACGTCGTACAGGCCGTCGTCGTCGGCCTGCCAGACGTCGACCCGGGCATCGGCCACCGGCTGGCCGTCCAGGTCGACCACCTGGGCCTGCACGAACAAGGGCTCGCCGGGCGCACCTGCGGCCATGTCGTCACCATTGTTGAAGCGCGGTGCATCGGGCACATGAAACGGCCCGAACACGGTGGACTCGGTGGCACCGGGCGACTTCTTCTGGTTGAGGGCCACCGCCAGCATCGACAGGCCCAGGGTGTCGGCCAGCAGGATGAACTCCTGGCGGCGGTCATCGCATTTCTGACCGGTGTCGGTCAGGAAGCGGATGCCCTCCATCAGCTCGGCTTCGCTCAGCCGGGTTTCGCGCATGAAGTCGTGCAGGTGCTGGATCAGTGCCCCGAGCACGGTGCGCAAACGCGGGTTGTCGCAGCGCGCCAGGCGCTCGAGCACGGCCGGGGTGAGGGTGGTCTCGTCAATGTTGCGCATGGCGCTCTCAGTCCTGGGACAGGTGAAGATGTCGGCGGGTCGGGAACAGGCTCCAGCCCCAGCGCTGCTGGGCCCAGCCCCACAGGCCGTGCTTGAAGCGCAGTGTGACAACAATCGCCAGCAGCCCCAGGCCGATGAGATACCAGGTGCCGTAGTCGCTGAGATAGCGGTTCAGCGCCCAGAACACGATGGCGCCCACGATCGGGCCTTCGATGGTGCCGATGCCACCGATCACCACCATGAAGATCGCAAATGCCGTCCAGTTGACGCTGAACGCCGCATCAGGCGAGATGCGCAGGTTGCCCACGAAGTACAGCGCCCCGGCCAGGCCGGCGCCAAACCCGGCGACCACGTAGACCCACAGCCGTGTTGTGCGCACGTCGATGCCCTGGGACTCGCTGGCCACCTCGGAGTCGCGCAGCGCCATCAGGGCCAGGCCCTGTCGCGAACGCAGGAAGCCATACACCAGCGCCACCGACGCCACCACCGCAGCCAGTGCCATCCAGAAGGTCACCGCCTCGCGCGTGCTGCGGGCAATGCCGGCCAGCGCCGTGAGGCTGGTGCCCGAGCCGCCCCCCACCACCGACAGGTTGGACACCGTCAGGCGCAGCACCTCGGCAATCACCCAGGTGCCGATCGCAAAATAGCCGCCCTGCAGCCGAAAGGCCACCTTGGACAGCGGCCAGGCCAGCAGCCCGGCCACCAGCGCCGCCACCGGCACGGCCACGAAGGGGTTGAAGCCAGCGAAGTTGCCCAGCGCCAGCATGGTGTAGCCCCCGATGCCGAAGTAGGCCTGCTGCCCGATCGACACCATGCCGCCGTAACCCGCCAGCAGGTTCCACATCGCCGCGAAGATGAAGTAGCAGCCGATCTCGACGAACTCGCGCATCCACGCCGACTCGCCCCACCACGGCATGGCTGCCGCCACCACCACGACACTCACCGCGACCCACCCGGCCACCACGCTGGTGCGGGTGTGTCGCTGCACCGTCCATGCCGGTGCTGCCGGTGGCTGCACCGCCTGCGTCTGGCCGGCCGCGGGCCATGCCTGTACTTGTGCCATCGCTTTCACCCTCTGGTCTTGGGAAACAGGCCTTGCGGACGCCACACCAGCACCGCCAGGAACACGAGGTGGCCGAACCAGATGCCCCAGCCCGGGTCGAGCCGGAAGCCGATCGACTGCGTCACCCCGAGGATCAGCGCACCGGCCAGCGTGCCCCAGAACGAGCCCATGCCGCCGATGATGACCGCCTCGAAGGCAAACAGCAGCAGGGCGGGCCCGTCGGCCGGCGACACGGTCGTGCGCATGCCCTGCAGCGTGCCCGCCAGCGCGATCAGCACGAAGGCGATGCCGGTGGCCAGCGCATACACATGGCCCGAGCGCAGGCCCATCAGCTGGGCCACCTCACGGTCGTCGGACACCGCACGGAATGCGCGCCCCAGCGCCGTGCGCCGGGACATCCACTGCAGCGCCGCGGCACACCCCACGGCCAGCGCCAGGATCAGGGCCGGCAGCACGCCCACCGACAGCTGATCGCCCAGCGACACGCTGAGGATGTTCAGGGCCAGCGAGTCGATCGAGCGGGGGTCGGCGGTGAAGGCCTGCTGCAGGCCGTTCTGGATCACGATGGCCAGCCCGAAGGTCACCACCAGCGAAGGCAGCGGGTCGCGCCCCAGCGTGCCGTTGAGCGCCACACGCTGCAGCACGTAGCCGAAACCGAAGGCCAGCGGCAGCAGCACGACGCCGGCCACGAAGGGGTTGATGCCCAGCCCCGTGGCCACGGCAAAGGCCATGAAGGCGGCCAGCACGATGAAGTCGCCATGTGCCGTGTTGGTCATGCGCATGACGCCGAAGATGAGCGCCTGGCCCAGCGCAAACAGCGCATACAGGCCGCCGAGCATCAGGCCTTGCACGAGGGTGTCGATCCAGGACCACATCACGTCAGACTCCGAAATACGCCTGCGAGATGGCCTCGCGCGTGGCCTCGCCGGAGCGCGCGCTCAGGGACACGCGCCCTTCCTGGAAACAGTACAGCCGCTGCGAGGCCCGCTGCGCCGTCCCCACGTCCTGCTCGACGATGACCGCGGTCATGCCCTCTGCACAGATGCGCGGCAGGGCGTCGTAGATCTCGCGGATCACGATGGGCGCCAGGCCCAGCGAAAGCTCGTCGCACAGCAGCAGCCGCGGGTTGCTCATCAGCGCACGGCCGATGGCCACCATCTGCTGCTGCCCGCCCGACAGCGCGGTGCCGCCATGGTGGCGGCGTTCCTTCAGGATCGGGAACAGCTGGTAGACCCGCTCCAGCGTCCACGGCCCCTTGCGGCGGGTGCTGGCCCCCATCAGCAGGTTTTCCTCGACCGACAGGCTGGGAAACAGGCGTCGCCCCTCGGGCACCAGCGCAACCCCCAGGCGTGCGATCTCGCCCGGCGGCAGGCCACCGATGGCCTGCCCGCCCAGCCGCACCGCACCGGCCGGTGCGCCCAGCAGCCCGCACACGGTCTTCAGGAAGGTGGACTTGCCCGCGCCATTGGCACCGATGATGGCCACCGTCTCGCCTTCGTTCACGACCACGTCGATGCCGAACAGCGCCTGGAAATCGCCGTAGCGGCTCTCCAGCGCGTGGGTCGACAGCAGTTCGCCGCTCATGCCGCGACCTCCGGTTCCATGCCCATGTAGACCCGGCGCACGTCGTTGTTGGCCATCACCTCCTGCGGTGCGCCCTCGGCCAGGCGTGCGCCGAAGTTGATCACCAGCAGGCGGTCTGCAATCGACAGCAGCGCATGCACGACATGCTCGATCCACACCATCGTGACCCCGGTGGACTTGATGGCCTGGAGTTCGGCCACGAGCTGCTGCGCCTCATGCTCGGTCAGGCCGCCGGCGATCTCGTCGAGCAGCAGCAGGCGCGGGCGGGTGCACAGCGCGCGCGCCAGCTCCAGGCGCTTGCGGTTGAGCAGCGTCAGCCCGCCGGCCAGCGTGTTGGCATGGCGCGCCAGGCCCATGCGGCGCAGGACGTCCACGGCCACGTCGTAGGCCTGCGCTTCAGGCAGCCCGCCGCCGAAACTGGCCGCGGTGACGCAGTTCTCGAACACCGTCATCGCACCGAAGGGCTGCGGCACCTGGTAGGACCGGCCGATCCCCAGCCGGCAGCGCTGGTGGGGCGGCAGTGAGGTCACGTCGCGGCCCTCGTACTCGACCCGGCCGGTGTCGGGGCGCACGTCGCCGCTGATCAAGTTGAACAGTGTTGTCTTGCCGGCGCCGTTGGGCCCCAGGATGCCCAGGGTTTCGCCCTCGTTCACCGACAACGAGATGTTGTCGGTGACCTTGAGCGCGCCGTAGGACTTCGACACCGCATGCAGGGCGAGCAGGGCCATGAGCGACGCTCCCGGGTCAGGCCATCAGCTTGAGCTTGCCGCCCACGGGGATGTCGCGCGCGGTGTCGTTGTTGACGATGACCAGCTCGAACGGCGTCTTGCTGCCCTTGACCCACTGGCCGCCGACCAGCGGTGTCTTCGACACGTTCTTGAACGGCCCCTGGCCGCCGAACTTCACCGGGCCGACGATCGTGTTCACGTTCGTGGCGGCCAGGGCCGCACGCAGGCTGTCGCGCTGGCCCAGGTCCTGGGTGCGCTTGAGCACGTCCACCGCCACCTCGAACAGCGCGTGCGAGAAGCCGATCGGCTGGGTCCACTGCTTTTTCGTGTCGGCCTCGTAGCGGTCGGCCACCTGGCGCGCGCTCATGCCGTTGATCGACGACTTGAACGGATGCGACGGCGTCCACCACACCTCGGTCGACAGACCGTCGCCGAGTTCACCGAGCGCCTCCACCGCCCCGGGGAACAGCAAGGCCTTGCCCACGGACACCACCTTGGGCCGCAGCCCCTGTTGCCGGGCCTGGGTCAGGAAGGTCTTCATGTCGGGCGGGATCACCACGCCGGTGATGATCTCCGCGCCATCACGCTTGAAGGCCGCGATGTGCGAGGCGAAGGTCTGCGTGAGGTTCTGGTAGCGCCCCGGGTCGGTGAGCGCATAACCCTGCCTGGCCAGCACCGGCGGGAAGCCGAGCTGCTTGTCGCCCCAGGCGTTGCCGTCCCCGTCATTGGGGAAAAGTCCGCCGACCTTCTTGTTGGTCGGTACCGAGTTCCACAGGTTGGTGAACACCGCGATCACGTCCTCCAGGCCCCAGAAGAAGTGATAGGTCCAGTTGAAGCCCTTGGCCGGGTCGCCCTTGCGGCCGAAGAACCAGGGCTGCCAGGGCGCCACCGTCGAGATGCAGGGCACCTCGTTGAGTTCGCAGGCATCGCTGACCGGGTTGGTGGTCTCGGGCGTGGACGACACCAGCATCAGGTCGACCTTGTCCTTCAGGATCAGGTCGTTGGCCACCTCGCCGGCGCGGTTGGGGTTGGACTGGCTGTCCTTCACGATGACCTGCACGTTCACGCGCCGGCCACCGCCCAGGTCCAGCCCGGACTTGAAGGCCTCGGTGATGCCGGCGATCACCCATTTGTCGGCCTCGCCGAACGGCGCGAGCGGGCCGGTCTGGGGCGAGACGAAACCGAGCCTGACGGTGCGGGTCTGCGCCAGGGCAGGCCAGCTCAGCGCCGCCGCGCCTGCGGCGGTGGACTGGACGAAGTGTCGACGGTTGATCATGGTGTGTCTCCTTCGGTGGGTGGCGTTGTGTTGTCTTGTGTTGTCTTGTGTTGCGTGACGGGATGGCCGGGCGATCAGCCCGGCGGTGCGCCGTCGTAGGCTCGTTGCAGCAAGGCCCGGATCGCCGCGCGTTCCAGCGGCCTGGGGTTCGGATAGGCATTGGCCACGGCCAGGTCGGCGGCGCGGTCGAGGTCGGTCGCCTGCATGCCGATGTCCTTGAGCGCGGTGGGCGCACCGTGGCGCTGCGCCAGGGCCTGCACCGCCTGCGGCGCACCGGCGCCTGCATCCCCGCCTGTGCCCAGCCCCAGGGCGCGGGCGATGCGGGCCATGGCCTCGGGCGCGGCAGCCGCGTTGTAGGCCAGCGCATGCGGCAGCACCACCGTGTGCACCTCGGCATGCGGCAGGTTGAAGCTGCCGCCGAGCGTGTGGCACAGCTTGTGATGCAAGGCCATGCCCACCTGGCCCAGCACGGTGCCGCACAGCCACGCGCCGTACAGGGCCTGGCTGCGCGCCACCGGGTCGCGGGCATCGGCCGCCAGGCCGGGAATGGCCTGTGCCATCGCCCGGATGCCCTCCTCGGCCATCAGGTCCGTCACCGGGTTGCCGTCGGCCGCATACAGGCCTTCAGCGGCATGCGCCAGCGCATTGAGTGCACTGGTGATCGACAGCGACTGGGGCAGGCTGAAGGTGAGCTCGGGGTCGTAGATCACCGTGCGCGGCAGCACACGCGGGTCACGGCCGGTCTTCTTGAGGCCCGCTTCGGTGAGCCCGTAGATCGGTGTCATCTCGCTGCCGGCATAGGTCGTCGGAATGGCCAGGATGGGCAACGCCGAGTCGAGCGCGATCGCCTTGCCCAGCCCGGTGGTGGACCCGCCGCCCACCGCCACCGCGCAGTCGGCCCCCAGGGAGCGAGCCCGCTCGCGGGCCTCGCGGGCCGTCTCGATCGGCACATGCATCACCGCACCATCGAAGATGCCGGCCGCACGCTCACCCAGGCGTGCGGCCACGCGCTCGGCCAGCGCCCGCTGCTCGGGCGTGCACAGCACCAGCGCGCGGCGCGCCCCCAGCAGCTCGACCTCGCGGGCCAGATGCTGCAGGGCGCCAGCCCCGAAAACCACCCGCGCGGCCTGGGCGGCATAGACGAAGTTCATCGTGGCGTGCGGCATGGCTGTCCTCTTGCGCCGGACTCAGCGCGCATACCAGGGCGGCACCTGGGCATCCACGTTCACCCACACCGACTTCACCTGGGTGTATTCGCGCATCACGTCGAAGCCCATCTCGCGGCCGTAGCCGCTCTGGCCCACACCGCCGAAGGGCGAGCCCGGGTTCACGCGCTTGTAGCAGTTGATCCAGACCATGCCGCTTTTCATCTCGCGGGCAAAGCGGTGGGCACGCTGCAGGTTGCTGGTCCACAGGCCGCCCCCCAGGCCGTACTCGGTGCCGTTGGCAATGGCCAGGGCCTCCTCGTCGTCCTTGAAGGTGAGCACGGTCACGAAGGGGCCGAACACTTCTTCCTGGGCGATGCGGTCGCGCGGCGTACGGGCGCGCACCACCGTGGGTTCGATGTAGCAGCCACGCGCCAGCGCGTCCTGGGACGGCGCCTTGCCACCACTGAGCACCTCGCCGCCCTGCTCGCGCGCGACTTCCACATAGCTCAGCACCCGGTCACGATGCTGGGCACTGGTCAGCGGCCCCATCTCGGTCGTGGCATCGAGCGGGTTGCCCAGGCGGATCGAGCGGGCCAGCGCGATGAAACGCTCGAGGAAGGCATCGGCGATCTTCTCGTGCAGCACCAGGCGGCTGCCGGCAATGCAGGCCTGGCCCTGGTTGTGGAAGATGGCCCAGGCGGCACCGTTGACGGCGGCGGTGAGGTTGGCGTCCTCGAAGACGATGTTGGCGCCCTTGCCGCCCAGCTCGAGCTGCACCTTCTTGAGGTTGCCGGCCGAGGCCTGCACGATGCGCCGGCCGGTGGCGGTGCTGCCGGTGAAGGCCACCTTGGCGATCGCCGGATGCTCGGCGATGTACTGCCCGGCCACCTGGCCCAGGCCAGGCAGGATGTTGACCACACCGTCGGGCATGCCGCACTCGGCCATCAGCTCGGCGATCTTCAGTGACGACAGTGGCGTGATCTCGGCCGGCTTCATCACGATGCAGTTGCCCGCCGCCAGCGCCGGCGCCATCTTCCAGCTCGTGAACATCAGCGGGAAGTTCCAGGGCACCACCTGGCCCACCACGCCCAGCGGCTCGCGCAGCAGGTAGTTCAGGAAGCCCTGCTCGACCGGCACCACGTCGCCCTGGAACTTGTCGGCCATGCCGCCGAAGTAGCGGTAGGTGGCCGCCGTGCGCGGCACGTCGAGTGCACGCGAGTCGCGCAGCGGGTGGCCGGTGTCGAGCGACTCCAGGCGTGCCAGCTCCTCGGCCTGCGCCTCCAGGCGGTCGGCCAGCCGCAGCAGGATGCGGCCACGGTCGGCCGCGGCCATGCGGCTCCAGGCCGGGTGGGCCTTCTGCGCAGCCGCCACCGCGCGGTCGACGTCGGCCTGACCGGCCATCGCCACATCGGCAATCACCGAGTTGTCATGCGGGTTGAGCGTGGGCAGGGTCTCGCCGGACTGGGCATCGACAAAACGCCCGTCGATGAACAGCTGGTGGCGGATCGGTGTGGTGAGGCCGGCGGCGGCCTGGATGTCAGCCAGTGACATGGGTGAACTCCATCACACCCCCTGGCCCAGGCCGGGGGATGAAGTCGTCGGTACGAATGGGACTTGCCGGTCGGGCCCGACTGTGCAGGGCCGGCCGGCGCGGGGCTCAGAACTGCACGGGCACTTCGGGGCTTTCGCCCTTCTGGATCTCGTAGACCAGGCTGGGCGAACCGTTCTCCCACACCAGCAGCATCGAGCGCTTGGGGCTGTAGCCCTGGTGGCGGCAGTAGGCCGGCATCGCCGCCATGTCGCCGGCCTTCATGATCACGCGCGCCAGCGGCTTGCCGGTGGTCTTGTCGGCGCAGTCCCAGTGGATCTCGTCGCACATCTGGAAGAACCATTCCACCCGGTCGTTGGCATGGATGATCGGCAGGATGTGCTCTTCGGTCGTCGGGCACATGTAGCTGTGCTTCACCACCGAGGTGAACGACGGGTTCCAGGTGACCTGCGAGCGGCTCAGGAAGGCGAACAGGTTGAACGCGTGCACCTCGTTCTCGAAACCGGGTTCCGGGTGCAGTTCGGGCTGGTCCTGGGGCACGTCGGCAAACGCCCGGTTGACCGGGGCGCCGCGCTCGTCGGTGCGCAGCGCAAGGTCGTCCTTCAGGCCCACGCAGCGCTTGGCCAGCTCACGGGCCCGGGTGATGGCCGCGGTGTTGTTGCCGTGCTTGCGTCCGTAGGCGCTGCCGGTTTCCTGCGGGGCGGCAAAGGGGTCGAAACCTTCGTTGGTCCAGTCGTCGAGCATCTGCTGGAAGACGGCGGCGATGGTCTCGGTCGGGAAGTTCTCCAGCCGGTCCACCCCCGCGGCCTTCATGGTGCCGTTGAAGCTGCCGCAGTACAGGTCCACCGTCTTGTAGTGGTTGGTGGTGCCGATCACATGGTCGAAGTTCACGCCGCCGTAGAAGAAGCCCCAGGCCACGTCGCGCATCAGGGCACGCAGGAAGTTGGCCACGTCCATCGTGTGGGACAGGGGGCGCCCGTCGCGGGTGGTCCAGTTGATGTGGGCGAAGTACTCGTCGCGGCGGAAGCGGAAGCCGCCGAGTTCGAAGGCCTGATACCCGTGTTCGTTGGTGCTCATCTCGAAGTCCTCTCAATAGTCGGCAAAGGTGTGCGGCGGCCCTGCGGCCGCGGGCAGCGGGCAGCGGGCGTCAGACCTGGCAGATCTCGGCCCAGCGTTCGACGGACAGGTCGCCCTTGCAGGTCTGCAGGATCACCACGCCCGGGCGCGCACTGCGCAACTGGTAGGCCGTGTTCTTGGGCAGCAGGGCCTGGTGGCCACGCTTGAGCTTCATCCAGCCCATCTTGCGGCCGGCCGGTGTGCCCTCGACGAGCACCGCGCCGTTCTTCTCGGTGTCAGCCACCTGCTGGGGTGCGTCGAGCTGCACCAGATGGATCTCGACCTCCCCGTCCATCACGAGCGCAAACTCATCGTGGGCGCAGGTGTACCAGGGCGACTCGCCTTCGGCGCGCAGGCATTCCAGCACGTAGATCTGGTTCTGGCCGAACACCACCTTCTCGTAGGGGCGGCTCTTGGTGGCGATGTCGAAGCAGTTCGAGAACGCATAGTTCCGGACGTTGTCGTCAATGGGTTCGACACGGCCCTTCTCGAAGTTCGAGAGGGAGCCGAAACGGGTGTGATAGCTCGCGCTCATGGCTTGTCTCCAGGGATGCTCGAAGCAGGGTGTGGGTGGGATCGTCAGTGCCGCCCATCCGGGGTGGCACGTTGGAGACAAGTCTAGGAAGCGGCCCCGCCGAGCGGTAGCCACTGCGTCGCGGCCAAACTGTTCGGGAATTCCGAACAATCCTGCGGGTTAACGCGAGGTGTCGTGCGCAGGGCGCAACCAGGCCTGTGCGATCTGCGATGCGGCATCGTGCAGGTCACCGAGATGGCGCGCCACGATCTGCGTGCGCGCGCCGAAACGGCGCGGCCAGACCACGTTGATGCAGGCCAGCACCCGCTTGCGGGCGATCACCGGCACGGCAATCGCCCGCAACTGGTCGTCAAAGGTGTCGATCGAGGCATCGCTGCCGCCGTAGTGCGGGTCGCGCACGGCATGGCCCCGGCGCAGCACCTCGGCGACCAGCGCCTCGACCTCGGCCGCCACATCGGCGCCGGGCCCGGCGCGCCGCTGCAACTGGCGCACCACCACCGCCCGCTCGGACGCGGGGCAGTGGGCCAGGTAGGCACGGCCGACGGCCGAGCGCAGCAGGTCGATGCGATGACCGATGGGGTCGCGGTTGACGGCCAGGCCGCTGCTGCGCCGCGTGGTCTCCAGCAGCCGCATGCTCAGGCCCTGGCGCACCGCCAGGTCCGAAGGCCACACCACCTTTTCGCGCAGGGCCTCCATGGCCGGCAGCGCGGCTTCGACCAGGCGCAGGTGTTCGTCGCGCAGGATGCGTGTGGGCTGCAGCAGCACGGCCGGGCGCCACAGCCCGTCGCCCTGCGGCCGCCACACCGCCTGCTCGGCCTCGAGCGTGTGCATCAGCCGCAGCAGCGTGGGTTTGGGCAAGCCGGTGTGGCGCTGCAGTTCGGCCAGACTGGCGCGCTGCAGCGTCTGCAGCGCACGCAGGATCTGCATGGCCCGCACCACGCTGCGTACCGACTCGTCACCTGCCATCGCCTGTCTCCATCGTTCCGTGCAGTGGAATGCTCGCAGATTTCGTTTGAGACAGATCAAAGGGCTTCCTAGCATGTGTTGCATTCACGGAGGCCCGCATGGTCCGAAACATCCTCTTCATCATGGCCGACCAGCTCCGGCGCGATCACCTGAGCTGCTACGGTGCCCGCCACCTCGACACGCCACACCTCGATGCCCTGGCCGCCGAGGGCGTGCGTTTCGAGCGGGCCTATGTCCAGGGACCGGTGTGCGGTGTCTCACGCATGTCGGCCTACACCGGCCGCTACATGAGCACGCACGGATCGAACTGGAACTTCGTGCCGCTGCCACTGCACAACCCCACGATGGGCGCGCTGCTGCGCCCCCAGGGCCTGCGTGTGGCAGTGGTGGGCAAGACTCACATCGCCGGCGACGCCGAGGGCCTGCGCCGCTTCGGCGCCGACCCAGAACGCGGCGACGGGCTGCTCGCGCACCAGGGCGGATTCGAGCCCTACGAGCGCGACGACGGCCTGTGGCCCGGCCCGCGCATGCCGGCCGAGCAGGGCTACGCACGCTACCTGCGGACCCAGGGTTTTGGTGGCGACAACCCCTGGCATGACTGGGCCAATTCGGCCCGCGGCGCGCGCGGCGAGGTGCTGTCAGGCTGGGAGATGCGCCACGCCCATCTGCCCGCCGCCGTGCCCGAAGTGCATTCCGAGACAGCCTGGATGACCCGGCGCGCCATGGACTTCATCGACGAGTGCGGCACGCAGCCCTGGTGCCTGCATCTGTCGTACATCAAGCCCCACTGGCCCTACGTGGCCCCCGCGCCCTACCACGCGATGTACCGCGAGGCCGAGCTGCCGGCGGCGGTGCGCACCACCGCTGAACGCGACGATCCTCACCCGGTGATGCGCGGCTTCCAGTCCTATGTGGCCAGCCGCAACATGAGCGACGACGGCATGCGCCGCCATGTGCTGCCCGCCTACATGGGCCTGACGCGGCAGGTCGACGATCACCTGGGCCAGCTGTTTGCCCACCTCAAGCGCAGCGGGCGCTGGGACGACACGCTGATCGTGTTCTGCAGCGACCACGGCGACTACCTGGGCGACCACTGGCTCGGCGAGAAGGAGCTGTTCCACGACACGGTTGCTGCCGTGCCGCTGATCATCCGCCACCCCGACGCGGGCGCGCGCCGCGGCGCGGTCGAGGCCGAGCTGGTCGAGCTGATCGACCTGCTGCCCACCTTCCTGGACTCGGTGGGCGCACCCGTGCCGGACCATCAGCTCGAGGGCCGTTCGCTGCTGCCGCTGCTGCTGCACGATCAGCCGCGCGCGGCGCCGCGCGAATTCGCGGTCAGTGAAGGCGACTATGCCTTTCGCAGCTTCGTGCGTGAGCCGCTGAACCAGCCGGCCGATCGTTGTCGCATGTTCATGCTGCGCAGCGAGCGCTGGAAATACGTGCACTACGAAGGGCTGCCGCCGCAGTTGTTCGACCTGCACGACGATCCGCACGAACTGGTCGATCGCGGCCGCGACCCCGGCCTGGCGCATGTGCGCGCCGAACACGCCGGCGCCCTGTTCGACTGGCTGCGCCAGCGCGCCATTCATCCCACCGTGAGCCACGAGGCCATGGCCGCCTGGACCGACAAGGAGTTCCGTGTCGGCATCCACATCGGCGTGTGGTGATTCCCGCCCGCTTTCCCTTTCGCTTTTCCAGACAATGACGGAGACAGACATGCAACGCCGCCCCTTCCTCCATGCCCTGGCCGCCGCAGTCGCGCTGGCCGCCGCCAGCCCCGCACTGCAGGCCCAGGCCCCCGACTGGCCCGCCAAGGCCGTGCGCATCATCGTGGCCTTCCCGCCCGGCGCCCCCGGCGACATCGTCGCCCGCGTCATCGCCGAGAAGCTCGGCCCCCGCTGGAAGCAGGCCGTCGTGGTCGAGAACCGCCCGGGTGCGGGCGGCAACATCGGCATGGACGCGGTGGCCAAGGCCGCACCCGACGGCTACACGCTGCTGGTCGGCCCGGACACGATGTTCACCGTCAATCCGCACCTGTACCGCAGCATGCCGCTCAAGCCCGACACCGACCTGGTGCCGGTGACCTACCTGGCCGCTTTCACCCAGATGCTGGTGTGCCACCCGTCGGCCGGCATCGCCAGCGTGGGTGACCTGGTGAAGGCAGCACGGTCGCAACGCCTGAGCTACGCATCGGGCGGCGCCGGCGTGCCCGGCCACCTGGCCTTCGAGATGTTCGCGGACGCGGCCGGCATCCAGATGGTGCACGTGCCCTACCGCGGCCCGTCCCCGGCCACCCAGGACCTGCTGGCCGGTCAGGTGCCGTGCGGCTTCCTCGCCACGCCGGTGGTCTATCCGCATGTGCGCGCCGGCAAGCTCAAGGCCCTGGCCGTGTCCAGCGCACAGCGCTCTCCCCTGGCACGCGAAGTGCCCACGCTGTCCGAGTCGGGCTACCCGGGTTTCGATGCCTCGTTTGCCGAAACCCTGTCGGCCCCGCGCGGCACTCCGCCGGCGCTGGTCAGGCGCATTCAGGCCGATGTGGCTGCGGTGATGCAGATGGCCGACGTGAAGGACAAGCTGCAGGCCAATGACCTCGACCCGCTGGGCATCACGCCGGACGAAGCCGGGCAACGCAATGTGCGAGGGAATGCGCGTTGGGGGCAGGTGGCGGGGCGGATCGGGCTCACGTTGGACTGAGGCTCGTGTCGGGTTGGGCGCTTGTGCAGTTGCTCTCGCGTTGGGGTGGCGCCGCTG
>CBFGPV010000090.1:0-17092 GCA_965650765.1 uncultured Burkholderiales bacterium
CTGGTTGCCAAGTACACGCTCGGGCCGCTGCTGCTGGCGCAGGCGCGCTGGCTGCGGCACACCGCCATTCGCCTGCCCGAACCCGAGGGTGAACGCCAGGGCATGGCCCCCGCATCGCACGCAGGCGCATCGCTCGCCGTCGCATCGGCACCTGCCATGCGCGTGCTGGTGGTGGGCGACTCCTCGGCTGCCGGTGTCGGCGTGGCCCACCAACAAGACGCACTGGCGCCTCAGGTCGCGGCACAGCTGTCGGAACGGATCCGCGCGCCGGTGGCATGGCAACTGGTGGCACGCTCGGGCGTGAACACCGCCGAAAGCCTGGCCCTGGTCGAAGCGGCCACACTGCAGCCGGCCGACGCGATCGTCTGCGCGCTGGGCGTCAATGACGTGGCCACTCAGCGCACACCCGCGCAGTTCATCGACGATTACCGTGCCCTGATCACGCTGCTGCGCCAGCGCACCGGCGCCAGCGCTGCGGTGCTGTCCGGTCTGCCGCCGATGCACAGGCTCCCGGCCGCACCGCAACCCCTGCGCTGGTACCTCGGCGCGTGCGCCCGCCAGCTCGATTTGGCCCTGCAACAGTGGTGCGCGGCCGATCCGTCCCTGAGGCACCTGTCGCTGCAGTGGGCACAGCCCCAGGACATGGCCGCAGACCGCTACCACCCCGGCCGGCAGCAGTACCGTGAATGGGCGGCGCTGGTTGCCGACCAGGTGATGCCGCTCTGGCACCCCGATGCGCACCGTCCGTCACGCCCTGCTCACGAAACCTTCATGCCCGGCCACGACCATGCAACGGGCGCCGTCCACGCCGATCACGTCGACGCGGCCGTCGTCGCCCGGCACACCTGGGCCGAGGCCCCACACGAGACCCCATGATGAATGACCAGGAACTGAACGCACTGACCGCACAGGTCGACCAGGCCGTGACGCAAGCCAGCGCGCACGACACCGACGAGAGCGCGTCCGCGTCGGACGACACGCAGGCGCTCTGGACCCGCCTGAACGCCGCCATCGAAGCCTGGCCGGCCGACACCCGGCTGCGCCGCCTGCGCATCCGACTGGCCGAGCTGGCCCATGCGCACACCACCCGCATCGCCGACCTGGCCGTGCTGTGCGCACTGGACCCCGACGACCGCGAGGCCCGGCTCGATCTGGCGCTGCTGCAATGCCGCTGGGCCTTCCTGATGGTCGACGATGGCGACGATGACGAAGAGGGAGACCAAGCCGACGATCAGGAAGGCGCCGAGGACAACGACAACGACGAGGGCTTGGACGCCCCGTCACCGCAGGAACAGCTCGAACGTGAGGCCTGCGGCTGGCTGCTGGCGCTGGTGCGGGCCCAGCGGCACGATGCCGACTTCTGCGTGTCGTTGCTGACACGCTGGTCGGAGGCCGGGCTGCATGCCCCATGGCTCCGGCTCACGCTGCTGCTGACGGCCTGCGCGGCCCACCCTGAAGATGCCCGCCTGGCCCGCCAGCTTGGTGACGCCTGGGAGTCGCTGGCCAGCGAGGCACCGGCCCGGATGGACAGCGAAGGCCCGCTGCCGGTGGGGTTTGCCGTCGACGTGTTCGGCGCGCTGTGGGACCCGCTGCTGATCGAGCGCGCCCTGTTCTGTCATGAACAGGCGCTGGCACGGCAGCCGCGCGACAGCGACCTGCTCACCCGTTGTGCGCGACTGCACCAGGCCATCTCTGACTACTCGACGGCGGCCCGGCTGTATGACGCAGCGGCACTTGCGCTTGAGCCTCACGCCGGCACGCCTGACGAGGACGACCCGCGCGCCGAACTGCAGGCCCTGGCCGAGCAGTGCCGTGGCGGGCGCACCGCATTGACACAGGCCAGTTTCGATGCAATCGACCAGGCGATGCCCAAGCTGCAGCAGCCCATGGTCTTGCCCGACGATGCCAGCGACGACATGAAGGAATGGCTGCGCACCTGGCAGGTGTCATCGCAGGAGCGCATGAGCCGCCTGAGCGCCGAGCTGGAGCTGCTGCGTGAGCAGCAGGCCGGCGTGCGCAACACGCCCGATGATGAGCAGCGCGCCGAACTGCAGCACCTGGCCGGCAGCACCGCCGGGCGCATCCTGGCCAGCCTGCCGCTGGAGCCGCTGGACATGCGCCGCATCACGCCCGATGAATTCGAGCACGACTGGCAGGACGCGCTGCAGCGGCCGGCGTCGACGCTGCTCACGCTGGGCTGGCAGCCCGTGGGCTGGATCGAGTGGCCGTCGTTCCGCCAGTTGCTGCGGCACCAGTCGGTCTCGTGGGCCTGGCGTGATCCGGCATCGGGCGGTGTCGTGCTGCTGTCGCCGGCCCGTGGCACGGTGCTGGTGGACATCGAGACCATGCTGAGCGATGGACGCCATCTCGTGACCTCGCTGTCCAGAGGCAGCAACTTCCTGACCGGCGGCCCGCAGGTCGACACCCTGTTCATCGAACCGACACTGCCGCTGGAAGACGCCATCAGCCTGCATCAGGCGCGTGTTGAATGGCAGCGCGCCGGTTCACCCGGCGTGGCTGCGCTCACACCTGCCTCGGTCGAGGACGTGATGGCACAGCAGGAACAGGGCCGCCAGGCCAAGCTGCACTACCGGCTCAACCAGGGTGTGACACGCTTCGAGGCGCTCTGCATCCCGAACGACTATCCCGAGGTGTTTGTCCCGATGCTGCAAGCCGAACTCGGTGAGGGGCTCGCGGCACTGCGTGCAAGTCTGCGCGGCTGACGCTCAGGGTCGGTCGCCAGAACCGTCGGCCGGCGGCTCGCGCCCAGGCTTGCCGAGATCGAGGTCGTAGTGGTCGACGGCGTACTTGACCAAGGCCGCGCGACCCTCAACGCGCAGCTTGCGGCGCAGATGCAGCCGGTGGCTCTCCACCGTGCGGATCGACGCGCCCAGCATCTCGGCGATCTCCTTGTTGGAATGCCCCTGCGCCAGCAGATTCAACACGGCCGACTCCTTGGGCGTCAGCGGGCGGTGGGAGCGCACCGCCGGCACGCCGCTGCCCAGCAGGTCCGACAGCGCCGGGCTCAGGTAGACGCCAGCATGGGCCACGGTCCGGATCGCTTCGACCAGGTGCTGCGCCGGGTCGTCCTTGAGCACGTAACCACGCGCGCCCAGCGCCATCGCGCGCTGCACATAGGCGGGGTCCTTGAGCATCGACAGCACCAGCACCTGCACGGCAGGGTGGCGCTGCGCAAACAGGGCGATGAGCTGGATGCCGCTGACCTCGGGCATGCGGATGTCGGTGATCAGCACGTCGGGCGTCAGGGCTTCGGTGAGGGCCACGGCCTCGTCGACACATGACGCCTCACCCACGACCATCACGTCGGAGGTGGCGTCCAGCCGCATGCGGATGCCGTCACGAACCAGGGGATGGTCATCGACCAGCACGACACGAAGGGGGGTGTTGTCTTCGGGATGCATCAGGTCTCCTCACTCGGCAGGTCCGTGCTGCCAGGTTCGATGGTCAGGTGCGCCTCGATCACGGTGCCGGCGGCACTGGACGACATGGTGAATTCACCCTGCAGGCTTTCAATGCGCTCACGCATGTTGCGCAGCCCGATGCCGCCGGCCGAATCGGTCTGGACACGCTTGAGGTCGAAGCCGCGCCCGTTGTCCCGGATCGACAGCGTCACGCGGCGCTCGCTGAAGGCCAGCATGATGTCCACCCGCGAGGCCTGGGCATGCGCCTGGATGTTGTTGGTGGCTTCCTGCACCACACGGAACAAGGCGGTACCGTGGACCGTGGGCAGTTCAACCGGCGTGCCGCATTCGACCAGATGCACTTCCAGACCGCTCGATGCTCGCAACTGCTCGACCAGCAGGCGCAGCGCCGGCACCAGGCCCAGGTCATCGAGCAAGGCCGGCCGAAGACCGTGCGACACACGCCGAATCTCCGACAGTGCATCGTTGAGCCGCAACAGCCCCTGCTCCAGCAGGTACTGCGGCGTATGCCGCGCCCGCCCCGCAACAGGCTGGGCCTGCTGAATCTGTGCCGTCTCGAGAAAATACTTCGAGGACACCATCACCTGCACCACACCGTCATGCAGTTCGCGCGCCACGCGGACTCTTTCGTCCTCCTGCGAACGGACCACCCGCCGCGCCAGGTGACGCAGCTTTTCGCTGGCGATCCGGTGGTGACTGAGGTTCATCATCAGCCCCGCCGAGCCGATCAGCACGATCGAGATGCCGGCAATCCAGAAGATGCTGTGCAAGGTGTCTTCGATATTCTTCTGGGCAAGCTGATCGATCTGGTCGAGGGTTTCATAGACCTCGTCCATGTAAATACCCGTACCCAATACCCAGTTCCAGGGACCGACCGGCACCACATACGACATCTTGCGTGAATAAGTCTGTGACGATGGTTTTTGCCAATCATAGGTCACCACCCCTCCGCCTTTGCGTGCGGCGGTCAGCAGCATATTCGCCTGGAGCTGTCCTTCGGGTTGATTCGGGTCGCAGAAATCGATTCCCTGCATGCCCATCTGGGCCGGATCCAGCAATATGTTGCCCTGCTGGTCATAAACAAAAAAGTAACCATCCTTGCCAAAATGCATCCGGGACAGCACGGCCAGGGCTTCTTTCTGCAGGACCCCCACGTCGCCAGTGGCCTGCGCCAGGCGCAGCACCGCGGAACGCGCCAGCTCGACGTAGTGCCGGAGCTCGCCCTCCTTGCTGCTTTCGTAGAGCGAGAGCACCCGCTGACGCTCCTGGCTGGCCAGCTTGAGCGTCTGATGCCGCACCATGACCGCCACCGTTCCCAGCGCGGCCAGCACCAGGGCGGTGGACATCAACACCAGTTTCAGTTTCATGGCTGGCCCTCGGACAGGACGGTGGGTGACTTGGCCGATGCGAAGTTTCGCACCAAATTCCGCCACTGTGGCCGCCACCGCGCACCATATTGGTGTAAAACCTAGGTCCACCCATCGGGCCATGCGTTCACAACTCCTTCCGTCCATTGCAGGCGTGTCCAGCACCAACCCGTCAGCAATAATCAGGCCAAGCTGCGCATTCACCCGTGCGCCCCATTTGCGTAGTACTGCGTAGGGGAAAGAAAACATGGAAAGTTTGTCGTGAATCCATAAACTGGACTCCAAGCCGGGCCCGGTCCGAAACATCGAACCGGCCCGAGGTGCATCAACCCCGAACCTGGAGTCAGCATGGATTCACTGCACGACCGCACAACGCCCCCTTCCGCCGAGGCCGCCCTGCAGCGCGACGGCACGGCCCACTGGAGCGCCAAGCGGCGCGACTTCCTGCGCATCCTCGGCTACGGCGCCGGAGCGGCCACGTTTGCGCCGCTGATGGCCGCCTGCGGAGGCGCCAATGGCCAGACGGCCGCCGAAAGCCTGCGGGCGCAACTGGTGCAGGACGAGGCCTTCTGGACCAATGTGCAGAACATGTTCGTGCTCAAGCCCGAGAAGACCTACATGAACATCGGCACCGGCGGCTCGATGCCCCAGGTGGTGCTCGACGTCTTCCAGCAGGAGAACTTCGCCAAGGCCGCCGATTCGAGCAGCGGCTACGGCAACCTGGCCGACCTGCGGGCCAAGGTGGCGCCGGGCTTCGGCGTCGACGGTGACGAGCTGGCGTTTTCGGCCAACACCTCGTCGGGCATGTGCCACGCCATCCTCGGCCTGGACTGGCAGCCCGGTGACGTGGTCGTCACCACCAATCACGAGCACGGCGGCGGCAACACGCCGCTGGCGATCGCGGTCGACCGCTACGGCATCGAGGTGTCGCGCATCGCCATGCCGGTGGGCAACAACCAGACGGCAGCCACCTATGTGAACCTGTTCGACGAACGCATCCGCGCCCTCAAGGCGCAGGGCAAGCGGGTGCGCGCGATGATGTGGTCGTCGCCGACCTACAAGACCGGCACCATGCTGCCCATCGCCGACCTGATGGGTGTGGTCAAGGCGCATGAGCTGATCAGCATCGTCGACGGTGCCCACCTGCCCGGCATGATGGCCTACGACTACGGTGCGCTGGGGGTGGACTTCATGTCGGGTGCCGGCCACAAGTGGCAATGCGGCCCGGGCTCCACCGGCATCCTGGTGATCCGCAACAAGATCCGCGCCTCGAACCCGCTGCCGCTGCCCAAGTGGTATCCGGTGCACAGCAGTTCGTACTCCACGCTGGCACGCACCACCAACGGCACCGCCACCTTCGACATCGCCGCCAGCGTGACCAGCTGCGGCAGCCTGCATGTGCCGATGTTCCGCGCCCTGGCGCGCGCCTGCGAGATGTGGGACACGGTGGGCCGCCAGAAGATCGAGACCTACGACATCACGCTGTCGTCCTATCTCAAGGAAAAGATCGTCGAGCGCTGGGGCGTGGGCTCGCTGTACTCGCCGAAGGACGATCCCAAGCTGCTGTCGGCGCTGACCTGCTTCAACCCGTTCAAGAACGCGTCCGACGTGATGAACCAGCAGAAGTCCAACCAGTTCGTGGCCCGCATGCTGTCGGACTACACCCCGGGCTTCGTGATCCGCAACTCCAACTTCGAGGTGATCGGCGCCACCGCGCAGCACTACGGCGTGCGCATCTCGACCCACCTCTGGCACGACGCACAGGACATCGACCGCCTGGTCGAGTCGATGTGGCAGCTGTCCAACACGATGGCCTGAGCGCCACCGGCCCCTGTTTTCACCTCACCCTCACGGAACCCGCCCATGATCCACAAACCTGCCTCCCTGCTCGCTGCCCTGGCCGTTGCTGCAGCCACCCTGCCCGTGCTGGCGCAAGACAGCGCGATCCGCGCCGTGTCGTCCCCGGACGCACCGAAGGCCATCGGCCCGTACTCGCAGGCCGTGCGCGCCGGCAATGTGCTTTACCTTGCCGGCCAGATCCCGATCGACCCCAAGACCGGCAACCTGCTGAAGGACGCGCCGATCGAGGTGCAGACGCGGCTGGTGCTCGACAACCTGAAGGCCGTGCTGGCCGCCGACGGCATGACGATGGCCAACATCGTCTCGACCACCGTCTACATGAAGGACCTGAACGACTTCGGCAAGATGAACGAGGTCTACGGCACCTACTTCACCAACGTGCCGCCTGCACGCGCCACGGTCCAGGTGGCCAGGCTGCCGCGCGACGTGGCAGTGGAGATCGGCGCGATCGCGGTGAAGCCCTGATCGAACGGCGCAAGCGGTGCAAGCGGTGCGAGGGCCCGGCAGCGCCGGCCCGCCCCGCAACGCGGCTCAGGCATCACCGGGCCGCGCTGCTTCGACATGCCGCTTGAGCGAGGCCAGCGTCACCGGCAACCCCGCACGCACGTCAGCCCCGACCGTGCGGTCCAGCCAGCGGGCCAGCCAGCCCTCGAAACGCACGCGGTGGGTCACGTCCACCGCGGTGCCGGCCGCCTCGATCACATGGTCGAAATGCATGCGCGACCCGAGCACCGGGCAGGTGACCGTGAAGCTGCGCCCCGGTGTCAGCTCGGTCACCACCATGCGCACCGGCAGCCCGCGGCGCGGCCGGAGGCGGCCCCGGCTGCCCAGGGCCAAGCCCTGGCCCAGATGCGCCTCACGCGTGTCCGGATCCCAGCGCGGCCAGCCGGCCACGTCGCCATAGACCTCGAACACCTGAGCGGCAGGTGCGTCAATACGGATGGAGCATTCGATTGTCGGCATGCAGCGCAGCATGCCTGATGGTCCCTCTGAGCGTCTTGAAGAAATCCGACACAGCAGGGGCCGGCGCGCGTGAATCGGCCGCCCGGCCTGTGCATCAGCTGCCGAAAAACGCGGGCGCCACCAGGCGGGCCGACAGAGTGGCTGACAGGGTGGCCGCCCCGGGTCTTGCTGGTGTGTCCGCCCCACGCGGTGATCCGCCGCGCAGGGTGCCGGGTGCGCAGCCCGCGAGGTCGCGGTACTCCCGGGACATGTGCGCCTGATCGGCGTAGCCTGCCTGCGCGGCCACATGGGCCAGCACGGCGCCATGAGCCGCCTCGCCAGCGGCCGCGGCGTCGATGGTGCAGGTGCTGCCGTGCAGGCGCACCAGCCGGTGCAGCAGCTTCGGGCCGACGCCCAGCTCCGCCTGGCAGGCCCGCTGCCATTGGCGCTCACTCCAGCCGCCCGGTTGCAGTGGCATGCGCCGGCCCGCCTGAACAGCCGCATCCAGCTCATGCCGCCACTGCGCCAGCGCGCCGGTGAAGCGCCGGGCCGTGGCGCGCTGTGTCGAACGATCGAGCCGCCTGGCCACATGGGCCATCAGCGCGGCAGCCAGCGCCGGCGCGGACGGTGCCTGCCGGGTTGGCCCGGCTTGCCATCGCCCGGGATCGTCGTCGACGCCCCAGACCGCCAGCGGCACGGCCCCGTCACGAAAGACCGACGCTGCCTCACCCGTCCACATCGGCAGCACGCTGGCGCGGCACAGCACCGTGGCCACCCGGCCCGGGCCATGGGCCCACAGGCCCTGAGCCTGGGTCAGCGGCCCGCCGCCGAGCACGGCAGGCAGCGCCCCCGCGTCGCGGGTGTCGCCGATGTCGCCGATGTCGGCATGCAGGCTGCCCTCGGCCACCACCGTCAGTGTGGCCAGCGCATGCGCGGGCACCGGCACCCAGTGCGGGCCCGGCGAGCGGAACCGCCACACCACCACGCCCAGCACCAGGGGCTGCAGGCCGGCCGGTGCGGCGTGCCAGGACACGTCGACGTCGAGGGGAGTGGCGCAAGGCATGGGGCGCTCAGGCAGTCGAGGCCCCGATTTGAAACTGCTCAGCCCGCTGGCGCAAGCCGCGCAATTGCGCAACCAGCGCAGGCGCATCGAGCCGGGCCGCGTCACCGTGCAGCAGGCCCCATGAGCGCAGACGTGCTGCGTGATGAGCCGCCTGGTCGATCAGCCAGTCGGCCCGTGCCAGCGTGGCGGGGGTGCAGGTCTGGCCGCTCAGGTCGTCGTCGAGATCGGCCTGGTGGGAGCGCCAGCCCTCCTTGAGGTACAGGGCCTGCGGGTCACTGCGCAAGGCGTCGGCCCAGTCGGCCAGGATACTGTCGAGCCAGCACAGCACGGTCGGCGCCGCGCCGCGCGCGGCCAGGTGTGCCCTGAATTCGGTGAAGGAGTCATGGGCCACGGTCTTCATCAGGCGGAAGGCATCAAGCGCCGCATCGATGCCGTCGTGCTGCTCCAGGCGCAGCAGCCAGCCGAACAGGTTGCGGGTCTCGATGCGCTCGGCATAGTGAAAGGCCGGCACGTCATCACCTTGCCCGGCCGTGTTGAACTGGGTCAGCGGGTCGTAGCGGTACATGTAGCCGAAGTCGAACAGCCACAGCTGCCGGCCGTCGTCGAGGATGTTGCCGGGGCTGAAGTCCCACTCGAACAGGCCCCGCTCGCACAGCGTGCGGCCGTGGCCGTACAGCTGGCGCAATGAGCGTTCGTCGAAATGCTCGGGCCGCTGCCCGTCGATCCACGGCGAGACGATCAAGCCCTGGTGCAAGGAGCCATACCACGGCGCAATGAGGCCGGGCAGGTCGGCACCGCGCGCGCGGCAGGCCGCGATCTCGGCGTGGCACAAGAGCTCGTTGACGAACGAGGTCTGTCCGTCGAGGTTGCGCACCAGGCATTCGGGCCGCGCCTGCTTGACGGCCAGCACGCCGGCTGCCGTGCGCAGCTTGTAGACGACAGCCGTGAGGCCGCCTGCGCACACCTGCTCCACGCCGGGCGAGGTCGGCGTCAAGGCCTGCAGCGTGGCGGGGGCCACCGGCAGTTGCGCCGCATCGCCCACGACCAAGTCCTCAGCCTGGCGCAGGCGCTGAAGGGCGGACTGCTGCCGCCGGGCATCGAGCGTGATCATCGCAGTACGGCTCCGTCGAAACGATGCCGCGGATTCTGCGCAGCCCCCGCGCCGCGCGCATCCACCGCGCGGGGTGGAGGCCCCGCCCCCTGGCTCCACCTGGGCGAGCTCGGCTATCATGCGCCAGCCGTGTCATGACGATGCGGCGCGCGTCGCTCGGACGGTTCCGGGCGCTGACGTGAAGGAACCTCATGACTGCCTCTTCAGGCAAGCGCCGCTTTGCGCGCATCGATCGCCTGCCCCCCTACGTCTTCAACATCACGGCCGAGCTGAAGCTTGCCGCCCGCCGCCGTGGCGAGGACATCATCGACATGAGCATGGGCAACCCCGATGGGGCCACGCCTGCGCACATCGTCGCCAAGCTGGCCGAGGTGGCCCAGCGGCCCGATACCCACGGCTATTCGGCCTCCAAGGGCATCCCGCGGCTGCGGCGCGCCATCAGCCACTGGTACCGCGACCGCTATCAGGTTGACATCGACCCCGACACCGAAGCCATCGTCACCATCGGCTCCAAGGAAGGCCTCTCGCACCTGATGCTGGCCACGCTGGACCGGGGCGACACGGTGCTGGTGCCCGACCCGAGCTACCCCATCCACATCTACGGTGCAGTGATTGCCGGGGCCGACATCCGGTCCGTTCCGCTCGTGCCGGGCGTGGACTTCTTCGCCGAGCTGGAGCGCGCGATCCGCGGCAGCTACCCCAAGCCGAAGATGATCGTGCTGGGCTTTCCGTCCAACCCCACCGCGCAGTGCGTCGAGATGGACTTCTTCGAGCGCGTGATCGCGCTGGCGCGCAAGCACGACATCCTGGTGGTGCACGACCTGGCCTATGCGGACATCGTGTTCGATGGCTGGAAGGCGCCGTCGATCATGCAGGTGCCCGGTGCGAAGGAGGTTGCCGTCGAGTTCTTCACGCTGTCCAAGAGCTACAACATGGCCGGCTGGCGCGTGGGCTTCATGGTGGGCAATGCCGACCTCGTGGCGGCACTGGCCCGCATCAAGAGCTATCACGACTACGGCACCTTCACGCCGCTGCAGGTGGCCGCGATCGCGGCCCTTGAAGGCGACCAGCAGTGCGTGAAGGACATCGCCGCCACCTACCAGAGCCGGCGCGACGTGCTGGTCAAGGGCCTGCACGAGGCAGGCTGGCCGGTCGAGCGACCGAAAGCCTCGATGTACATCTGGGCCCGCATCCCTGACACCTACCGGCACCTCGGTTCGCTCGAGTTCGCCAAGCTGCTGCTCGAGCGGGCCAAGGTGTCGGTTTCGCCGGGCATCGGTTTTGGTGACCACGGCGACGACCACGTGCGTTTTGCACTGATCGAGAACGAGTCGCGCATCCGCCAGGCGGTGCGCGGCATCAAGGCGATGTTCAAGGCCGACGGGGTGACGGCAGGCCCTGCTCCAGCCGGAAGCTCAGCGTCGTGACATAGGACGCGAGGTCGTAGCGCTGCCCGTCACGCTCGGCACCGCTGCGGTCGGTGTGCTTGACCTCGACCGCATACAGGCCCTGCCACGGCAGCGCGATCGTGAAGCGGCCGTCCTTGTCGGCCGTCACGCCGCGCGACCAGCCCGATTCGGCCACCACCTCGACCTTGGCCTCGGCCAGGGGCTGGCCCTTCCAGATCACCGCAAATTCGCCGGGCTGGCCGGTGGGCACCACGTCGAGCGTGAGCCGGGCCGGCTGGGCCTCGAAACCGTTGATCCAGCGTGCAGCCGGCACCCAGATCCCGCGTCCTGCGACCTTGTCGCCTTCCTTGCGGTCGAAGGCCGGGTAGCCCGACTCCTGTGCCACCAGTGCCTCGCCGGGCCCGGCTCGCCCGGCGATCGCGATGCCGTTGGCCTCGCGCGTGGCCGCCAGTTCACGCGACTCGCCGCGCGGATCGATCAGCCGGGCCTGCGGTTTCGTGAACTTGTCGAGCAGGCCGGGCGAGCTTTCGCGCAGGTTGTCGCCGAACTCTCCGAAGTACAGGCGCGCGCCTCGGTTGTCCTGCTCCAGCCACACATGGTGGGCCTGCGCGGCAAGTGGCGCCATCGCGGTGGCCAGCACCAGCAGGCGGTGAATGACGGGTCGGAACATCTTGCTTCTCCTGTGGAATGGATGGGGTGTGATCGGGGTCCGTGGCAAGCGCGGCGCTGGCCTCACAGGCGCCACTTGAGCGCCAGCGTGACGTTGCGCGGCTCGCCGTAGTTCGGGTAATCGAGGTTGGCCCAGTAGGCCTTGTCCAGCGCATTGCGCACGCTCAGCGTGGCCTGGACGTGGTCGCTGATGCGGTAGTTGAGATGCAGGTTCACCAGCGCATAGGACCCCTGCTTGACCGTCACGCGGCCCAGCGTGGGGTGAGGAATGTTGAAGCCCAGCACCTTGCTCTGCCAGTTCACGCCACCACCCAGGGTGAAGCGGCTGAGCGCACCGGGGAGTTGCACGCTCGTCGACAGCTGCAGGTAGTTCTGCGGCAGGTTGGCGTAGATCAGGTCGTTCGCATGACGCTTCACCGACACATGGGTGAAGCCGCCCTGCACGAACCAGCCGGGCCGCACCTGGCCACTCAGGTCGAACTCGATGCCGCGGCTGCGCGTGCCATCGACACCGATGAAGGCCGAGCTGCCGTCCGGCAGGGAGTTGTCGGGCTGGGTGCTGTCACGCACCGCGAAGTTGTCCTGGCGCGTCTGGAAGATCGCCGCCGAGGCTTCGATGCGACCACCGAGCAGGGCGCCCTTGATGCCGGCCTCGAGGTTGCTGCCCTCCACCGGAGCGAGCAGGTTGTTGTCCTTGTCCTTGTTGTTCTGCGGCTTGAACACACTGGCATAGCTGCCGTACACCGACCAGGCCGGCGAGATCTGGTAGCTCAGGCCAAGAAAAGGGGTGACCTCGTTGTCGACCTTGTAGGCCCCGGTGGTGCCGGTGTTGGCGCCAGAGGCGTTGAAGTTGTCGGTGCCTGTCTTCCAGGAACTGATGCGCACGCCCGTGATCAGGGCCAGCGGATCGCTCACGCGCCAGCGTGCATTGGCATAGACCCCCTGCTGCTCGGTGCGCGCCACACGCGACGCGCCGGTGCGCCGGTAGCTCAGGCCCGGGATGTCACCGTCCCAGGCCGTCAGGTCGGGAATGACGTAGCTCCAGCTTGACACCGATGACAGCGTGGGAGAAAACGACCGCAGTTTCGAGGCATCGGCGCCCACCACCAGGTCGTGGCGGCGGCCGAACAGCTCGAACGGCCCGGCAGCATGCACGTCGACGGCATCCAGCGTTTCTTCCGTCTGCCCCACGGCGGCCAGGAGCTTCATGCCGCCGCCGTTGACCGGGTCCGGAAAGCCGCTGCCGTAGACACGTTCGCTGATGAGGTCGCCCTGGGTTCGATTGAGCTGCGCCTTGAGCATCCACGTCTCGCCCACGGCCTGCTCGAGCTGCAGGTAGGCCGTGCCGGACTCGCGATCCCAGCGCGTCCAGCGCGGCGAGAAGCTGGTCGAGCGAGGCAGCCCGGCCAGGGTGCCGTCCGAGGCAAAGCGCGGGATCGTGCCCCAGATCGCGCCCTGGGGGTTGTTGTCCTGGCTCTGGTAGCCGAGCGTGACGGTGGTGTCAGGCGTAAGGTCGGCCTCCAGCGCCGCCAGCCACGCGAGCTTGTCCTCGCGGTAACGGTCGCGGAAGCTCTTGCGGTCCTGGGCCGCGACCACCATGCGGCTGCGCCATCGCCCGTCCTGCGTGAGGGGCAGGTTCAGGTCCGCTTCACCGCGGAGGTAGTCCCAGGATCCGGTCGTCACGGCAGCCGATGCCGCGAGCTTGCGCCCGGGCCGCTTGCGTTGAAGATCGACCACGGCCGAGGGCACGCCAGTGCCGGTCAGCACCCCATTGGCGCCGCGCACGACCGACACGCGCTCGTACAGCGCCATGTCGTACTCCTGGTTCGTGCTGCCGCTGTAGGTGAGCATGCCGTCGACGCGGAAGTCGGTGATCTGGAAGCCGCGGGCGAAGTACAGCGGGCGCTGCGAATCGTAGAAGGTGACGTTCACGCCGGTGATGCCGGACATCACGTCATTGATGCTGAGCATCGTCTCCTGGTCGATGCGCTGGCGATCGACCACACTGACCGACTGGGGTGTCTCCCTGCGCGTCATCGGCAGCCTGGTCGCGGTGCTCTGGCGGGCCCCGGTGACGACCACCTTCTGCAGCGTGCCTTGTTCAGTGTTGCTGTCGCTTGCAGGGGTGTCCTGTGCAAGCAGCGGTGGCGCGGTCAGGCCAAGGCAGACGCCAAGGCACAGGCTCAAGTTCAGGGCAGGCGTGCGCGCAGGCCGATGGCAGGCAGCCGCCACGGCGCGGTGTTGGAACTTCTTCACGGCATCTCCAGGGTGCGGGGCAGAGGCAAAGCCCGGGAGACACGGCCGCGCATGCGGGAGGCGGCCTACCTGGCAGGCCGCCTCGCTGCGGTCGATGCTCGACACGCCACCCCGCACACCGCACCGGGTCTCCGGGCAGGCGATCTGGGCTCGCAGGCTGGCTGTGGCTGGCGCGAAGCTCCGGCCCGGTGGCGCAGCGTCAGTCTGACGCGCCAGGCGGGCTGGTTGATCGGAGCCGGATTCTATTGCGAATGATTCTCAAATACAAGAACACGCGGCAGGGCGGGCAGGCCTCACGCCGGCGGGCGTGGCACCCCCTGCAGAAAGTGGTCGCGTGCCGGCAAGGGCCCGTCCGCCTGCCACACGGCATGCAGTTCGGACGGCGGTGTGGGTTGATCGAACGGCCGGTAGGCGACACCGGCCATGCCTGCGCGCCGCAGGGGCGCGGGCACCACCGACACCCCCATGCCCTGCGACACCAGCGACACCACCGACAGCCAGTGCCGCACCTCGTGGCGGATGCGCGGGTAGTAGCCCTGGGCCTCGCACATCTCGACGATGCGCTGGTGGTAGTCGGGCGAGGCCTGGCGCGAAAACAGCACGAAGCCTTCGTCGCGCAGCGCGGCCAGCGCCACCTTGCGTCGGCGCGCCAGCGCATGGCTGGCCGGCAGGCAGCACAGGAAGGGCTCGCTCTGCACGAAGCGTGTCGTCAGCGCCGGCGGTACGCGGCGGGTGTGGATGAAGCCCAGATCGAGCTGGTCGTGCATCAGCGCCTCGACCTGCTCCTGCGTGTTCAGCTCGCTCAGCACCACCTCGATGCGCGGCTGCCGCTGCTGGAAGGACTCGAGCCAGCGCGGCAGGCCACGGTACAGGGCCGAACCCACGAAGCCCACCCGCAAGCGTCCGACCACCCCCGCCTCGACCTCACGGGCGAGCAGGCAGGCCTCGTCAGCCCGCGTGAGCAGCACACGCGCCTGATCGAGAAAGGCGCCCCCCGCGTGAGTGAGCCGCACGCCCTTGCTGTCGCGATCGAACAGGCGCGCGCCGACGATGGCCTCGAGCTGCTGGATGCTCAGCGACAGCGGCGGCTGCGTGATCGCAAGACGCCGGGCCGCCCGGCCGTAGTGCAGCTCCTCGGCCAGCACGCAGAAGTAGCGCAGATGGCGAAACTCCAGTCTCATGGTCGCTCCATGTCGCTGCCCGCACGGCCAGTGACGATACATGGCACATATCGACGCAGCCAGAAACTGAATTGGACGCAAATCGTTGTGACTTCGATACTGGGTCCATCCCTTGGAGGCCCGCCATGTCGATCTCACCCCGCCTGCAGACACCCGCCACCGACCATCCGGTGCCCGACCGCCGCGGCGAGAACCTGTACACCACGGACCCCGACCTGGACCGGCTGCTGCCGCTGTACCTCGGCGACACGCTGCACCAGCACCTGCGCCCGCACCTGGTCGAGCTGGGCGAGCTGGCCGGCACCACGCTGGACGACCTGGCCTCGTTGGCCGATCGCCACCCCCCCACGCTGGAGCACCGCAGCCGTGACGGGCGCGACGTGCAGCGCATCGTCAAGCACCCGGCCTATGTCGAGATGGAGCGGCTGGCCTTCAGCCGATTCGGCCTGGCGGCCATGAGCCACCGCGGTGGTGTGCTGGGCTGGCCGGACCCACTGCCGCCAGCGGCGAAGTACGCGCTGAGCTACCTGTTCGTGCAGGCCGAGTTCGGACTGTGCTGCCCGCTGTCGATGACGGACTCGCTCACCCGCACGCTGCGCCGCTACGGCGACCCGGCACTGGTCGAGCGCTTCCTGCCGATGCTGACCACGCAGGACTTCGACAGCCTCTTCCAGGGCGCGATGTTCATGACCGAGCAGGGCGCCGGCTCGGACATCGCCGCCACGACCGTGCGCGCCACACCGACCGGCGACGGCCGCTACCGCCTGCACGGCGACAAGTGGTTCTGCTCCAACCCCGATGCCGCACTGGCCATGGTGCTGGCCCGCATCGACGGCGCACCCGCCGGGCTGAAGGGTGTGTCGCTGTTCCTGCTGCCGCGCACCTGCGACGACGGCAGCGCCAACGCCTATCGCATCATCCGCCTGAAGGACAAGCTCGGCACCCGCTCGATGGCCAGCGGCGAGATCCGCCTCGAGGGCGCGCAGGCCTGGCTGGTCGGTGAGGCCGGACGCGGCTTCCAGCAGATGGCCGACATGGTCAACAACTCGCGGCTGTCCAACGGCATGCGGGCGGCCGGCCTGATGCGCCGCGCGTGTGGCGAGGCCCTGTTCGTGGCAGCGCACCGACGGGCCTTCGGTCGCCGCCTGATCGAGCTGCCGCTGATGCAGCGGCAACTGCTCAAGCTGCTGCTGCCTACCGAGCAGGCCCGCACGATGGTGTTCCAGACCGCCGACGCCCTGCGCCGCAGCGATGCTGGCAACACGCAGGCGCACGCGCTGACACGCATCCTCACCCCGCTGCTGAAGTTCCGCGCCTGTCGCGATGCCCGCAAGGTCACCGCCGACGCGATGGAAGTGCGCGGCGGCTGCGGCTACATCGAGGAATGGAGCGATCCCCGGCTGCTGCGTGACGCCCACCTCGGCTCGATCTGGGAGGGCACCAGCAACATCGTGGCGCTGGACGTGATGCGTGCGATCCGTCGCGAGGCGTCACTGCCGGCGCTGCAGGCCCATCTGCTGGGTCAGCTGGCCGACACCCCGGTCCACCCGCAGGCGCGCGCGGTGTTCGAGCGCACCGTGCACCGGGCGTGCGAACGCGCCGCGGCCTTTGCCGAGGCCGGGCCGTCGGGCGAACACGGTGCCCGCCAGGCAGCGTCGGCGCTCTATCACGTGACGTCCGCCTGCGCGATGGCCTGGGAGGCCGGCCGGCTGGGCCAGGCCCGCCGCATGAAACTGGCGCAAGGGGTGCTGCGCCAGCGGGTCCTGCCGCATGACCCGCTGGGCGACAGCG
>CBFGPV010000091.1:0-17076 GCA_965650765.1 uncultured Burkholderiales bacterium
CATCCCCGCGCAGGCGGGGATCCATGCTGGCGCACCGCGGCGGCCCCTGGATGCCTGCCTTCGCGGGCATGACCCCGCGAACGAAGGCCTCAGCGCACGCGCATGCCTGGCTGGGCACCTGGCCAGGGGTTGAGCACGTAGATGCCCGGCGTGGCCTTTTCGTCGGCGTGTGATGCGGCGAGCACCATGCCTTCGCTGATGCCGAACTTCATCTTGCGCGGCGCGAGGTTGGCCACCATCACGGTGAACTTGCCGACCAGGTCGTCGGGCTGGTAGGCGCTCTTGATGCCGCTGAAGACATTGCGGTGCCGCCCCTCGCCGACGTCCAGCGTCAGGCGCAGCAGCTTGTCGGAACCGTCCACCGTCTCGCAGGCGACGATCTGCGCGATGCGCAGGTCGACCTTGGCAAAGTCGTCGATCGTGATCGTCGGGGCGATGTCCTCGCCGCCCGGCTTGGGCAGTTCGATGGCCGGCGGTTCGAACAGGGCATCGAGCATCTTGGGGTCGACCCGCTGCATCAGATGGCTGTAGGTGCCGATGCCGTGCGCGCCCAGCAGGCGGCCCGCATCGGCAAAGTTCATCGGCTCCACGCGCAGGAAGCCCTCGACGGCCGCGGCCAGCGCCGGCAGCACGGGCTTGAGGTAGATCGTGAGCAGGCGGAAGGCCTCGATGCAGACCGAGCAGACTTCCTGCAGCCGGGCGTCCACCCCAGGCTGCTTCGCCAGCTCCCAGGGCTTGTTCTGGTCAACGTATTCGTTGACGCGGTCGGCCAGCAGCATGATCTCGCGCAGTGCCTTGCCGAGTTCACGCTCCTCGTAGAGCTGCTGCACGGCGGTGCTGCCCTCCTGGAGCGCGGCCAGCAGGGCCTGGCCGTCGTCGCCGTGGCTCGCGCTGAGATTGCCCCCGAAGCGCTTGCTGATGAAGCCCGCGGCCCGGCTGGCGATGTTGATGTACTTGCCCACCAGGTCGCTGTTCACGCGGGCCACGAAGTCGTCCGGGTTGAAGTCGACGTCTTCCACGCGGGCGTTGAGCTTGGCTGCGATGTAGTAGCGCAGCCACTCGGCGTTCATGCCCAGCGACAGGTACTTGAGCGGATCGATGCCGGTGCCGCGGCTCTTGCTCATCTTCTCGCCGCTGACGGTGATGAAGCCATGCACGAACACGTTGTCAGGCACCTTGCGGCCGCTGAAGTGCAGCATCGCCGGCCAGAACAGCGTGTGGAAGTAGGTGATGTCCTTGCCGATGAAGTGGTACTGCTCGACCTCGGGGTCGGCCATGAACTCGTCGAAGCTGCGCGCCTCGCCGTAGCGGGCCTTCGGGCCCCCCTTGTCGAAGTAGTTCTTCAGCGACGCCAGGTAGCCGACCGGGGCATCGAGCCAGACGTAGAAGTACTTGCCCGGGGCGTCGGGGATCTCGATGCCGAAGTAGGGCGCATCGCGCGAGATGTCCCAGTCGGACAGGCCGCCCGAGCCGGTCTCGTCGGTCGTGAACCATTCCTTGATCTTGTTGGCCACCTCGGGCTGCAGCTTGCCGTCCTGCGTCCAGGCCTGCAGGAAGTCGATGCAGCGTTGCGACGACAGCTGGAAGAAGTGGTGTTCGCTGGTCTTCATGACCGGCGTGGCGCCGGTGAGCGTGGAGTAGGGGTTGCGCAGGTCGGTGGGTGCGTAGACCGCACCGCAGACCTCGCAGGAGTCGCCGTACTGGTCCTTGGCCGAACACTTGGGGCACTCGCCCTTGATGTAGCGGTCGGGCAGGAACATGTTCTTCACCGGGTCGAAGAACTGCTCGATGTTGCGCGTGAAGATCAGGCCGTTGCGGCGCAGCGCGAGGTAGATGCCCTGGGCCAGCTCGGTGTTTTCCGGGCTGTCGGTCGAATGCCAGTTGTCGAAGCTGATGTGAAAGCCGTCGAGGTACTGGCGGCGCCCGGCGGCAATCGCGGCGACGAACTCCTGCGGCGTCTTGCCCGCCTTTTCGGCGGCGATCATGATCGGTGCGCCATGCGCATCGTCGGCCCCGACAAAATGCACCTGATGGCCCTGCATGCGCTGGAACCGCACCCAGATGTCGGCCTGGATGTATTCCATGATGTGGCCGATGTGGAAATTGCCGTTGGCGTAGGGCAGCGCGGTGGTGACGAAGAGTTTGCGGGTCATCGTGGCCTCGGGCGGCAGGGGGGTGCCGGTCAGGGAAAACCCAGATTCTAGGCCGCATGGCAAGGGCATGACACCCTGCGCTAGACTGGGCTGAACAACATCGCCGCACTTGCGGCTCCCATCGAACCCCCACCATGGCCCTCACAGAACAAGCGCTGACCGACGCCCTGAAGACGGTGCTCGACCCCCATACCGGCAAGGACTTCGTCTCCACGAAACAACTCAGGAACCTGCGCATCGAAGGCGGTGACGTCAGCTTCGACGTCGAGCTGGGCTATCCGGCCCGCAGCGTGGCGGCGGGCTTGCGCAAGAGCCTGATCGCCGCAGCTCGCACCGTGCCGGGTGTCGACAACGTCAGTGTGCAGATCACGACCAAGGTCATCGCCCATGCGGTGCAGCGCGGCGTGCAGCTGCTTCCCAACGTGAAGAACATCATTGCCGTGGCGTCCGGCAAGGGCGGGGTGGGCAAGAGCACCACCGCGGCCAACCTTGCACTGGCCCTGGCGGCCGAGGGGGCCAGCGTGGCCGTGCTCGATGCCGATATCTACGGCCCCAGCCAGCCCACGATGTTCGGCATCGAGGGCCGGCCCGAAAGTGCCGACGGCAAGACCATGGAGCCGATGGAAAACTACGGCGTGCAGGTCATGTCGATCGGTTTCATGATCGAACCCGACAACCCGATGATCTGGCGCGGCCCGATGGCCACGCAGGCACTCGACCAGCTGCTGCGTCAGACCAACTGGCGCGACGTCGACTACCTCATTGTCGACATGCCCCCGGGCACGGGCGACATCCAGCTCACGCTGAGCCAGCGCGTGCCGCTGACCGGCGCGGTGATCGTCACCACGCCCCAGGACATCGCCCTGCTCGACGCCCGCAAGGGCCTGAAGATGTTCGAGAAGGTCGGGGTGCCGATCCTGGGCATCGTCGAGAACATGGCGGTCTACTGCTGCCCCAACTGCGGCCACACCGAGCACATCTTCGGTGCCGACGGCGGGCGCCGCATGGCCGCCGAATACGGGGTGGACTACCTCGGCGCGCTGCCCCTGAACCTGAGCATCCGCGAGAACGCCGATTCCGGCCGGCCGTCGGTGGTGACCGACCCCGACGGCGAGATCTCCGGCATCTACAAGGACGTGGCGCGCAAGCTGGCGGTCAAGGTGGCCGAGAAGGCACGGGACTACTCCTCGAAGTTCCCGACCATCTCGATCTCGAAGAACACCTGACACGCCTCGCATCATGGACACCCGGCGCCCCGCGATCGATGTGGCTGTGGTGCTGGAGCGCCAGGCCCGCCCCAACCGCTGGGAAGACTGGCGCTTTCGCATTGCCGAGGTCGTGCCGCACCAGCCGGCCTTCGGCCAGGCCGCGCGCCTGCTGCACGACGACGGCCAGGTGGCGCGGTGGGTTCATCCGGGGTTCGAGCTGGCATTGTTCCGTGACGAAGGCGAGGGCTATCACCTGAACCTCAGCTCGGGCCAGCCGGTGTGGTTCGTGATGTGGCGCATCGACGACAACGACCCGTCGATGGCCAGCCCGGTGTCGGTCAGCCTGTCGTACAACGAGGCGGGCCGCTGGCTGGATGCGCAGGAGCGTGTCGACAACGTGCCGCTGCAGCCCGAGCTGGTCGAGTGGCTGGCCGCCTACACCGCCGAACACTACCGCCCTGAACCGAAACGCCGGCAGCGGCCGGCCTCGTTTGTCGATCCGAGGCGGCGCGAGGGCGCGGGGGGCGGAGGCAGCGAGCATGGCTGAAGACAACTTCTTCTCGCGCTGGTCGCGGCGCAAGGCCGAGGTGCGCGGCGGCGCCGTGCCGGCCTCGACGCCAGACCCGGCCCGCGGCGATGCGACCACGGTGCTGCCGCCGGACCCGGCACAGCACACCGCGGTGACGGGCGCTGCGCTGACGCAGCCGCCACCCGCTGAATCAGTGCGGGGAGGGCGCGGCAACGCGGCCGACAATGCGACCAACAGCGCGACCGGCAACGCGACCGACAGCGCGACCCACCGCCCGGCCGAGCCGGCACCAACGATGTCCGACGTGGCCCGGCTCACGCCGCAGTCCGACTACACCCGCTTCGTGGCACCCGGCGTGGACAACCAGGTCAAGCAGGCTGCGATGAAAAAGCTGTTTGCCGACCCGCACTTCAACCGCATGGACGGGCTGGACGTCTACATCGACGACTACACCCAGTCCACCCCGATTCCGATGTCGGTCTTGCGGCAGATGGTGCAGTCGCGCGCGCTGGGCCTGTTCCAGGATGAGGATCGCAGCGAGACGACGGCCGCGCCGGGCGCCGAAGCTGGCGAACAGCGCACAGACCGTGGGCCGCAGGCCGCAGCCGGGGCAAGGCCGGATGGCAGCGTGGAACAGGATGTGCCAGCATCCCATGAATCCACCGACATAGCCCAGGACCAGGCGAACGACCTGGCCGGCACCCACGATGAAGACCCTGATCTGCAACTGCAACCGGACCATGCCGCTGGATCCGGCCGCGCTGGGCCGGGCCCTCGGGACTGACGGCCCGCATCCCGTCCACACCGTGCTGTGCCGCCGCGAGGCGGGCGCCTTCCAGCGCGCGGCCAAGGAGGGCGACGACCTGCTCGTCGCCTGTACCCAGGAAAGCCGGCTGTTCCTCGAGCTGAACGACGAAACCGAAGGGGCCGCGCCGGTGACCGAGCGGCCGATCCGCTTCGTGAACATCCGCGAGACGGCGGGTTGGTCGCGCGATGCCGCGGCAGCCACACCGAAGATCGCCGCCCTCATCGCGGCAGCCAGCCTGCCCGACGCTGAGCCGGTGGGCACCGTGACCTACCGCAGCGCCGGCCGCTGCCTGGTCATCGGGCCGGCCGACCGCGCCGAGGACGCGGCCCGCATGCTCGACGCCCGGCTGGACGTGAGCCTGCTGGTCGACCGGCCTGGGGCGGCGTTGCCCCAGCAACGCAACCGCGCCATCCATGTGGGCCAGCTCACCGGCCTGAGCGGCTGGCTCGGGGCGTTCCAGGTGAGCTGGCGCACCAGCAACCCGATCGACCTGGACCTGTGCACACGATGCAATGCCTGCATCGAGGCCTGCCCGGAAGGCGCGATCGACTTCAGCTACCAGGTCGACCTGTCAGCGTGCCGCTCGCACCGCGAATGCGTGCGCGTGTGCGAGGCGGCCGGCGCGATCGACTTCCAGCGTGACGTGCAGGATGTCTCGGACAACTTCGACCTGGTGCTCGATCTGAGCGATGCGCCGGTACTGGGCATGCACCAGCCGCCGCAGGGGTATGTGCATGCCGGACGCGACCCGGCCCGGCTGCTGAAGGCCGTGCTGGAGCTGGGCGAGCTTTGCGGTGAGTTCGAGAAGCCGCGCTTCTTCCAGTACAAGTCCAAGCTGTGCGCGCACAGCCGCAACGAGCAGGTGGGCTGCAACGCCTGTGTGGATGTCTGTTCGGCGCGGGCGATCCGTTCCGAAGCCACCACCACCGGTGGTGTGGTGGTCGAGCCGCATCTGTGCGTGGGCTGCGGCGCCTGCTCCACGGTGTGCCCGACCGGCGCGCTGGCCTATGCCTACCCCGGCACGGTCGACCAGGGGCGGCGCATCCGCACCCTGTTGTCCACCTATGCCCGGGCCGGCGGACGCGCCCCGGCGCTGCTGGTGCACAGCGAGGGCGCCGGCACCCGCCTGATCGACGAACTGGGCCGCGCAGCCCGGGTGGATGCGGCGCTGCAGGGCGTGCCGGCCCGTGTGCTGCCGATGGCGGTGTGGCACACCGCCAGCGTGGGCCTGGACCTCTGGCTTGCCGCCCTGGCGCACGGGGCCGCGAACGTCTGGATCCTGCTGACCGACGAGGAAGCCCCCGAGTACCGCGAGGCCCTGGCCGCGCAGGTGGCCGTGGCCAATGCGGTCATGAACGGGATGGGCTACCCGGGCACACCGGTGGCCCTGCTGAGCGCACGTGACGCACGCGACCTGCCGGCCCTGGACGCCGCGCTGCGTGCGCCCGCGGCCACCACCGTGCGCCAGGCCGCGGCCTTTGCGACCCAGGCCGACAAGCGTGCCACGCTGGACCTGGCCCTGGATCACCTGCTGGCCCAGGCCCCCGCCGCGCCGGAAGAGATCGCCCTGCCGCGTGCGGGCGCGCCGTTCGGCGCGGTGCAGGTCGATGCGGACAAATGCACCCTGTGCCTGAGCTGCGTGGGGGCCTGCCCCGCCTCGGCCCTGGCCGACAACGCCGAGCGGCCCCAGTTGCGCTTCATCGAGAAGAACTGCGTGCAGTGCGGCCTGTGCGAAACCACCTGCCCCGAAGATGCGATCACGCTGGTGCCCCGGCTGTGGCTGGCCGACGCCGGCCGGGCACGCAAGCAGGCGCGGGTGCTGCATGAGGTCGAGCCCTATCGCTGCATCCGCTGCAACAAGCCGTTCGGCACGCTCAAGGCGATCGAGGTGATGATCGGCAAGCTGGCCGGGCATGCGGCCTTCCAGGGCGCCGCGGCCGACCGGCTCAGGATGTGTGGCGACTGCCGCGTCATCGACATCCATTCCAACCCGAATGAACTCAGGATCACCGACCTATGAGCGCGCATCCCCTGGCGTTTGCCGCCCCTGACGATGCCGAGGAACTGGCCCGTGCCGAGCTGTACGGGCTGCTGGCCCGGCTCTACTACGCGGCGCCGGACGACGAACTGCTCGGGCGCTTCAAGGTGGCCGTGACCGAGGCGCCTGCCGCCGGCGCCTTCCTGGAGGCGACCTGGCAGCCCCTGGTGGCGGCCATGCGTGCCACCAGCGTGGCCGAGGCCACGCGCGAGTTCGATGCGCTGTTCCAGGGGGTGGGCAAGGCCGAGGTCTTCCTGTTCGGCTCTTACTACCTGGCCGGCTTCCTGAACGAAAAACCGCTGGCCGTGTTGCGCGCGGATCTGGCGGCGCTGGGCCTGGCACGGGCCGAGTCGATCGGCGAGACCGAAGACCATGTGGCCTGCGTGTTCGAGGTGATGCGCTACCTGATTGCCGGTGACGATGTGGCCGTGTGCAACCTGGAGCAGCAGCGGCGGTTCTTCCGGGCCCATGTCCAGTCGTGGGTGGAGCGCATGTGCGAGACCCTTGCCGCCCATCCGCAGGCCCGGCTGTACCGCAGCCTGGCCGAGTTCACCGCGGCCTTCATCCAGGTGGAGACCCAGGGCTTCGACCTGATGGAGTGAGCGCGCGTTGGCGCCTGGTCCGTTCAGACCGATGACTCGCCCGCTGCACTGGCGGGTGGGCCGTCGGAAGCCCCCTCCGGTGCGCCGGGTGGCACGGTGTGCAGCCAGACGGTGAACACCGCACCCCGCCGGGCCGCCCCCGGCGACAGGGGGGCGTCTTCCGCCGTGCGGTTGGCGGCGCGCAGGTCACCACCGTAACGCTCGACCAGGCTGCGGCTGATCCACAGGCCCAGGCCCGTGCCGTCCTTCTTGCCGGTCACGAAGGGCTGGAACAGGCGCGACAGCAGGGCCTCGTCCAGGCCCGGGCCGGTGTCGGCGACCTCGACCACCACACCGTGCAGGTCCCAGTCGCGTGTGGACAGGCTCAGGGTGCCACCCTCGGGCATGGCCTGCGCGGCATTCACGATCAGGTTGATCAGCACCTGCTGCAACTCCTGTCGGTTGATGCCGGCCGTGCGCGTGGCCTGATGGGTCACCGACACGGTGATGCCCTGGCGGGTGAGCAGGTGGCCGGTCAGCACCAGGCTGGCGTCGATCGCCTGCCCGAGATCGACCGCCTCCACATACCCGGCGAACTCGGTGGGCCGTGCAAACTGCAGCAGTTGCGTGACGATCAGGCGCATGCGCTCGACCTGCTCGTCGATCAGCCGCAGTTCCGCCGTCACCGGCTGTGCGGCATCGCCCAGCACTTCGCGCAGCAGGTCGACATTGCCCTGGATCACCGCGATCGGGTTGTTGACCTCATGTGCGATGCTGGCCGTGAGCTGGCCGATGGCCGCCAGCTTCTCGCTGCGCACGAGCTGCTGCTGCGCCACCTGCAGCGAGGCATTGCTGGCTTCGAGGTCGCGTGTGCGCTCGGCCACCTTGCGGTCGAGCTCTTCGCCCCAGCGCTGCAGCGAACGGGTCTTGTCGTCGACGACGTCGAGCAGGTGATCCAGGTGGCCTGCCAGCTGGCCGAGTTCGTCGCGGTTGGGCAGCGGCCCCACCCGTGCCAGGGGCTCGCCGGATTCCACCGCCTGCATGGTGCGGGCCATCTGCTCCAGCGGACGGAAGATGCTGTGCGCCAGCCGCAGCGACACCCAGGCCGCCGCCAGCATCACCGCAAAGAAGATCACGCCGATGCCGGCCAGCGCCGCGTACTTCACCCAGGCAAACGGGCGTTCGGTGTAGCCCACATACAGCATGCCCACGCGCCGCCCCTGCACGTCGGTCAGCGCCTCATAGGCCGAGACGTACCAGTCGTTCACCACAAAGGCGCGGTCCAGCCAGGTCTGGCCGCGGCCCAGCACCGTGTCCCGCACGGTCTGCGACACGCGGGTGCCGATCGCCCGTTCGCTGCCGAACAGCCGCACGTTGGTGGTGATGCGCACATCGTCCAGGAACAGCGTGGCCGTGCCCTGGCTGCCGAAGGGCAGCGAGCCTTGCGGGTAGACGATCTCGTTGATGTGGTCGATGAAGCCCAGGTTGCGGTTGAGCAGCACACCGCCCTGCACCCGTCCGAGCGGGCGGCCTGCCGTGTCGAACACCGGGGACTGGGCCAGCAGCACCAGTGCACGGTCTTCGCTGTGCCGCTCGGTGGGGGCCGCATTGGCCGTGGGCACCAGCGTGATGCCCAGGCGCGTGGCCAGCTGCGGCGCCAGCGCCGTGATGTCGTCCCGGGTCATCACCTGCACGCCGGCCAACGCGGTGGTCGACGAGGACGCAGGCGGTGCGTCGTGCGGTGTGGCCTCGAAGCGCAGGAAGTCCAGCCCGGCGCGGCGCTCGAAGGACTGCAGCAGGGCTTCCAGGCGCGGGGCGTCGCCGGCTCGCAGCGCTTCGTGCAGGGCATGCGACTGTGCGGCCGCGTCGGTCTGTGTGCCCACCTCGCCCAGCACCCGCTCGAAGTAGCCGTGGGCCACGGCCAGGTCGCTGCGCACCTTGGTGATCAGCAGGCTGTCGATGGCCAGGTTGCTCCACCACAGCAGCGCCAGACCCAGCAGCGGCAGCACCACGGCCAGCGGCAGCAGCACCATCAGCAGCAGCTTGTTGCGGATCGACAGCCCGAGAAAGCCGCGCCAGGTCATGTGCAGGCCGATGGCGTCGCGGTCATTGGATGGACCATTCCGCGCAGCGGCGCTCGAGCGTGCGCCGCGAGATGCCGAGCAGTCGCGCTGCCCGCGTCTTGTCGCCGTTGACGGACTCGAGCACGGTGAGGATGTGCTGCTTCTCCAGCGTCTGCAGGTCGGTCGTGCCGGGTGTGGGCCGGCGTGATGCGGCACCCGGCGAGCCCTGGTACAGGGCGGTGACGTTCAGCGAGCCGAGGATCAGAGAACGCTCGATCAGATTGCGCAGCTCGCGCACATTGCCGGGCCAGTCGTATTGCTGCAGGTAGCCCAGCTCCTCGGGGCTCACGCTGATCGGCGGCACGCCCAGTTGCGGCGCCAGCGTCTCGACGAAGTGGTTCACCAGCGCGGGGATGTCTTCCTTGTGGTCGCGCAGCGGCGGCAGCACGATCTCGACCACCTGCAGCCGGTAGTACAGGTCCTTGCGGAAGCGCCCAGCCGCCACCTCGGCGGCCAGGTCGCGGTTGGTCGCGGCGATGATGCGCACGTCCACCGGGATCTGCTGCTCGCTGCCCACCGGCCTGACCTTGCGGTCGTCGAGCACACGCAGCAAGGTGGCCTGCAGCGGTGCCGGCAGTTCGCCGATCTCGTCGAGGAACAGCGTGCCGCCCTGGGCGTAGTAGAACAGGCCGTCACGGCTCTTGCTGGCACCGGTGAAGGCACCCTTGGCATGGCCGAACAGCTCGCTTTCGATCAACTCGGGCGACATCATCGCGCAGTTCAGCGGCACGAAGGGGCCGCTGGCGCGCGGGCTGTTGCCATGCAGGGCCTGTGCGGCCAGTTCCTTGCCGGTGCCCGATTCGCCGCACAGCAGCACGGTGCTGGCCACCTGGGCGGTGCGTTGAAGGGTATGCGCCAGATCGCGCATCACCGCAGACTGGCCGACCAGCCCGGCGAACATCGGCGTGCGTTCGGAGATGGTGCGCCGCAACACGTAGTTCTCGCGTGCCAGTCGCGCGCGCTCCAGGCAGTGCTTCACGGCATTGAGCAATTGCGTCACCCGGAACGGCTTGAGGATGAAGTCCGACGCACCGGCGCGCAGCGCCTCGATCGCGGTGTCGAGGTCGGCAAACGCGGTGATCAGGATCACCTCGCCCGAGTGGCCCTGCTCGCGCAGTTCGCGCAGGAACACCAGGCCACTCTTGCCCGGCAGCGTGATGTCGAGGATCACCAGGTCGAAACGCTGCGTGCGCACCAGGCCCTCGGCCTCTTCGGCGCTGGCCGCCGTGCGCACCTCGCCGCAACGTGCGGCCAGCGTGCGCGCCAGGAAATGGCGCATGCCTTCTTCGTCATCGACGACCAGCACGGTGCTGGCCTGCCAGCCGGCAGCCAGCCGGTCGGTGGCATGGGGGTCGGTGGCAGGTGTCGGCGGTGGGGAGGTGTCGGCGCTCACGGTCGGGCCCAAGGCTATCCAAAAACGCAGCGCGACGCTCGGACTTGTGTCCAGTGATCGCACAGCCGGTGCTGCACTGCGCACAGCTGTTGCCTCGCGGCTGCAGCGCGGCACGGCGATGCCTGCGACACGCGCTTGCGACATTCTGTCGCACGTTGCCGCGACAAGTTGTCGCTGTGGTCGAGGCGCTCGAGTGCGTTGTGCAACGGCTCCACAGGGGGGCGGGCACGGGGTCGACGTGTGTCACGGGATGGCACGACAAATGCATCCACCAGCTCATCACGGTTGTGCAGTGCAACGACAAATGGCCTGCATGTCGACGGGCGCCGCGCAGTTGCACCGTCTCTCCCTAGGGATTGCACTGACTGCGTCGAAACTCCCAACACTTCGCACGACTGATCGGTAACATAGGTCCGATTGAACATAGGCATTGACCAGTGCCATGCGATGCGCAATGCAGCGCACGGACATGCAGGAGACGGCCATGACCCAGTCCCAGACCAAGTTGTCCCGCCGCAAGGTGTTTGCGGGTGCCGGCGCCGTGGGTGCGCTCGCTGCCGTTGCCGCGGTGCTTCCGGGCACGCCGCAACCGGCGGTCCAGGCCGAGGCGCCCAAGCCCCAGCCCGACGACCGTGACGGCTACAAGTTGACCGAACACATTCAGCGCTACTACCAGACCGCACGGGTCTGAGCCCCGTGCACGGGCGTCCTTGATGCCCGCACCGAGCCGATCTGCGCGCAGGCGCAGTCCCCAGCAGTCGCCAGGAGACAGCATGTTGCTCACTCGTAAGACGCCCACGGGCCAGGTTGCCGGTCGCACCGGTTCGGCCCTCGTGTCCAGCCTTGCACGCGGCGTGTCGCGTGCCATCCCGACGATGGACCGCCGGGCCTTCCTGCGCCGCTCGGGCCTGGGTCTGGGGGCCGGCATGGCCGCCAGCCAGCTCACGCTGGTGCGCAAGGCCGAGGCGGCCGACCCGCCCAAGGCCGGTGAGGCCGGTGCAAAGAAGGTCGAAGTCAAGCGCACGGTGTGTGGCCACTGCTCGGTGGGATGTGCGATCGACGCCGTGGTCGAGAACGGCGTGTGGGTGCGCCAGGAGCCGGTGTTCGACTCGCCGATCAACCTGGGCGCGCACTGCGCCAAGGGTGCTGCGGTGCGCGAGAACGGTCACGGCGAGTACCGGCTCAAGTACCCGATGAAGCTGGTCAACGGCAAGTACCAGCGCATCTCGTGGGACCAGGCGCTGGACGAGATCTCGGCACGCATGCTCGAGCTGCGCAAGTCCAGCGGCCCGGACTCGTTGTTCGTGGTCGGCTCGTCCAAGCACAACAACGAGCAGGCCTATCTGCTGCGCAAGTGGATGTCGCTGTGGGGCAGCAACAACTGCGACCACCAGGCCCGCATCTGCCACTCCACCACCGTGGCTGGCGTGGCCAACACGTGGGGGTATGGTGCGATGACCAACTCCTACAACGACATGCAGAACTCGAAGGCGGCGCTGTACATCGGCTCCAATGCCGCCGAGGCGCACCCGGTGTCGATGCTGCACATGCTCCACGCGAAGGAGCGTGGCTGCAAGATGATCGTGGTCGACCCGCGCTTCACCCGCACGGCCGCCAAGTCCGACCAGTACGTGCGCCTGCGCTCGGGCACGGACATCGCGTTCCTGTTCGGCGTGCTGTACCACGTGTTCAAGAATGGCTGGGAAGACAAGAAGTACATCAACGACCGTGTCTTCGGGATGGAGAAGGTCCGCGAGGACGTGATGGCCAAGTGGACCCCCGACAAGGTCGAGGAGGTCTGCGGGGTGCCCGAGGCCGAGGTCCTGCAGGTGGCCCGCACGATGGCCGAGAACCGCCCCAGCACCATCGTGTGGTGCATGGGCCAGACGCAGCACTCGATCGGCAATGCGATGGTGCGCGCGTCGTGCATCCTGCAGCTGGCACTCGGCAACATCGGCGTGTCCGGCGGCGGTGCCAACATCTTCCGCGGCCACGACAACGTGCAGGGTGCGACCGACGTCGGCCCCAACCCTGATTCGCTGCCGGGCTACTACGGACTGGCCGAAGGCTCCTTCAAGCACTTCGCCAGTGTGTGGGGCGTGGACTTCGACTGGATCAAGCAGCAGTACGCACCGGGCATGATGACCAAGTCGGGCATGACGGTGTCGCGCTGGGTTGACGGGGTGCTCGAGAAGAACGAGCTGATCGACCAGGACTCCAACCTCAAGGCCCTGTTCTTCTGGGGGCACGCGCCCAACTCGCAGACGCGCGGCCTGGAGATGAAAAAGGCGATGGACAAGCTCGACCTGCTGGTCGTGATCGATCCCTTCCCGTCGGCCACCGCCGCGATGGCGGCCATGCCCGGCAAGCCCGAAGACCTCAACCCCAATCGCGCGGTGTACCTGCTGCCGGCCACCACGCAGTTCGAGACCTCGGGGTCGTGCACGGCCTCCAACCGGTCGATCCAGTGGCGCGAGAAGGTGATCGAGCCGCTGTGGGAGTCGCGCACCGATCACATGATCATGTACCAGCTCGCCCAGAAACTGGGTTTCGACAAGGAGCTGGTCAAGAACTACAAGATGGTGGCGGGCAAGGGCGGCATGATGGAGCCCGAGACCGAGTCCATCCTGCGCGAGATCAACCGCAGCGTGTGGACCATCGGCTACACCGGCCAGAGCCCCGAGCGCCTGAAGGCGCACATGCGCAACATGCACGTCTTCGATGTGAAGACGCTCAAGGCCAAGGGCGGGGTCGACAAGGAAACCGGCTACCAGCTCGACGGCGACTACTTCGGCCTGCCCTGGCCTTGCTACGGCACGCCCGAGCTCAAGCACCCGGGGTCGCCCAACCTGTACGACCCGTCCAAGCATGTGATGGATGGTGGCGGCAACTTCCGCGCGAACTTCGGTGTCGAGCGCGACGGGGTGTCGCTGCTGGCCGAGGATGGCTCGCATTCGCTGGGCGCGGACATCACCACCGGCTACCCCGAGTTCGACCATGTGCTGCTGAAGAAGCTGGGCTGGTGGAGCGAGCTGACCGAAGTCGAGCAGAAGGCGGCCGAAGGCAAGAACTGGAAGACCGACCCGAGCGGGGCGATCATCCGCGTGGCCATGAAGAATCACGGCTGCCACCCGTTCGGCAATGCCAAGGCCCGTGCGGTGGTCTGGAACTTCCCTGACGCCATTCCGCAGCACCGCGAGCCGATCTACTCGAACCGCCCGGACCTGGTCGAGAAGTACCCGACCCATGCCGACAAGATGGCCTTCTGGCGCCTGCCCACGCTCTACAAGACGCTGCAGGACCAGAACAAGGACATCGGCAAGCAGTACCCGTTGGTGATGACCTCCGGGCGTCTGGTGGAGTACGAAGGCGGCGGCGAGGAAACCCGCTCCAACCCCTGGCTGGCCGAACTGCAGCAGGACATGTTCGTCGAGATCAACCCGGCCACCGCCAACGACCGCGGCATCCGCCCCGGAGAACAGGTGTGGGTCAGCACCCCCACCGGTGCACGCATCCGCGTCAAGGCGCTGGTGACCGAACGGGTCGACCGCAACACGGTGTTCCTGCCGTTCCACTTCTCGGGCCGCTGGCAGGGCGTGGATCTGGCGCCGTACTACCCGGACGGTGCCAAGCCGGTCGTGCGCGGCGAGGCGGTGAACACCGCCACGACCTACGGCTACGACAGCGTGACGATGATGCAGGAGACCAAGACCACGGTCTGCCAGATCGAAAGAGCCACCGCCTGACCGGGCGCCAGCCACCAGGAGACAGTTATGGCACGAATGAAGTTCATCTGCGACGCCGAGCGTTGCATCGAGTGCAACGGCTGCGTCACGGCCTGCAAGGCCGAGCACGATGTGCCGTGGGGCGTGAACCGCCGCCGGGTGGTCACCATGAACGATGGTGTCCCGGGTGAAAAGAGCATCTCGGTGGCCTGCATGCACTGCAGCGATGCACCCTGCATGGCGGTGTGTCCGGTCGACTGCTTCTACCGCACCGATGAAGGGGTGGTGCTGCACGACAAGGACATCTGCATCGGCTGCGGCTACTGCTCGTATGCCTGCCCATTCGGTGCACCGCAGTTCCCCAGCAATGGCACCTTCGGCCTGCGCGGCAAGATGGACAAGTGCACCTTCTGCGCCGGCGGCCCCGAAAAGAGCGGCAGCGAGGCCGAGAACGAGAAGTACGGCCGCAACCGCCTGGCTGAAGGCAAGCTGCCGGCCTGCGCTGAAATGTGCTCGACCAAGGCGCTGCTCGGCGGCGACGGTGACGTGGTGGCCGACATCTTCCGCACCCGTGTGCTCAACCGCGGCAAGGGCAGCGAGGTCTGGGGCTGGGGCACCGCCTACGGCAAGCCGTCGGCCGGGGGTGGCAGCGGCCCGCAGGGCAGCAAGTCCTGATCGGAGGCAACATGGCCAGCAACAAGATCATGCAGCGGGGGATGTGGGCGGTGGCCGGCGCGGTGGCGCTGGCCTTGGCGGGCTGTGGCGAGTCGCCCCAGACCACCAAGGCGGCCTACAAGCAGGCCGACACGCCGTCCTGGCAGGGCACGGACAACCCCTATGTGGCCTCCGGCTGGAAGCCGGGCGACCAGGCCAGCTGGGAAGAGCAGATGAAACGCCGCGCACAAGGCCAGAACGACTACGCCCGGGCCAACTGAACGTGAGCCCGACACCGATCACGAACCATCAGGAGGGGCCATGCAACGTTGCCTTTCACGCCTGATCCTTGCGGCCGTGCTGGCCCTGCCCCTGAGCCTCGCGGCCCAGGGCACCGCGCCGGCTGCCGCCGAGCCCCCGACAGCCGGGCCCCCTGCCGGTTTCGTGGCGCCCGCCGAGCCCAAGCCCGACGAATCCAACGCCGAACGGGCACGCACTCAGCCGGGCAACAACGCGCCGTTCTGGCGCGCGGTGCGCGAGTCGGGCAACCAGGCGGGCTACACCAGCCTGCCGGGCACCGAAACTGGCGTGCTGATCCAGCCCATGGTGCAGTACCCGGGGTCGATGCACACCACCGCGGGCGAGGCCTGGCGCCAGGTGCGCAACAACTGGATCATTCCCTATGGCGGTGCGCTGGTGCTGATCGCACTGGTGGCGGCCGGGCTGTTCTATGCGGCCAAGGGCACGATCGGCCTGCACGCGCCCGAGACCGGGCGCAAGATCGAGCGCTTCACCTACTTCGAGCGCGCGGCGCACTGGACCAACGCGATTGCATTCTCGATCCTGGCGATCTCGGGCATCGTGATGGCCTTCGGCAAGTACTTCCTGCTGCCGGTGATGGGCGGCACGCTGTTCGGCTGGCTCAGCTATGCGCTGAAGAACCTGCACAACTTTGCCGGGCCGGTGTTTGCGGTGTCGCTGCTGGTGGTGTTCCTGACCTTCGTGCGCGACAACCTGCCCAGCAAGGACGACATCGTCTGGCTGGCCAAGGGCGGCGGATTGTTCAGCGGGGCGCATGTGCCGTCGCACCGCTTCAATGCCGGTGAGAAGATCGTGTTCTGGGCCGGCGTGTTCGTGCTGGGCTTCGTGGTGGTGGGCTCGGGCCTTGTGCTCGACAAGATCGTGCCCGGCATGGCCTACACGCGTGGCGACATGCAGATCGCCCACATGATCCATGGCGTGGCCACGGTGCTGATGATGGCGATGTTCATCGGCCACATCTACATGGGCACGATCGGCATGAAGGGCGCCTACCAGGCGATGAAGACCGGCTACGTCGACGAGACCTGGGCACGCGAGCACCATGAACTGTGGCACGACGACATCAAGGCCGGCCGCATTCCCGCACAGCGCAGCGGCGGCGACGGCGCGCCCGCACACCCGGCCCCCCAGGCCTGAGAGGAGCAACCCATGCGACATCGTTTTGCGTCCAGCATGCTGATCGCGGCGAGTGCCGCGCTCTGGGCCGCACCGGCCTGGTCCAAGCTGCCGCCACCCACACCGGAAGCCCAGGCCAAGGCGGCCGAAGCCAAGCTCAAGTCCGATCACGCGGCCAAGGTTGCCAGCTATCAACTGTGCCTGTACCAGGACAAGGCGGCAGCCAATCATCAGTCGGTGATGCGTGCCGCTGGCAAGGAGGTCAAGCCGGCCGTGGCCACTGCACCCTGCACCGATCCGGGGCCGTTCAAGCCGCCCGAGGCGCAGGCGGCAGCACCTGCCAAATGACTCGCCGGGGCCGCATCAGCGGCCCTTTCTGTTTCCGGGATTCCCGGGCTTCACCCCCCGCGTTCACAATGTCCGCATG
>CBFGPV010000092.1:0-16860 GCA_965650765.1 uncultured Burkholderiales bacterium
GGCCCTGCAGACACCGCACGCAGCGCTCGAACTGCGTGAGCACGATCGACAGGTGCCCGTCATCCGGGCAGTCGTGGAGCGTGGCGGTGGCGATCGCTTCGGCCATGAAGCGACCCATGGCGGGCGGCACATTGCGGTCGTGGCCACTCTGGAAGACATGGACGGGCATGCTCAGGCCGGCCAGTTGTGCGGTGGTGAAGCGGGCGATGCGCTGCGCCTCCCGCATGGCACCGCCCAGACCCTGGCGGTAGGCCTCGGCCAGGCTGGCGGCAAAGGCGGCCCGCAGGCTCGCCGACTGCGCCAGGCACTGGCGGTCGGGCAGGGTGAGCATCGACGCGAGTGCACGCACGGCCCGTTCAGGCTGGTGCCGGAACATCAGCCAGTCCATGGCCAGCAGCGGGCTGATCAGCCAGGGTTGCCACCGCGCCAGGCCGAACATCGCGCGCAACAAGGGCAGCTGACCGGCCCGCAACGCCGGCTGGTCCATCGGACCGATGCCGGCGAGCAGGCCCACGCCGGTCACACGCTGCGGCATCAGGCGCGCGACCGCCAGCGCGTGTGGCCCGCCGCACGACACGCCCAGCACGGCAAGACGTTCATGACCCAGGGCATCGGCCAGCGCGCGCACGTCCGGGGCAATCGCATCGACCGTGGCCGCACGGGCCGGCGAGGATCGGCCGAACCCCGGCCGATCGAAGGCCACCAAGGCGATGCGCAAGGCCTGCGCCTGGTCGTGGACCAGGGCGGCCTGCAGGCGGCTGCCGGGAAACCCGTGGAAGAAGTACACCGGCTCGCCGGCGCTCGCGCCGTAGATGCGGTAGGCCAGTCGGCGCCCGTCGGGCAAGGTGAGGGTCGGGTCGTGGTTCAAGGGGGGCATCGCAGGCTCCGCACACCGCACCGTGGTGTGTGCACCCATTGGAGCGATGTCCTGTTGCGGTGTGGTTGCGGTGCGGGAGCGCCTCGGTTTCAACGGTCATCCGCAGGACTGACATCGGCAGGACTGACATCGGCGGGCCTGACATCGGCGGGCCGGGTTCAGCGGACCAGCTCCACGCCGGCATCGAACAGGTAGCCGGCGCCCCGGTGCGTGACGATCAGTGCGGGGCGCGACGGGTCGGGCTCGATCTTGCGTCGCAGCCGCAGGATCTGCACGTCGATGGAGCGGTCGTAGACCTCGGCGTTGTGCAGCCGTGACAGCTCGAGCAGCTGGTCGCGCGAGAGCACACGCTGCGGCGCACACAGGAAGGCCACGAGCAGGCTGAACTCGCCGTTGGTCAGCTCGATCGACCGGCCCTGCGGGTCGCGCAGGCGACGCAGGCCGATGCTCAGCTCCCAGCCGTTGAACCGATAGGCCCGTGCTTTCGCCACCTGATCGGCCACACCCTGCTGGGCCCGCGCGCGGCGCAGCAGCGCACGGATGCGTGCCAGCAGCTCTCGGCTGGAAAAGGGTTTGGTCAGGTAGTCGTCGGCACCCAGCTCCAGCCCCATGACCCGGTCGGCCTCTTCCGTGCGGCCGGTGAGCATGACGATGGGCAGGGCGGGATGGTGCTCGCGCAGCCGACGGGCGATCTGCATGCCGTCCTCGCCCGGCAGGCGCACGTCGAGCACCACCAGGTCCACCGTGTCCCGCTCGAGGCAGTCCATCAGGGCCGCGCCGTTGGCCACGGCGTGCACGCGCATCTCGTTGTCCTGCAGGTATTCGGTCAGCAACTCGCGGATCGCGGCGTCGTCATCGACGACGACCACGTGCGGTGAGGGGTTGGGTGCAGTCGACATGGTGCACAAGCATCGGTCAAGGCTGACGCGATGGCAAGGTGCCCAAGGCCCTGGCCAGCGCGCGGGCGATCACGGCCGAGCTCAAGGGTTTGCCAAGCACGTCACAGGCGCCGAAGCCGTGTGCGGCCTCTTGAAGCGCCGGCGTGACAAAACCGCTCATCATGATGATCGGGATGTCGGGCCGCAGCGCACGGATGCGCTGGCACAGCTGGGTCCCGGACAGGCCGGGCATGGTCTCGTCGCTCAGCACCAGGTCATAGCGATGCGGGTCGGCCGCCAGGGCCTCCAGGGCATCGGCGGCCCGCACGAAACCGACCGGCTCGTATCCCAGTTCGGCGAGCAGGTCCTCGCCGAGCCGCACCAGCGGCTCCTCGTCGTCGACCAGCAGCACGATCTGCCCCTGGCCGACCACATGCGGTGTCGGGGCGACCGACGCTTGCGGTGCCGGGGCATCGATCGCCGGCAGATGGACCGTGAAGCGGCTGCCCTGCCCGGGCGTGCTGTCCACCTCGATGCCGCCCCCGAGGTCGGCCACGATGCCGTGCACCATCGACAGGCCGAGCCCCGTGCCCACGCCCACCTCCTTGGTCGAGAAGAAGGGGTCGAAGATGCGCTGCAGCACCTCGGGCGGCATGCCCGAGCCGGTGTCTTCGACCGTCAGGCGCAGGTATCGACCGGGCGCAAGCACGGTCGTGGCCACACCCAGGGGGGCGACCCGATGGTGGGTGTCGAGCGTCACGACCAGTCGACCGCCACCGCGCATGGCCTGCACGGCGTTCGTGCACAGGTTGAGCACCACCTGGTGCACCTGGGTGGGGTCACCCATCACACCCACGTCCTCACCGCTGACCGACCGCACCAGTTCGACGTCGGCCGGCAGCGATGCCGCCAGTGCGTCGAGGGCCTCGACCACGATCAAGGGCACATGCACCGCCACCCGCTGGCCCAGGCCACTGCGGCTGAAGGCCAGGATGCGCTCGACCAGGGAGCGGGCACGCTGCGCCGCGGCCACCGACGCGTCGATGTGGCGGCGCAGGGCACTGCCTTCGGGGGCGGCGCGTTGCGCCAGCTCGCCATACCCGAGGATGGCCGACAGCACGTTGTTGAAATCGTGTGCGATGCCGCCGGCCAGCGTGCCGATCGCTTCGAGTTTCTGGGCCTGGCGCAACTGGTCGCCCAGGCGCTGACGTTCGAGTTCGGCGTGCTTGCGGTCGGTGATGTCGATGCACACGCCAGCCACGCGGCTGACCTGCCCCTGCGCCGTGGCAAAACCTCGCGCACGGGTGAGCATCCAGCGTGTCTCGTCGGCCAGCACGATGCGGCATTCGTACTCGGTGCGTTCGCAACGCCCGCTGAGCAGCTCCCGCGCGATCGCGGCCTGCACCGGGCGGTCTTCCGGATGGAACGGTATGCGTGCGAGGTACTCGGCGTGCGATGCCGCCGGCATGTCGGGCGGCAAGCCGAACATCTCGTTCAGCATGGGCGAGACGAACAGCTGGCGGCTGCGCGCGTCGTACACCCAGTGCCCGCCGCGCGAGCCGGCCATCGCCAGCATGTAGCGCTCCTCGCTCTCGCGCAGCGCGTCGTCGGCCTGGCGGCGCTCGGTCACATCCAGGGTCGAGCCGGCCATGCGGCGCGGCCGGCCGCGGTTGTCACGGAAGCATTGCGCCCGGGTGCGCATCCAGCGCACCTCACCGCTGTCGGGCAGGATGATGCGGAACTCATGGTCCAGCCGCGCGCTATGGCCCGCCAGATGTTCATTGCGGTTGTGATGGACCCGTTCGCGGTCGTCGGGGTGCAGCGGCAGGCTGTCGAAATAGTCCTGGTCGCGCATCACACCTGCACCGCCGGGCAGCCCGAAAAGCTCGACGAGCTTGTCGGACAGGTGGACCTGGCCGGCCGGGATGTCCCACACCCAGTGGCCTTCGCCCGTGCCGGTCATCGCCAGTGCATAACGCTCCTCCGAGGCTTCGCGCGCGGCGCGGCTGGCCTGGGCGCGTCCGAGCAGGTGCAGCGCGGTCCACAGCAGCGTGCCGGCCAATGCGCACAGGCCCAGCGTGCGCAGGGCCGAAGCCACGGACTGGCTGCGCCATGACGCCAGCGCCGCGCCCGCGTCCCGGGACACCGCCACCACCAACGGGTAGCCCGGCACGGCATGCAGCGCGACGAACTGATCGCTGCCGTCCTCGGGGCGGTTCGTGCGGGCCACGACAGAGCGTTGTGCGCCTGGCGGTGGCAGCAGGGGGGCGAACGCATCGACCGGCCTGCCCAGCTGGGAGTCCGCAGCCGGGTTGCGTGCCAGCAGCCAGCCGGAGCGATGCAGCAGCGCAATCTGCGTGCCCGCCTCGGGGAAGGTCTCGCGGTAGAACTGCTGGAAGTAGTCGGTGCGGCCGGCCGCGCCGATCACGCCGGCAAACGCGCCGTCCGCCGTCTGCAGCCGCCGCGCGATCGGGAAGATCCAGCGCGGGCCACCCGGGCTGAGCTGCGCGTTGTCGATGATCAGTCCGGTGGCGCCGTTGTCGCGTGCGGTCAGGAAGAACCGGGCTGACTGGAAGTTCACCGCCGGCAGCTCGGCGACCGGCATGTTCGACGCCGCATGGATCGCCCCCGTGGTGTCGAACAGGGCGAGGCCCTCGACCTGGATGAGGCTGGCGGCCTGGGACTTCAGCAGCTCATGCAACTGGTCGCGGCTGCCCTGCGGCGCCTGCCCCGCAGCAAGGCGCTGAGCCAGGTGACCCAGCACCAGGTCGATGGCCTGCACGCTGCGTGCCGTCTGCTCCGCGATGGCACGAGCCTGGGTCTCGACGTCGCGCTCGACGGCCCGGACCACGTCGGCATGGTGGCGATGGATGTCATGCGCCGCGTGGCCCGCCATGGCGGCGATGAACACGGCACCCAGCCAGCCCAGCACGCGTTGTGGCCGTTGCGTGCCGGCGGGGTCGAGGGCGTCGGTGAAGCTCATGGAGATGGCGGCAGGGTCACCGCCGGGCGGGGGTGGCTCGATGCGATCGGATCGTCAGCACGGGTGGCCATGGTGTGGCGGCTCATCAACATCACGTGTGCAGTGTGCACCGGCAGCACGTCGTGTCGATGTCGGCGAGCCTCGAGCGCATTACAGATGAAACATGCAGGCCGGCGGTCACGGCATGGCACCGGTCTGGCAAGGCGTGCCCGTGGACAGGCGCGCCTACATCACGTTGCGCGTCGCCTGCGAGCCTTGCCTGCTCCCTCCTCGGGGTCGGCCAGGTGCGCCAGAAGGTGGTCGATCAGCACCCGCACACGCCTTGGCATGTGGCGGTGGGCCGGATACATCAACGAGAACGGCCGGGAGGCGCCGGCGAATTCCGGCAGCAGCTCGACCAGTCGGCCGGCGTGCAGGTCGTCGGCGACGAGGAAGCGGTAGGTCTGCACGATGCCGGCACCCGCACGGGCCAGCGTGACGGGCCCGAGGATGTCGTCCGAACAACGCAGGCGGCCGGTGACGGCGTGCTCCGTCAGCGTGCCGCCCTGCTGCAGCAGCCAGGGCACCGCCAGGCCGGTGCTGGGCTGGATGAACTGGATGCACTCATGCTGCGAGAGGTCGGCCAGGCTGCGCGGCCTGCGCCGGCGGTGCAGGTAGGCCGGCGCCGCCACGATCACGAGCGCGGCGTCTTCGAGCTTGCGCGCCACCAGGCCCGAGTCAGGCGGTGTGCGGGCGCGCACGGCCAGGTCGAAGCCCTCGGCCGTGAAATCGACGTTGCGGTTGGTGAGCTGCAGGTCGAGCTCGATCTGCGGGTAGGCCCGGGTGAAGCCGGGCAGCAGCGGCAGGATGCGGTAGTGGCCGTACGAGGTAGGCAGGCTGATGCGCACCAGGCCAGAAGGTGCCTGCTGGTCGCCCGTGACCTCCCGTTCGGCCTCCACGAGTTGCCCCAGGGCCTGGCGGCACTGGTCGAAGTAGCGCTGGCCCGACTCGGTCAGGCGCACCTGTCGGGTGGTGCGCATCAGCAGCTGCACGCCCAGGCGGGCTTCGAGGCGGGCCACCGAACGGCTCACCGCGGCTGCGGTGAGGCCCGCGGCCTGGGCCGCTGCCGTGAACCCCCGGTGCTGGGCCGTGAGGCAGAACAGCTCGATGCTGCCCAGCCGCAGGTCGTCGAACTGGCGTGCCATTCATGATCTCCATGTAAATGATGATTTGAATGTACTCAGATTTATTGTCGTTGGCATCGTCAATACAGTCCGCCCTGTTCCTGCTCCTTCTTCAACTCGCGCTCCGCGCACAAGGACCCTGACGATGAAGCTCTACTACGCCCCCGCCGCCTGCTCGCTGGCCCCGCACATCGTGCTGCGTGAAGCCGGCATGACCGTCACGCTCGAGAAGGTCGACACCGCCCGCCACCTCACGGCCGACGGTGGCGACTTCCACACCGTCAATGCCAAGGGCCAGGTGCCGGTGCTCGAACTGGATGACGGCAGCCGCCTGACCGAAGGGCCGGTGATCGCGCAGTACCTCGCTGACCAGGCCGAGGCTCGTTCGCTCATGCCGCAGGCCGGCACGCTGGCGCGCTACCGCGTGATGGAATGGCAGAACTACATCACCAGCGAGCTGCACAAGTCGTTCACGCCGCTGTTCCATGACGATGTGGACGCCGCGGCCAAGCAGGCGCTTTCGCAGGTGCTGCTGCGCAAGCTGACCTGGCTCGACAGCCAGTTGGCCGGCCGCAGCTACCTGACGGGCGAGGCCTTCACCGCGGCCGACGCCTACCTGTTTGTCGTGCTGGGATGGGCCCGGTTCGTGAAGCTCGACATCAGCGGCCTGGCCCATGTGCAGGCCTTCCTGTCGCGCGTCGGCTCACGCCCGGCAGTGCGTGAGGCCATGCGGGCCGAAGGCCTGATCGCCTGAGCGCGTTCGCCTGAACCTCGACACCCCAACCTGCCAGGCCTCGAACCCACTGGAGTCACCATGCCCTACGTCCATATCCGCATCACGCGCGACGGCGCGACCGCCGAACAGAAAGCCGAGCTGATCCGCGGCACCACCGACCTGCTGGTGCAGGTGCTCGACAAGAACCCCGCCACCACCTTCGTGCTGATCGAGGAAGTCGACACCGACCACTGGGGCATCGCGGGCGAAACCGTGACGGTGCTGCGCCAGCGCGCGCGCGAGCAGGGCGGGGCACGATGACACACCACCTCGACGCCTATGCCGACGTGGTAGCCGTGCTGCAGGACTACTTCGACGGCCTGCACCACAGCGACACCCGACGCCTGAGCCGCGTGTTCCATCCGCAGGCCGTCTATGCCACGGTCAGCCACGGCCAGCAGTTGGTCCTGCGCATGCACGAGTACTTCCCGATCGTCGATGCGCGCCCGTCGCCGGCCTCGCGCGGTGAAGCGCGCACCGACCGCATCGAGTCGATCGAGTTCGCCGGGCCGGTCACGGCACATGCCCGACTGCGCTGCTCGATCGCGCCCCGCCACTTCATCGACCTGCTGACACTCGTGCGTGTGGAGGGGCGATGGCAGGTCATCGCCAAGGTGTTCCACTGGGACGAGACAGCGCCTGTGCCGCAGCCGTGACACTGAACGAGCCAGTCGATCGCGGCGCAGCCGGGGTTCATTCGATCCGGGAATGACATCGTTCCGATAACTCGATTGCCCCGGGCTGCGGGCCGGCGCAGCATCGGTGCACCGCATGCGCGGGCTGTTCGAGATCGGAGCACATCATGTGGCGTCAGTTCATTGTGTCCCTGGCCATGGGGCTGTCGGGGTGGCTGTCGGCGGCAGCACAGGACCCAGCCCCTGGTGGGACGGCCGCGCCGATCGTGCTCGGCCAGTCGGCCTCGTTCTCGGGCAGTTTTGCCGCGCAGGCGGTGTCGTACCGGGCCGGTGCGCTGGCCTACTTCGCGGCAGTCAATGCACGCGGTGGGGTGCATGGCCGGCCGATCCGGCTCGTGTCGCTCGATGACGGCTACCGCGCCGAACAGGCGGTGGCCAACACCCGCCAGCTGATCGACCAGGAGCGTTGCCTGGCCCTGTTCGGCTACATGTGGACCAACACGGTCAAGGCCAGCCTGCCGGTGGCCGAGGCGGCCGGCGTGCCGATGTTTGCGCCCTACACCGGCTACGAGGCGCTGTATGCGCAGCACTCGCCGCAGGTGTTCACGACGCGTGCCAGCTTTGCCGACGAACTCGACCAGATCGTGCGGCATCTGCACACGATCGGCCTCACCCGCATCGGCCTGGTGCACTACGACAGCGAGTCCGGGCGCGAACTGCTGGCCGACACGCGCCGGCGTGCCGACGCGCTGCGGCTGACACTCGGTGGCATCGGCATGATGAAGGCCGGCTCGCGCGATGCCGAACCGGCGATCCGGGGCCTGCATGGTACCGACGTCCAGGCGCTGATTCTCGGGGTGTCGGGCAGCGATGCGGTGGCCTTCGTGCGGGCCTACGAGCCGCACCGGCAGGGACGCACACCGTACTACGCGCGCAGCCTGATCGGCGTGCGCCAGCTCATCGACGAACTCGGCCCGCTGGCCGAAGGGTTGTCGGTCAGCCAGACGGCGCCCAACCCGGTGAAGGACCGTTCACCCGTGTCGGTCGAGTACCGGACCTTGCTGCGGCAACTCGATCCGGCCCTGCAGCCCGACTACATCGGCCTGGAGGGCATGATCGCTGCCAAGGTGTTCACCGAGGCGCTGCGACGCGCCGGCCCGCAGCCGACCCGCGAGCGCCTGCGCCAGCAGCTGCAGGCGATGCGGCGCTTCGACGCCGGCGGCTACGTCGTCGGCTTTGCGCCCGGTCAGCACCACGGCTCGCGATTTGTCGACATCACGCTGATCGGCGCCGGTGGGCGCATCGTCGACTGAGGCCGTGCGGGCCCGTCAGTCGTTGCCGGACGCGGGGGGCGCCGCGGCAGCCACCAGCCAGTCACGGAAGGCCACCAGCGCCTCGCTCGACGACTTGTGCTCCGGGTAGCACAGGAAGTAGCCGGCCCGGGCCTCGTGAATGCCGGTCGATGCCGGCAGCGGGGTCACCACCTCACGGTGCATGAGTTCGTCGCGCACCAGGCACTCGGGCACCAGGGCAATCCCCATGCCGGCCACCACGGCACGCACGATGGCGGTGTACTGGTCGAGCTGGATGCCGCTGTGCGGGTTGATGCCGCTCACGCCACGGGCCTCGCACCAGTTGGCCCAGGCATCGGGTGCGCTCACATGGTGCAGCAGCCGGTGGTGCACCACGTCGGCCGGCCGCCGCACGACCGGCTTGAGGCGCCGCGCCGGCGGGGTGATCAGCACCATGCGCCGTCCGATCACGTAGTCGCACACCGCGCCTTCCCACGGGCCTTCGCCGTAGCGGATGGCGCAGTCGAGGTCGGCCCGATGGAAGTCGTAGCCCTGCACATAGGGCACGAACTGCAGGTGGATGCGTGGGTGGGCGGCCTGGAAGGCCGGCAGCCGCGGGATCAGCCACTTGGCGCCGAAGGTGGGCAGCACCGACAGGTGCAGGATGCCACCATCATGCGGCCCGCTCATGATGTCCAGTGTGGCGGCCTCCAGCTGCTGGAGCAGCGGCTGCACGGCAGCCAGGTAGCGCTGGCCCGACGGTGTGAGCTGCAGGCGCTTGCGCACCCGGGTGAACAGTGCAATGCCCAGCGCGTCCTCCAGCTCCAGCAACTGCCGGCTCACGGCGCCCTGCGTGAGGTGCAGCGCGTCGGCCGCGGCCGACACCGTGCGCAGTTGCGCCGTGGTGACGAAGGCGCGCAGCAGGTGCAGTGAGGGCAGGAGGCGTCGGTTCATTCGTTCCGGGAATGATGTCGTGAGGAAGTTTCGTTTGTCGAGCCAGGGGGTGGCCACCAAGAATAGGCGCACCAACCACAAGGGGTCAACATGGATCGCAGACAGTTCACCGCATCGCTTTCGGCAGCATTGCTCGCACCGGCCTGGACGAGTGCATCGGCCAGTTCGGGCAAACCGGTGCGGCTCATCGTGCCCTTTGCGCCGGGTGGCGCGACCGACATCACGGCCCGGGCCGTGGGCGAACAACTGGCCCGGGAGATCGGTCAGCCGGTGATCGTCGAGAACAAGGCCGGCGCCGGTGGCTCCATCGGCATGGCCGAGGTGGCGCGCTCGGCACCCGACGGGCTGACCCTGGGCGTGGCCACGCTGTCCACACACGGCGTGAACCCTGCCGTGTACAAGTCGCTGACCTACGACCCGCTGACCAGCTTTGTGCCGGTGGCCGAACTGGTCAAGGCACCCGGCGTGCTCATCGTGAATGCACAACTGGGGGTCAAGGACTTCGCGGCCTTTCTCGCGCTCGTGCGTTCGCAGCCGGGCAAGCTGATGTACGCCTCGCCCGGCAACGGCACCATCGGCCACATGTGGGCCGAGCAGTTCAAGAGCTCGACGCGGACCTTCATGGTGCATGTGCCCTACCGCGGCGCGGCACCGGCGCTGAACGACGTGCTCGCCGGACAGGTGCAGGCCTACTTCGACCAGGTGGCGTCGTCGCTGCCGCATGTGCAGTCGGGGCGCGCCCATGCGCTGGCGGTGTCGTGGCCCTCACGGCTGGACGTGCTTCCGTCGGTGCCCACCTTTGCCGAGGTCGGCCTGCCCGACAACAACGTGCCGTCGTGGTTCGGCCTGGTGGCGCCCCAGGGCACGCCGGAGGCCGAGATCAGTCGCCTGCATGCCGGGGTCGTGCGCTCGCTCAAGGCGCCAGGAATGAGCGAGCGCCTTGCGCGGCTGGGCCTGTATCCGTCGCCGCTGCGTACGCCGGCCGAATTCGGCAACCAGGTGAAGGCCGAGATCGAGCGCATGCGTGCGGTGGCGCGCTTTGCGAAGATCCAGCTCGACTGAGGCGGCCGTGAGCATGTCCATGCAGCCTTGTGCTGTCGATCCCGCGCTGTCGTTCTGGTCGATGCACGCGCCGTGCAGCGTGCAGGACGGTCCGGCCCCCGTGGTGCTGGACTCGCCCCACAGCGGGACGGTCTACCCGCCGGACTTCCTCCCGGCGTGTCCGATGAGCCGGCTGCGTGTGGCCGAGGACAGCCATGTCGACACACTCTGGGCCTTTGCGCCCTCTCTGGGGGTCACGTTGCTGCGCGCGCACTTTCCGCGCAGCTACATCGACGCCAATCGCTCGCTCACCGAGGTCGACCCGCACCTGCTCGACGCCCCGTGGATCGGGCCGCTGGAGCCCAGTGCCAAGGTGCGCCTGGGCAAGGGCCTGATCTGGCGGCTGCTCGACGATGGCACACCGGTCTATGACCGCTACCTCACGCTCGACGAAGTGCAGCGCCGGATCGCCGAGTGCTGGGTGCCGTATCACCGGGCGCTGGATGCGGCGATCGAGGCCGCCTGGCAGCGCCACGGTGGTGTGATCCACCTGGACTGCCACTCGATGCCGTCGGTGGCACAGGCCTACTCGACCGAGCACCCGTTCATGGCCCATGCCGACTTTGTGCTGGGTGATCGCGACGGCACCACCGCAAGCCCGGCGCTCACGCGCTGGATCGAGCGCTTCCTGCAAAGCCGCGGTCATACCGTCGAGGTGAATCATCCCTACAAGGGGGTGGAGATCGTCCGGCGACAGGGGCGCCCACACGAGGGGCGGCACTCGATCCAGATCGAGATCAACAAGCGTCTTTACATGGACGAAACCACCTTGGCACCGCTGCCGGGCTTTGCCCGGTTGCAGGCCACGCTGCGTGAGCTGCTGGAGCAGTTGCTCCAGTTCGAGCCGCAGGCCTGGCGCTGAAGCTGCCGCAAGCTGCGCCTGCCCGCATCACCGGGTCTGCGGTGCGGGCGGCCCACCTCAAGCACCCGCCAGGTAGATCAGCGCTGCATTGATGCCATAGGCCGCCACCAGTCCGACGCTGATCCAGCTGGCCACGCGCAGCACGCGTCCTTGCGGGCGCATCACCAGCCCGACGATCACCAGGCCCGTCATCACCAGCGCCGTGGCCGCCGATCCGGCATGCACAGGCGACACCTCGGCCAGCAGCGGGCCGCCGGGATAGGCCAGATCGTCGACGGCCAGGATGGTCACGTTGAACAGGTTGCTGCCCAGCAGGTTGCCGATGGCCATGTCCAGTGCACCCATCCGCAGTGCGGACACGGTGACCGCCATCTCGGGCAGCGTCGTGACCAGGGCCATGAACACCGTGCCGACGAAACTGCGCGACAGACCCAGCGCCGCGGACAGGCCATCAGCCACCTTGGGCAGCCAGCTGCCCGCTGCCAGCACCACAAGTGCCGCGATGGAGAATCGGCGCCACGCGCGCCGCACCGTCTCGCGCGAGGCCTGCTCCAGCGCGCCGACCTGGGCGTGGACCGTGTCCGGACGTTGCGCCTGCTCGTGCGCGAACACGCTGCGCAGGGCCAGCAGGTACAGCCCCATCAACACCGGACTGTAGAGACCCACGCCCAGGAAATGCGGCGCGGCGGGGCCGGTGAGCAGGCTCATCGCGACGAACCCGAGCATCACCACGCCGAATCCGGCAGACAGCAAGTGGGTGGGGCTGGCGCGGCCGTACATCGGCTGGCGGCGCTGCAGCAGGTCGACCACCACGAGGAAGGCCAGGTTCACGACACAGGCACCCAGTGCATTGCCCACGGCCAGATTGGGGGCGCCCACCACCGCTGCCGCACTCACGCCCGAGGCCAGCTCGGGCAGCGAAGTCACGGTGGCCAGCAGCGCCAGGCCCGCCCAGCCGCGACCCCAGCCATGCGCCTCGGCCAGCACGTCGGCACTGCGGCTGAGCGTGAAGCCGGCGCCGGCGATCAGCAGGGCGCACAGCAGGAACTGCAGCGTCAGCCAGGCCAGGGTCATCGTCGGGCCTCGCGGTGCCGACGTGCGGCGCGCACCAGCAGCTTGCGCAGTTCCTCGGCCCACAGCACCAGGCTGGCCAGCGCCACCAGTGGCAGCAGGGTTGCCGCGGGCAAAGGCACGGTATGGAACAGCGTGTTCATGGCCGGAACGTACAGCACGGCGACCTGCAGCGCCACACTCAGCGACAGCCCCCCGGCAAGCCAGCGGTTGCGCAGCAGCCGCGGGCCCAGCGCCGAGGCTGTGGCCGACTGGCAGTTCAGCACGTTGAACCACTGGCACATCGCCAGCACGGTGAAGGTTTCGGTGCGTACCACGGCCTCGGGCACGCCCTGGGTCAGCCGCCAGGCAAACCAGCCGAAGCTCACTGCGACGGTCGCCGGTGCCATCAGCGCCACGCGCTGGAGCAGCGGCCAGCCCAGCAGCCGGTCGTCACGCGGCACCGGTCGGCGGCGCATCTCGTCGCCGTCGGGGGGGTCCATCACCAGGTTCACCGTCACCGTGCTTTCGGTGACGATGTTGATCCACAGGATCTGCACGGCGGCCAGCGGCAGCGGGAACCCGCCCAGCAGCGCCAGCAGCAGCACCATGACCTCGTCCATGGACGTGGCAAACAGGTACAGGATCACCTTCTTCAGGTTGCCGTAGACCACCCGGCCCTGCTGCACCGCAGCGACGATGGTCGCGAAGTTGTCGTCGGTGACGACGATCTTGGCGGCACTCTTGGCCACCTCGGTGCCGGTGATGCCCATGGCCACACCCACGTCGGCACGCGCCAGGGCCGGCGCATCGTTGACACCGTCGCCGGTCATCGCGACGACCTCGCCGCGTGCCTGCAGCGCCTCGACGATGCGAAGCTTCTGGGCCGGCTGCACCCGTGCGAACACCGCGATGCCGGGCAGGGCGTCGCGCAGTTCGGCCTCGCCCATGCGCTCGAGTTCGGGCCCGTCGACGGCACGATCCTGCTCGCCGGCAATGCCCAGCTCGCGGGCGATCGCCAGGCCGGTGAGCTTGTGGTCGCCGGTCACCATCACCGGCCGGATGCCGGCGCGGCGGCACTCGGCCACGGCCAGCTTGACCTCCTCGCGCGGCGGGTCGATCTGGCCGACCAGGCCCAGCAGCCGCACCCGGCCGGCCAGCGATTCGAAGCCACCTTGCGGGTCGAGCGCATCGTCATCGACACAGCCGAAGGCCAGCACGCGCAGCGCCCGCGCGGCCATGGCTTCGGCCTGCACGCGGGCCGCCTGACCCAGCGCCCCGTGGCCGGGAGTGCACAGGCGCAGCATCGATTCAGGCGCACCCTTGAGCATCACCAAGCGGGGCTGCGAGGCCAGGCGATGGCGGGTGGCCATCAGCTTGGTGTCCGAATCGAAAGGCAGCTCGGCCTCACGCGGAGCGTCGTGGCGCAAGCGGGCGAGCGTCACGCCCGCTTTGACCGCCAGCACCAGCAGCGCTCCTTCGGTGGGGTCGCCCAGCACGGTCCAGCCGGCCCGGGCGTCCTCGGGCGGCAGCAGCCCGGCGTCATTGCACAGCACGGCTGCGGCGAGCAGCTCGCGCAGCGCGCCGTCATGCAGGTCGGCCGGGCGGCCGCCTTCAAGCAGCGCGCCGTCGGGCGCATAGCCGATGCCCCCGACCGTCAGCACACGGTGCCCGCCGCACTGGCCGGGCAGCCACAGCTCGACCACCGTCATCTCGTTGCGGGTGAGGGTGCCCGTCTTGTCGCTGCAGATCACCGTGGTCGAGCCCAGGGTCTCGACGGCCGACAGGCGGCGGATGATGGCGCCCTGCCCAGCCATGCGCTGCATGCCCACGGCCAGCGCGATGGTCATCGCCACCGGCAGACCCTCGGGCACCATCGACACCATCTGGCTGAGTGCCACCATCAGCACGTCGGGCAGCGGCAACGCACGCCACAGGCCCAGCACGACCACCAGCACGAACAGGCCCAGGGCGGCCGCAACCAGTGCCCGGCCGAACTGCTCCAGGCGCTGCTCCAGCGGTGTTTTCGGCTCTTCGGCGCGTTCGGTCAGGCCCGCAATGCGGCCGACTTCGGTGTGCACGCCGGTGGCCACCACCACGGCACGGGCCCGCCCGCCGGTGATGTGCGTGCCCGAGTACACCATGTCATGGCGATCGGCCAGGCCGGTGGCCTCGGGCACCGCAGCCAGCGACTTGGCCACCGGCACGGACTCGCCCGTGAGCGCCGCTTCGGCCACCTGAAGCTGCGCTTCGTCGATGAGTCGGGCATCGGCCGCCACCGCGTCACCGGCGGCCAGCAGCATCAGGTCGCCCGGCACCAGCTCGCGGGCCTCCAGCACCTGCTCACGGCCGTCACGCAGCACGCACACGTGCAGCGAGGACAGGCGCCGCAGCGCGGCCATCGAGCGTTCTGCCCGGCCTTCCTGAATGCTGCCGATCAGCGCATTGACGATCACCACGGCCAGGATCACGGCGGCATCGCCATGGTGGCCCAGCGCCACCGCCAGCACGGCGGCCACGAACAGGATGTAGATCAGCGGGCTCTGGAACTGCCGCGCAAAGGTGCGCCATAGCGGGCGCGGGGGGGCCTCGGGCAGGGCATTGGGGCCGTGGTCGGCCAGGCGGCGTGCGGCCTCGGTGTCGCTCAGGCCCTGTTGCGGGTCGGTGCCGCAGCGTTGCAGCGTGTCGTCGATGCCCAGGGCGTGCCAGTCGATCGCCTGGGCGCTGCGTGCCGGCGCGCTGGTGCGGTGGGAGGCCGGCGGGGCGGGCGCATCGGTGGTCTGGGGCGGCACGCCGGTGGTCTCCGTCAGGGCTGGGGTGGCAGGGCGCTTCGATTGTGCGCACCCGCTTCACCCCTGTCCTGCCGGAGGCCGCCGTACTTGAGCAATGTCAATGTCGGTGCAACCCGTGCCGGGCGGCGCGGGCCGGTCTCAGGCGGCGCGGCGCAGCTTCACCGCGGGGAAGTCGACCGGCACCGCAAAGGCCACGTTCACATAGTTGGTGAACAGGTTCAGCGCCACGTGGGCCAGGATCTCCACCACGGCCTCGTCGCTGAAGCCGGCGTGGCGCAGGGCCTGCACGTCGCTGTCGCTCACCTGGGCCCGCTGGTCGACCACCTTCAGCGCAAAGCGCAGGGCGGCCTGGGTGCGGGGGTCGGCGGATTCACCGGCCTGGGCGGCCGTCATCTCCTCGGCCGTGGCGCCCGCCTTGCGGCCCAGTACCGTGTGGGCGGCCAGGCAGTACTCGCAGGCATTGCGGTCGGCCACGGCCACCGCGATCTGTTCGCCCAGCTTGCTGCCCAGCGTGCCGCCGCCCAGGGCACCGAAGGCGGCCCACATGCTCTGCAGTGCCGCAGGCGAATTCGCCACGGCGCGGAACATGTTGGGCGTGGCGCCAAAGGCAGCATGGATCTGCTCGAGCAGGGCACGGCGCTCGGGGGTGGTTTCGTTGCGATCGATCAGAGGGACGCGGTTCATGTGATGACTCCTGGTGGTGGTGGGCGCCCCCAGGGCCGGGCTGCGCTCAGCCCGCCCCCCGAGGGGATCAAGGAAACTTGGGGCGGCCCGGCGTTTGCTTGAGATCGCCCCCAGGGCCGGGCTTTGCCCAGCCCGCCCCCCGCGGGGGTCAAGCAAACTTGGGGCGGCCCGGCGTTTCCTTGTGAGCCGGGGCGGTGCCCCGGGCTGTCCGACCTGCCATGGCGTGTCGGACAAGCTCAGTTTGCCGGCCGGAGTCGTATGATGGGATGCATATCGTCCGCAAAACGTTGCAGATCGTCCATGACCGCCCCCACCCCCACCCCCACCCCCACCGTCCCCGTCGATCGACGGTCGGCCCTGCTCGAGCGCTTTCGCGTGCGTGCCCACCTGTTCCACGCCGGGCCGCTGTGTGGCGTGACCCATTTCGCGGCGCAGCCGGGGCGGGCCTTCCTGCATGTGCTGCGCCAGGGGGACATGGTCGTCACCCACCGCGCACGCAGCGGTGCGCCGCGCCGCCTCCAGGTGAACGAGCCGACGCTGCTGTTCTACCCGCGTCCGCTCGAGCATGACTTTCACAACGCACCACGCGACGGCAGCGACTTCGTCTGCGCGACGCTCGATTTCGACGGCGGTGTGCACCATCCGCTTGCGCAAGCCTTGCCGCCGCTGGTGGCCCTGCGCATTGCCGAGGTCGACGGCATCGAGCAGACCCTGGCGCTGCTGTTTGCCGAAACCGAACGGGTGCGCTGCGGCCAGCGTCTGCTGGCCGACCGCCTGTTCGAGGTGCTGCTGCTGCAGATGCTGCGCTGGCTGC
>CBFGPV010000093.1:0-16579 GCA_965650765.1 uncultured Burkholderiales bacterium
CCTGACACCTGACACCTGACACCTGACACCTGACACCTGACACCTGACACCTGACGCGACGATCCGCCCCATGGAACTGACCGACCTCCACACCTTTGCCGCCGTGGCGCGCTGCGGCGGCATCACGCGCGCGGCCCAGGAGCTGCACACCGTGCAGTCGAACGTCACGGCACGCATCCGCGCACTGGAGGCGAGCATGGGGGTGACCCTGTTCGAGCGCCACAGCCGGGGCGTGTCGCTCACCGCGGCCGGTGAGCGGCTGCTGCCCTTCGTGGAGCGGCTGGGCGCCTTGCTGGCCGAAGCCCGCGAGGCGGTGGTCGACGACGGCGTGCCTCGCGGGCCGCTGGCCATCGGGTCGATGGAAACGACGGCTGCCGTGCGCCTGCCCGGTGTGCTCGCGCGCTTTCATGCGGCCTGCCCGGCCGTGCAGCTCAGCCTGCGCACCGGGCCCACTGCCGAGCTGGTGGCTGCCGTGCTGTCGCGCCACCTCGACGGTGCTTTTGTTGCGGGGCCGCTCGACCATCCTGAACTGGATGGCCGCGCGGTGTTCGAGGAGGAGCTGGTGCTGGTCACGGCAGCGCGCTGGCAGCACGCGGCCGCGTTGAAGGCGGATCTGGCGGCGTCGGGCCGGCCCTTGTCGGCGCTGACCTTTCGCAGCGGTTGTTCCTACCGCCAGCGGCTGGACCAGGTGCTGGTGTCGCAAGGCTGGCCGTCGTTCGTGCGGCTGGAGTTCGGAACGCTGGAAGGCATCCTCGGCTGCGTGGGCGCCGGCCTCGGCATCACGCTGTTGCCGCGCTCGGTGGTCGAGGCCTCCACCCATCACCCGCAGCTCAGCCTGCACACCCTGCCGCGTGCCTTGTCGCACACGGCCACGCTGTTCATCACGCGCCGCAAGGCGCACATGGCGCCTGCGCTGGCACGATTCCAGCAAGAACTGGGCGGGCGCGTCAGGCGCGCCCGGTAAACTTCGCGCTTTCGTCGAGTGTGCACCCGCCCATGGCCGTCGCCCCCGCAGGCAATCCTGCCGCTTCCCCTGTCGTGTTTGATCTCAAGAGCGCCACGCTGCCGTTGCTGGCGGTGGTGCTGCGTTCCATCGACCCGGCCGTGCTCGCAGCCGCCCTGGCGCACCGTTTCGGTGACAACCCCGACGTGTTCGACCACGAACCGGTGGTCATCGACCTGACCTCGCTGCCCGACGATACAGACGCTTGCGATTTCGCGCCGCTGCTGGCGCTGATCCGGCAGTACAAGATGGTGCCGGTGGCGGTGAAGGGCGGGCCGGAGGCCGTGCATGCGGCGGCGGTGGCGGCAGGGCTGGTGTCGGCCCCGGATGCCGTGTCGTTTGCGCAGGCGCAGGCCGAGCCGGAGGTGCTGGAGGTCGTGAAGGAGGTCATCCGCGAGGTGCCGATCCCGGTGCCCACGCCGGTGGCCGGCCCGGGCACCCTGGTGATCGACAAGCCGCTGCGCTCGGGGCAGCAGGTCTATGCCAAGGGGGGCGACCTGGTCGTGCTCGCGGCCGTCAATTTCGGTGCCGAGGTGATCGCCGATGGCCATGTGCACGTGTATGCACCGCTGCGGGGCAAGGCAATCGCCGGGGCGCGGGGCAACACCGAGGCGCGCATCTTCACGACCTGCCTCGAACCCGAACTGATCTCGATCGCCGGCATCTACCGCACGACTGAAACCGCGATACCGGCGGAGGTGCTGGGCAAGCCGGCCCAGATCCGTCTGGTGGGCGAGAAGCTCGTGATGGAGCCGTTGAAGAGCTGATGAATCACAACGCGCCGGGCCGGCTTTCCGGCCGGGCGCGATCGAACACGAAGCATTGAAGGACTGCAACCGATGGCCAAGATCATCGTCGTGACCTCCGGCAAAGGGGGCGTCGGCAAGACCACCACCAGCGCAAGCTTCTCGTCGGGCCTGGCCCTGGCGGGACACAAGACGGCCGTGATCGACTTCGATGTCGGCCTGCGCAACCTCGATCTCATCATGGGCTGCGAACGCCGCGTGGTGTATGACCTGATCAACGTGATCAACAAGGAGGCCAACCTCCATCAGGCCCTGATCAAGGACAAGCAGTGCGAGAACCTGTTCGTGCTCGCCGCGTCGCAGACGCGCGACAAGGACGCCCTCACGAAAGAGGGTGTCGAACGTGTGCTGCAGGACCTGGCCGAGATGGGTTTCGAGTACATCGTGTGCGACTCCCCGGCGGGCATCGAGACCGGCGCCCTGCTGGCGATGCACTTTGCCGACGAGGCCCTGGTGGTGACCAACCCCGAGGTGTCGTCGGTGCGTGACTCCGATCGCATCCTGGGCATGCTCAGTTCCAAGACGCGGCGCGCCATCGACGGCGACACGCCCATCAAGGAGCACCTGCTGATCACCCGCTACAACCCCAACCGTGTCGAGGACGGCCAGATGCTGTCCCTCGAAGACATCCAGGACATCCTGCGCATTCCGCTGATCGGGGTGATTCCCGAGTCGGAGACCGTGCTGCAGGCGTCCAACCAGGGCCTGCCCGCGGTGCACATGCAGGGCACCGACGTGGCCGAGGCCTACAAGGATGTCGTAGCCCGCTTCCTGGGTGAAGATCGCCCGATGCGGTTCGTCGAGGCCGTCAAGCCCGGCTTCTTCAAGCGCCTGTTCGGCGGGAGGTGAGTGATGTCCCTGCTGTCCTTCCTCCTCGGGGAGAAGAAAAAGACGGCCAGCGTGGCCAAGGAGCGCCTGCAGATCATCCTGGCGCACGAGCGCGGCAGCCGCGGCACGGTCCGCCCGGACTACCTGCCGGCCCTGCAGCGCGAGCTGGTCGAGGTGATCTCGAAGTACGTGTCGATCAACGCGAACGACATCAAGGTCCACCTCGAGCGCCAGGACAACCTGGAGGTGCTGGAGGTGAAGATCGAGCTGCCCGAGGCCACCCGCCCGGCGCCGCTGTGAGCTGAAAGCGACGCTGCAGCCGCAGCTGCAGCGCCGGCCTCAGGCCCAGGCGCCCTGCAGCGCCTGGACCGGTGAGGCGATCGACTGCCAGCGCAGCAGGCGCACCGCGTCGCGGTTGCGGTAGCTCATCAGCGGCATCACGCCGCGTTCCAGCATGGCGTCGCCCGCGGGTTCGCTGATCAGCCATTCCGCCCCAGGCTTCTGCTGCGACTCGCCATCGACCTGCACCACATGGCTGGGCAGGTCGCTCAGGTGCAGCTGGCTTTCCAGGCGCAGCTCCCAGCCGTCTTCCTGGAAGGCGCGTGCGGCGAGCAAGGCCAGCGCCAGGCCACTGGGGCCCCACAGATAGGCCTCGTGGGGACGGTCCACGGGGAGTTCTTCGAACGCAAAGGCGCTGATCGGGTCGGTCTGGCGCCCATAGGGCAGCCGCATCAGGATGCGTGGCCCGGCCAGCCCGATCCACGGGGCAACGGCGCTGCGTCGCAGGGCCTGCCACAGCGCAAGCGGTGCGTCGCCCGCTTCGCGCCAGGCCGCCGGCTCGCCCCACTGCGCGCCGCCCGTGCTGCCGATCGCATCGGGCCGGGCGCCGGCCACCCAGGGGGCACCGGCCTTCGCGGCCATCGCGCCCAGCACCGCCAGCAGCCGCACGTCGGCCTCGTCGGCGCCCAGCGCCAGGTCACTGGCAATGAAGGACCACGGCTGGCCGTCGGGTGGCAGTGTGGCCGGACCGCACAGCACACGGTACAGCGCCGAGCGGCCGAGGTCGTCGGCCGCGGCGGCGAGGTCGGCTTCGATCTCGGCGCGGCTGGCGTCCAGCACCAGCAGCTGCAGGGTCTCGCCCCAGTCGGCTTCGCGCACCAGGCGGTCGAGCGAGCGCCAGTTGGCCTCCAGGGCCTGGAAGCCGGGGTCGTGCAGCACACGGCGCATCAGTTCACCCAGGGCCGCCTCCAGCGCCTGCCCCACCACCCGCTGCTCATGGGTGGGGTCGGGCACGACGTGCGGCGACACCGCGGCGCGGATCCAGGCTTCCATGTCGAACCCGGCGGTGGGCGCGGCACCGGCCGGGGCCGGCGCCGACTTGCGGCCGAGCAGGCGTTCCATCAGGTCGTCGGCACCCGCCTCGGCAGGCGCGGCCGGTGCGGCAGCCGGGGCGGCATCAGCCGGGCTCAGACCCAGGGCGACGGCCACCTGGTGGGCCTGGCGCGGGTCCTGGGCCGCGTCGCGCAGCTGCTGCAGGGTGGCAAAAGCACCGATGCGGCGGTAGAGCGCATCGGGATGGAAGTCGTCGTAGTCGCGGAAGCTCACCGTCACCGCCTGGCCCTCGAGCTGCAGCGTGCGGCGCGGCGCGACACGGGCCAGCACCTGGTCGAAGTTGTCGATGTCCAGCTTCAGCGGTTTGCGCTGTGCCAGGGGGATCGCGGGGTCGCCGCCCAGGTCGGCGATCACCAGCACCCGGAACGGGGATTCGTCGTCCCGCCGGGCCGCGCCGCCCTGCGGTGCTGCGCCAAAACTCATGCCGAACTCCATGCGACCCTGACCCATCGTGATCTCCCTGCGCCTGCGGCGCTGCTGTGCAGGGGGGTAGTGTCGGCTCAGCCCGGTGTGGCGGTCAATGCGCCCGCATGGTGGGCCAGGTGGTCGGCGACGAAGGTGGCGATGAAGTAGTAGCCATGGTCGTAGCCGGCATGTCGGCGCAGCGTGAGCGGCTGGCCCACGGCAGCGCAGGCGGCCTCGAACAAATGCGGGTGCAGCTGCTCGGCCAGGAATCGGTCGTCCAGGCCCTGGTCGATCAGGATGCCGCCGGGGTAGGGCGGCTGCAGGCGGCTGCGCATCAGCTCGGTGGCATCGTGCGCCGCCCAGGCGCTGCGGTCGTCGCCGAGGTAGGCGCTGAAGGCCTTGTGGCCCCAGGGGCATTGCATCGGCGCGGCGATCGGGGCAAATGCCGACAGCGAGGCGAACCGGCCGGGGTGGCGCAAGGCGAGCGTGAGGGCACCATGGCCGCCCATCGAGTGGCCGAACAGCCCGGTGCGGCGGGCGTCGACCGGGTGATGCTGCGCCACCAGGGGCAGCAGCTCGTCCATCAGGTAGCTTTCCATGCGCCAGTGGGTGGCCCACGGGGCCTGGGTGGCGTCGAGGTAGAAGCCGGCGCCCACGCCCAGGTCCCAGGCGTCGGCCTCGCCGGGCACGCCCGCGCCGCGCGGGCTGGTGTCGGGCATCAGCAGCGCCAGGCCGTGCCGCGCCGCATGCTGCTGGGCGCCGGCCTTCATCGTGAAGGTCTCTTCGGTGCAGGTCAGCCCGGCCAGGTAGACCAGCAGCGGCACCGGCCCGTTGGCGGCCTGGGGCGGCAGGTACAGCGCATAGCGCATCGGCAGGCCGATCACGGCCGACGGGTGACGCAGGAACATCTGCCGGCCGCCGAAGCAGCCGTGTTCACTCAGCAGCTCGGGCGCCGTCATCAGAACACCACGACCGAGCGGATGGACTCGCCGCGTTTCATCAGGTCGAAGCCCTCGTTGATCTGCTCGAGCTTGAGCGTGTGCGTGATCATCTCGTCGATGCGCAGCTTGCCCTCCATGTACCAGTCGACGATGCGGGGCACGTCGGTGCGGCCACGGGCACCGCCAAAGGCCGAGCCTTCCCATTTGCGGCCGGTGACGAGCTGGAACGGCCGTGTGCTGATCTCGGCGCCGGCCTCGGCCACGCCGATGATGATGCTCTGGCCCCAGCCCTTGTGGCAGCACTCCAGCGCCTGGCGCATCGTGGTGGTGTTGCCGATGCACTCGAAGCTGTAGTCGGCCCCGCCGTCGGTGAGCTGCACGATGGCGTCCACCACGTTGTCGACGTTTTTCGGGTTGATGAAGTGCGTCATGCCGAAGCGGCGTGCCATCTCTTCGCGGGCGGGGTTGATGTCGATGCCGATGATCTTGTCGGCACCGACCATCCTGGCGCCCTGGATCACGTTCAGGCCGATCCCGCCCAGGCCGAACACGACCACGTTGGCGCCTGCCTCGACCTTGGCGGTGAAGATCACCGCACCGACGCCGGTGGTCACGCCGCAACCGATGTAGCAGACCTTGTCGAACGGGGCATCCGGGCGGATCTTCGCCATCGCAATCGCCGGTGCCACGATGTGGTTGGCGAAGGTGGACGTGCCCATGTAGTGGAACAGCGGCTTGCCGCCCAGCGAGAAGCGCGAGGTGCCGTCAGGCATCAGGCCCTTGCCCTGCGTGGCGCGGATCGCCTGGCACAGGTTGGTCTTGCGAGAGAGGCAGAACTTGCACTGCCGGCACTCGGGCGTGTAGAGCGGAATCACATGGTCGCCCGGCTTGAGCGAGGTGACACCCGGGCCGACGTCCACGACCACCCCGGCGCCCTCGTGGCCCAGGATGGCCGGGAAGATGCCTTCCGGGTCGGCGCCGGACAGGGTGTAGTAGTCGGTGTGGCAGATGCCGGTGGCCTTCACCTCGACGAGCACCTCGCCCTCGCGCGGGCCGTCGAGATCGACCTCCTCGATGCTCAGGGGCTGGCCGGATTGCCAGGCGACGGCGGCGCGTGTCTTCATGAGGGGCTCCTGCAGTTGGATTGGTTTTGACGGGACGATTCTCGGACGGCCCCGAAAGGCCCGAATCTCCGAAAAACCATTGGGGGCATGTCTTGACAGGCCCGATGATCGGTGGTTTCGGCTGCGGCAGAATTGGTGCATGCATGCCTTCCTCGAGTTCCTGCCGCATGGCGTGACGGTGATCGACACCGGCTTTGTCCGCCCGCACTTCGATGCCGCCTACCTGATCGTCGAACAGGGCCGTGCCGCCTACGTCGACACCGGGCCCAACCTGGCCGTGCCGCGGCTGCTGGCGGCGCTCGACGCGCAGGGCGTCGACCGGGCCGACGTCGACTGGCTCATCGTCACCCATGTGCACCTGGACCATGCCGGAGGGGCAGGGCTGCTGCTGCAGCATCTGCCGAATGCCCGCCTGGTGGTGCACCCGCGCGGGGCGCGGCACATGATCGACCCCAGCGTGCTGATCGAGGGCGTGCGGGCGGTCTACGGGGCTGAGGTGGCCGAGCGCGACTACGGCGAGCTGGTGCCGGTGCCGCCCGAGCGGGTGCTGACCACCGAAGACGGCATGACGCTGCACCTGGCCGGTCGTGAACTGCTGTTCCTGGACACGCCGGGGCATGCGCGCCATCACCACTGCATCCATGATGCCGCGAGCCGGGGCTGGTTCACCGGCGACACCTTCGGCATCGCCTACCCCGACCTGTGCCTGGCCAACGGGCCGTATGCCTTCCCGACGACCACCCCGGTGCAGTTCGAGCCCGCGGCGCTGCACCAGTCGATCGACCGGCTGATGGCCCACACGCCCGAGTGCATGTACCTCACGCACTTTGGGGCGGTGCAGGGTCGCGAGGCCGTGGCGCGCCATGCGGCCATGTTGCACGAACAGATCGACGCGATGGTCAGCCTCGCCCGCGATGTGGCCGACACCCCCGACCGGGCGCAGCGCCTGCGCGCCGGGCTCGACCAGTTCTACACCGACCGCCTGCGTGACGGTGGCAACACCGACCCGCACGAGCGCATCGTGCAGATGCTGGCCGGCGACATCGAACTCAATGCCCAGGGGCTGGAGGTGTGGCTGGCGCGCGAGGGGGTCACAGGTCCTTGAGCGGCACGGCCGGGTCGGCCGCGGCGGCGCGTGCGGGCGAGTGGCCAGCCTGCAGCCACTTCTTGGCCGCGAGATGGTCCATCGGTGCATTGACCGACTCGACCGCCACCAGCGTGTCCCCGTCGTAGTGCAGCCAGGAAAAGCTGCCGTCCTTGGCCCCTGGGCGTCGCACCGCCTGCAGGTCGGCGCGCCACAGGCCGGCCATCTGCAGGCGCACCTCGCCCTGGTCCGACCAGAACGACGGCACGGCGGCGTGACTCACGTCCTGGCCCAGCAGCACCGCCGCCAGGGTCTTGCCCTGGTCGTTGGCGTTCTGGATGGATTCGAGCCGCTGCGGTCGGCCGTCCGGCCCCGGACAGGCGCAGCAGTCGCCGATGGCGTGGATGTCCGGGTGGCTGGTGCGCAGCTGGCCGTCGACGCGGATGCCGCCCACCGTGGTGTCCAGCGCCAGATCGGCGCTGCGGGCCAGCGTGGTGTCGGGTGTGGCGCCGATGCCCAGCAGCAGCAGGTCGGCGCCGAGCACCTCACCGGCCAGGTTCACGCCGGCAAAGCGGCCGGACGCATCGAGCACGAGGCCTTGTGGCGCCTGACCGAGGTGCACGGTCATGCCCGACTGGCGATGCACGGCCAGCACATGTTCGCTCAGGGCCGGCGACACCGCTCGCCCCAACAGGCGCGGCGCGGCCTCGATCACCGTCACCTGCTTGCCCAGGGCGCGCGCCGTGGCCGCCACCTCCAGGCCGATGAACCCGCCACCCAGCACCATCAGGTGGCCGGCCGCGGTGATCGCATCACGTACCCGCGTGGCGTCATCGAAAGTGCGCAGCACATGCACCCCGGGCGGGTTGTCGGCCATGCCGGGCAGATGACGGGCGCGCGCGCCGGTGGCCAGCACGAGCCGGTCCCAGGCCAGGGCCGACTCCTGGCCTTCGGCATCGCGCAGCGTCAGCGTGCGAGCGGCCGGGTCGATCGCCAGCGCCCGGGTCTGCAGCCGCAGTTCGATCTGGGCGTCCTGGTAGAACGACAGTGGTTTGAGTTCGGGCAGGGCGGCCTGGGGTGACTTGATCAGCTGCTTGGACAGCGGCGGACGGTGGTACGGCAGGTGCGCCTCTTCGCTGACCAGCACGATGCGGTCATTGAACTGGCCCTGCTTGCGGGCTTCGGCGAGGGCGCCGCACAACTGGGCAGCGGCGTGACCGCCGCCGACGATGACAAGGGTGGGCATGCAAAGGGCTCCAGGGTGAGGGCTCAGAAAGTGTGAATGGATCCGACGTGGCCGAGCAGGCCACCCGGGCGTGCCGGGTCAAGGCGCAAAGCACAGCCGTCGCTCGGGCGATGGCGCGCATTGGCAACGCCGAGCCGGTGCGTTCGGGGAGGATGAGCGGGCATGGCGGGTTCGTCCACACCTTCTCAGCCGAGCCCGGTGGACTCTCGGTAGGCCCGGGCCTCGCTTTCCAGCCAGGCCCGGAAGGCCGCCAGCACGGGCTGTTCGGCCTTGGGTTCGGGATAGATCAGATAGTAGGACCGGTCGCTCAGGTAGTCGTGGTGCACGACCTCCACCAGCCGGCCGTCGGCCAGTTCCGCCTCGATCAGGAAGCGCGGGATCAGCGCCACGCCCATGTCATGCAGCGCGGCTTCGGTGAGCATCGAAAACAGCTCGAGACGCGGCCCGGCCATGTCGTTGTCGACCTGCAAGCCCAGCGACTCGAACCAGTGGCGCCATGCATAAGGCCGGGTGCCCTGCTGCAGCAGCGGCATGCGGGCCAGGCCGGCCGCGCCGCTGGGGCGGTGCTGGCGCACCAGGGCCGGGCTGGCCACGGCCACCAGGTTCTCGCGCATCAGGAAGCGGCTTTCGGTGCCGGGCCAGCCGGATTCCCCGGCGTAGATGGCGGCGTCGAACGGGGTGTCGTCGAACAGGAAGGGGCGTGTGCGCGCCACCAGGTTGATCGTGATGCTCGGGTGGGCACGGTGAAAGGCGGCCAGCCGGGGCAGCAGCCATTTCGTGGCAAAGGTGGGCACCACCCCCAGTTCCAGCGTGCCGCCTTGGCCCCCTTTGGCCATCAGGTCCAGCGTGTCGCGCTCGACCTCGTCCAGGCGGGCGCTCACGCTTCGGCTGTAGTTCAGCCCAGCCTCGGTGAGCGTCACGCCCCGGCGCGTGCGGCGAAACAGCTTCAGCCCCAGGAAGTCCTCGAGGGCGGCCACCTGGCGGCACACCGCACTTTGCGTCACCGACAGCTCGCTGGCCGCCTTGGTGAAGCTCTGGTGACGCGCGGCGGACTCGAAGGCTGCCAGCGCCGCGGTGGAGGGGATCTTCCTGCGCATGGTGCAGTGAGCTTGTCCTGGAGTTCCTGAAACGCACAATACCGTGCGAAGAAATCGGTTGTATCCGGTGCCGGGCCGATTCTATAGTTGGGCATCTCCCCTGTCGGGATGCCCTCACCCCGGCACGGTTCCACGAACACACCCCGCGGAAAGCCTGACATGAGTTCTTCGAACAAGCGCGCCACCTTCAACTGGGAAGACCCCCTGCTGCTGGACCAGCAGCTCAGCGATGACGAACGCGCCGTGCGTGACGCGGCCGCGGCCTATTCCCAGGATCGCCTGGCGCCGCGCGTGCTGGAGGCCTTCCGCCACGAACAGACCGACGTGGCCATCTTCCGCGAGATGGGCGAACTGGGCCTGCTCGGCCCGACCATCCCCGAGCAGTACGGTGGGGCCGGTCTCAACTATGTGAGCTACGGCCTGATCGCCCGCGAGGTGGAGCGCGTGGATTCGGGCTACCGCTCGATGATGAGCGTGCAATCGTCGCTGGTGATGGTGCCGATCAACGAGTTTGCCAATGAAGCCAGCAAGCAGAAGTACCTGCCCCGCCTGGCCAGCGGCGAGTGGATCGGCTGCTTCGGCCTGACCGAACCCAACCACGGCTCCGACCCCGGCAGCATGGTCACGCGGGCGAAGAAGGTGGCTGGCGGCTACAGCCTGAGCGGCAGCAAGATGTGGATCACCAACAGCCCGATCGCCGACGTGTTTGTCGTCTGGGCCAAGGACGACGAAGGCGCGATCCGCGGCTTCATCCTCGAAAAGGGCTGGAAGGGCCTGAGCGCGCCGGCCATCCACGGCAAGGTGGGCCTGCGTGCCAGCATCACCGGCGAGATCGTGATGGACGAGGTGTTCTGCCCCGAGGAAAACGCCTTCCCCGAGGTGCGTGGCCTCAAGGGCCCGTTCACCTGCCTGAACAGCGCGCGCTACGGCATCGCCTGGGGTGCACTGGGGGCGGCCGAGTTCTGCTGGCACACCGCCCGCCAGTACACGCTCGACCGCAAGCAGTTCGGCAAGCCGCTGGCGGCCAATCAGCTGATCCAGAAGAAGCTGGCCGACATGCAGACCGAGATCACGCTCGGCCTGCAGGGCTGCCTGCGCCTGGGCCGCATGAAGGACGAAGGCACGGCAGCGGTCGAGATCACCTCGATCATGAAGCGCAACTCCTGCGGCAAGGCACTCGACATCGCCCGCACGGCGCGCGACATGCTGGGTGGCAACGGCATCAGCGACGAGTTCGGCGTGGCCCGCCACCTGGTGAACCTGGAGGTGGTCAACACCTACGAAGGCACCCATGACGTGCATGCGCTGATCCTGGGCCGTGCCCAGACCGGCATCGCTGCGTTCTGAGCGCCATGCTTGCGCCCGGCGCCCTGGACGGCGTCAAGGTCCTGGACCTGTCACGTGTGCTGGCGGGGCCCTGGGCCGGCCAGTTGCTGGCCGACCTCGGCGCCGACGTGGTGAAGGTCGAACGCCCGGGCCAGGGGGATGACACGCGCGCCTGGGGCCCGCCCTGGCTCAAGGACGAGCAGGGGCAGGACACGACGGACGCTGCGTATTTTTTCAGTGCCAACCGCAACAAGCGCTCGATCACCATCGACATCGCCAGTGCCGAGGGCCAGGCCCTGGTGCGGCGGCTGGCCGCGCAGGCCGATGTGGTGCTGGAGAACTTCAAGGTGGGCGGACTGGCGGCCTACGGGCTCGATGCGGCCAGCCTGCTGGCGCTGAACCCGCGGCTGGTCTATTGCTCGATCACCGGCTTTGGCCAGACCGGGCCGTATGCGCACCGTGCGGGCTACGACTTCCTGATCCAGGGCATGGGCGGGCTCATGAGCGTCACCGGCCGCGCCGACCACGAAGAAGGTGCCGGCCCGCAGAAAGTGGGCGTGGCCTTGACCGACGTGATGACCGGCCTGTATGCGACGGTGGGTGTGCTGGCTGCCTTGCGCCACCGCGACCGGACCGGGCGCGGCCAGCACATCGACCTGGCGCTGCTGGACGTGCAGATCGCCTGCCTGGCCAACCAGACCGCCAACTACCTGATCGGCGGCAGCGTGCCCCGCCGCATGGGCAATGCCCATCCGAACATCGTGCCCTACCAGGACTTCCCGACGGCTGACGGCGACATGATCCTGGCGATCGGCAACGACGGCCAGTTCGCGCGCTTCTGCGCCGCGGCCGGGCACCCCGAATGGGCGAGCGACGAGCGCTTTGCCACCAACGCCCAGCGCGTGGCGCACCGGGCCGAGCTGATCCCGCTGCTGCGGCAGACCACCGTGATGCGCTCGACCCGCGAGTGGATCGCGCTGCTGGAGTCGCAGGCGGTGCCGTGCGGCCCGATCAACCGCCTCGATGACGTGTTTGCCGACCCCCAGGTGCTGGCGCGTGGCCTGCGTGTGGACCTGCAGCACCCGGTGGCCGGCACCGTGCCCACGGTGGCCAACCCGATCCGCATGAGCGAAACCCCGGTGCACTACCGCCTCGCACCGCCCGTGCTGGGGCAGCACACCGACGAGGTGCTTGCGCAATGGCTGGGGAACGCGGGGACGGTGGGGTGAGACGAGGGGGCCCGGGGCGGCTCTGATCGCGCAGGCAGATGGCCGGGCGCGGGGCGCTGCACGAGGGATTGCGCAAGGGATTGCGCCAGGTGTTGCGCAAGGCACTGCGCAAGCGGGGCCGGCCCTGGAGGCCGGACTTCACCGTGGGCCTTGAACGGCCCCTTGGCTGCCGGTGATGCGCCCGAGGGGCGGGCGCAGGGCGCTCAGTGAACGCGGCGTGCGTGGCTCGGGCCGGGGCCGCGGTGCTCGAGGTGACGGAAGGTGATGCGGCCCTTGCTCAGGTCATAGGGCGACAGCTCCAGCGACACACGGTCACCTGCCAGAATGCGGATGTGGTGCTTGCGCATCTTGCCCGAGGTGTAGGCGACCAGGCTGTGGCCGTTCTCGAGGGTGACGCGATAGCGCGAATCGGGCAGCACTTCGGCGACCACGCCGTTCATTTCAATCAGTTCTTCCTTGGCCATGGCTGGCGCCTCCGTATGGATGATGGATCACGGCGGACAGGCCCGATGCGGCCACGTCCGCGGCGCGACACCATCACACGATGGTATCGCTACAGCTTTGCGCGGGGTGCCATCGGCACCCGGCGAACGGGATCGGTCTTTCGGGGCGGCTTGGCGGGTGTGGGGAGCCCGGGGCCGCATGCCCACATGCCAGCCGCCGACGCGTTCACACTGCGTCAGGGCCCGGGGTGGCCGCCTCATGGCGAAAGGCGGAGACCCGGCAGGGGTGGGTCACGAAAACAAAGCCGGCCACATGACGTGGCCAAGCCAGGGAGGCAGCCTTGCGGCCACCTGAACCGAAGCCTCTAATGTAACCCAGTGACGCCGTCCGGGTGGTCTGCTGTCGTCAACCCCCGGCACGTGTTGCGGGCAAACGACCGGCCGAGCGCAATGCAAAGTACTTGCTCAGCAGCGTCGGGGTGATGGCCAGCGCGCTGGCGGTGAAGGTGGCCGTGAAGCACAGCTCGCCGGGTCGGGACGGGTTCTCGAGCAGGGTCACATACAGCCATTCGCGGCCCTCGCGCTGCCACAGCACGATATGGCTGGGCTCGAAGCCGTCGCGCCCGAGCACCGGATAGCGCGCCTGCATCTGCGCCTGCACCTGGCGGTGGTCGTCGCCATCCAGGACGGCGCGGGCATCGTCCCGGTGGAACTGCAGCGTCTGGCTGCTCACGCAGCTCTCGATCGCGGCGTGGCCGCCGGGCAGGGGCCGTGCGGGCGCATCGCCCGGGGGCTGCGCGCCGGCCGTGGCGCAGCTCAAGGCCAGGAAACCGATCTGCAGGGCGCGCGTGGCGGTGGGCATGGCGGGCTCCCAGGGGAGTCGGGATGCCGACCATCGTCTGCCGCGTCGTGCGGCCCGTCAATCCTGCAGTGCAGCAACTGCACTCGTGTGACCCGCATGGCGGGGGGCGTCGACCCGCGGCGGGGCAAGCAGGATCTCGTTGTGGGCGCAGCCGGCCGGGATCATCGGGTAGCAGTTCTCGTCCGACACCACCACCGCATCGAGCAGGCAGGGCCCTGGCGTGCGCCACAGCGTCTCGAGGGCGCCGTCCAGATGAGCGGGGTCGGTGACTTGCTGTCCGTGCCAGCCGAAGGCACGCGCCAGCGCGACGAAATCGGGCAGGGCCTCGGTGTAGCTGTGGCTGTAGCGCCCCCCGTGATTGAGCTGCTGCCACTGGCGCACCATGCCCATGCGGCCGTTGTTGCAGATGACCAGCTTGACCGGCAGGCGGTGCTGCACGGCGGTGGCCAGCTCCTGGATGTTCATCAGCACCGAGGCATCGCCGCTCACGCACACCACGGTGGCCTGCGGATGGGCCACCTGGGCGCCGATGGCCGCCGGCAGCCCGTAACCCATGGTGCCGGCGCCCCCCGAGGTCAGCCAGCGCCGGGGCTGGTCGAACTGCAGGTACTGCGCTGCCCACATCTGGTGCTGGCCGACGTCGGTCGACACGATGGGGTGTGGCATCCGGGCGAGGTGCCGGTTCAATGCATGCAGCAGACGCTGCGGCCGCAGGCTGCCGTCGTCCGGCGGCAGTGCGAGGCAGTGCTGCGCGCGCCACTGTTCGATGCGCTGCCACCAGGTGTCCACGCGCGGCCCCGGGGCACCTTCACCAAGCGCAGCGGCCAGGGCATTCAGCACCTGGGCGCCGTCGCCGACCAGGGCCACGTCGACTGCCACCAGCTTGTTGATCATGCGTGGATCGATGTCGATGTGGATCTTGCGGGCGTGGGGCGCAAAGCCCGACAACCGCCCGGTCACGCGATCGTCGAAGCGGGCGCCGACCGCAACGATGAGGTCGGCTTCGTGCATGGCGAGGTTGGCCTCCAGCGTGCCGTGCATGCCCAGCATGCCCAGGAAGCGGGGGTCGCTGGCCGGGAAGGCGCCCAGGCCCATCAGCGTCAGGGTGCAGGGCATGTCGAGCTGGCGCACGATGCGGGTGAAGGTGTCACAGGCGGCCGGGCCGGCGTTGATCAGGCCGCCGCCCCCATAGAAAACCGGGCGCCGTGCCGCGCGCAGCAGCGCGACGGCCTGCCGGATGCCCTCGGCCTGATCGCCGGCGGCCTGGCGCGGTGCGAGCGACACGGACGGCGGCAACCGGGTGTCGGCGGCCGGGGCGTGAGCCTGCTGCAGGTCCTTCGGGAAGTCGATCACCACCGGGCCGGGCCGGCCGCGGGTCGCCCGTTCGACCGCCTGGGTGAGCACCTCGACGATCTCGTCGACATGGCGGATCTGGTGGTTCCACACCGTGGCCGGCCGGGTGAGCCCGATGGCGTCGCATTCCTGGAAGGCCTGGGTGCCGATCAGCGTGGTGGCCACCTGGCCGCTGATGCACAGCACCGGCACGCTGTCGCACAGGGCGTCGACCAGGCCCGAGATGGTGTTGCACACCCCAGGGCCCGAGGTGACGAGCACCACACCCAGCCGCCCGGTGCTGCGGGCATAGCCCTGGGCCGCGTGCACGGCCGCCTGCTCATGGCGCACGAGCACATGGCGCAGGCGCGGTTGCTGGAACAGGGCGTCGTACAGCGGCAGCACGGCGCCGCCGGGGTAGCCGAACACGGTGTCCACGCCCAGGTCGAGCAGGGTCTGCACCAGCAGCTGGGCGCCGGTGGGCGAGGGCGGAAGGGAAGAGGGGGCGGGGGCTGTCATGGCAGCAAGGATGCCGGCGCAGCGGCAGAAAGTGCTTCCTTTCTTTCGGGTTCTGGCAATAGACTCAGAAAAAATTCCTTAGATGGATCGAAAGTGAAGAATGGATTCCTTTGATGCGGCCATCCTGAGGGTCTTGCAGAAGAACAGCCGGGCCAGCCTGAACGAGATCAGCGAGCAGGTCGGCCTGTCGACCACCCCCTGCTGGAACCGCATCCGCCGCATGGAGGAGTCGGGCGTGATCGAGGGCTATACCGTGCGCCTCAACCAGGAGAAACTCGGTTACGGCGAGACGGTGATCGTGCATGTCACGCTGGACAGCCACAGCGACGCCACGCTCGAGAAGTTCGGCGAGGCGCTTGCGGCCATCCCCGAGATCCAGGAGGCCTGCCTGGTGTCCGGCGAGTACGACTACTTCCTGCGCATCGCCGTGCGTGACACCAAGGACTATGAGCGCCTGCTGCGCGAGCGGCTCTACAAGATCCCGGGGATCCGGCACAGCAAGTCCAGCTTTGTGCTGCGCAGCCTCAAGCATGGTGACCTGCCGATCTGAGCGCGACGACGCTGTTGCATGTAAGGTCCGCGACGCGGGGACGACTCATGGGGACCGATGCCTGACACAGGCCGGTTTCCAACCCTTCAAAGGAGTCGATCCATGAACAGCACCCCCTTCAAGTCCGCCGCTTCGTTTGCCCTGGCCGCCACGGCGCTGGCCTTTGCCGCCACCGCGGGCGCCGCCACGGCGCCCAAGGGTTCCTCGGGCAAGGCGGTAGGCGCCGGCGACCAGGTCCATTGCTACAACGTGCATGACTGCAAGGGCAACAGCGACTGCAAGACGGCCGAGCACAGCTGCAAGGGCCAGAACAGCTGCAAGGGCCACGGGTTCAAGGCGGTCAAGGCGTCGGAGTGCCTGGCCAAGGGTGGCGTGATCGGCGACCTCTGAGC
>CBFGPV010000094.1:0-16493 GCA_965650765.1 uncultured Burkholderiales bacterium
AACCGGGCGATGGGGCTGCTGCTGGCGGGCTCGCTGTGGCCGATGTTGAGCTGAGGCGATCCGACCGGTCCGTCTCAGATCTCACGGCTCAGCGCCGGAACGGCCTCGAACAGGTCGGCCACCAGCCCATAGTCGGCCACGCTGAAGATCGGTGCCTCGGGGTCCTGGTTGATGGCGACGATCACTTTCGAGTCCTTCATGCCGGCCAGGTGCTGGATTGCGCCTGAGATGCCGACGGCAACGTAGAGTGTCGGCGCCACGATCTTGCCGGTCTGGCCGACCTGCCAGTCGTTGGGCGCGTAACCCGCGTCCACAGCCGCGCGGCTTGCGCCCAATGCAGCGCCCAGGCGATCGGCCAGCGGTGTGAGGACCTCACTGAACTTCTCGCTCGACCCCAGGGCCCGGCCGCCCGCCACGATGACCTTCGCCGCCGTGAGCTCGGGCCGGTCGCTGCGGCTGCGCTCGCGCCCCACCACACGGGACAGGCCGGTGCCGGCCACGGCATCCACTCGTTCCACAGGTGCCAGGGCGTCGCCCTGAGCAGCTGGCTCGAAGGCGGTCGATCGCACCGTGAGCACCCGCACGCTGTCGGCGCTGTGCACCGTGGCGATCGCATTGCCGGCATGGATGGGGCGCTCGAACACATCCGCACTCACCACACGGATGACGTCCGAAACCTGCGCCACGTCGAGGCCCGCGGCCACCCGCGGCGCGACGTTCTTGCCCTGGGAGGTGGCCGCGAACAGGACGTGACCATACCCCGCCGCAAGCTGCAGCACCTGTGCGGCCAGGACTTCGGCAAGCGGCTCGGCCAGTGCAGGCCCGTCCGCATGCAGCACCCTGTCCACGCCGGCGACGCAGGCCACCTGGGCCGCGACAGGGCCGATGTCATGGCCCGCAACGAGCACATGCACGGGCGCGCCACATGCGAGCGCGGCCGTGATCGTGTGAAGTGTGGCGGGCTTGAGGCCCGCCTGATCGTGTTCTGCAATCACCAATGTCGGCATGTCCGGTCTCCTCAGATCACCTTGGCTTCGTGTTTCAGTCGGGACACCAGCGTGGCCACGTCAGCCACCCGCGCACCGGTGCGGCGCCCGGTGGGTTCGGCGAGCCGCAGGGTTCGCAGCCGCGGCGTCACGTTCACGCCCAGTTGTTGTGGTGTCACACGCTCGAGCGGCTTTTTCTTGGCCTTCATCAGGTTGGGCAAGGTGACGTAGCGCGGTTCGTTCAGGCGCAGGTCGGTGGTCACGACGGCCGGCAACTGGAGCTCCACGGTTTCAAGGCCACCATCGATCTCACGGGTCACCTGCACCACGCCATCGTGCATGACCACACGGCTCGCAAACGTGCCTTGCGGACGGCCCAGCAAGGCCGCGAGCATCTGGCCGGTCTGGTTGCAGTCGTCGTCGATCGCCTGTTTGCCCAGCAGGACAAGCTGGGGCTGTTCCCGGCCGACCAGGCTGGCCAGCAGGCCGGCCACCGCCAGCGGCTGAAGCTCGACATCGGTGTCGACATGGATCGCACGATCGGCGCCGATGGCCATCGCCGTGCGCAGCGTGTCGTGGCACGCAGCGGTGCCGCATGACACGGCAATGACCTCGGTGATGCGGCCCTGTTCCTTCAGGCGCACGGCCTCCTCCACTGCGATCTCGCAGAACGGATTGATGCTCATCTTGACGTTGTCAGTCTCCACGCCCGAACCATCGGGCCTGACACGCACCTTGACGTTGTGGTCCACCACGCGCTTGACAGCGACGATTGCCTTCATTGCTGCTCCAGAAATCAGACCCGTGCGGGTCGTACCGAAAGATGCCGGGGGGCCTGAACCATCCCCAGAATGTGTTGTGCACGCAGCAGGACCGGGCGATCGACCATCGACCCACGGACCTGTACCGCGCCCCCCGCGCTGACCTCGCAGGCCTGGACAACCTCCCTGGCCCAGGCCAGTTCATCGTCGCTGGCGAGAAACGCCTCATGCACCGGCTGCACCTGCCTCGGATGGATGCACAGCCTGGCGCCAAAGCCCAGTCGCCTGGACGCCAGGGCGTCGGCGTGCACGAGCGCTTCGTCCTCCCAGCGCAGCGTGACACCGTCGACCGGCGCAAGCAGGCCCGCCAGCTTCGAGGCCAGCAGCAGCTCGTGGCGTGCCGGCAGCAGCGCGGCTTCACCGGCATCGATGCCGAGATCGAGCTGATAGTCCACCGTCCCGAACACGAGCCGCTGCACGGCACTGACCCGAGCGATCTGGCGCACGGCCGCCATGCCGCCGGCCGACTCGATCAGCGGCATGATCAGCGACGGCGTGCGACCCGCCACATGCTCCAGGTCCTCGGGGTTCTCCGATTTGGGCACCATCACGACCGGCGCGCGGGCGATGCGGCACATCTCCAGATCGCCAGCGAACCAGACGGTGCCCGGTGCATTGATCCGCACCACCGCCGGGTGGCCGGCAGCCAGCCAGTCGTGCGCCGCCTTGCGGGCCATCTCCTTGGCTTGTGGCGGCACCGCATCTTCAAGATCGATCACCACGGCATCGGCACCACTGACGCGGGCGCGCTCGAAGCGCTCGGGCCGATGCCCGGGTACGAACAGGTAGGAACGACAGGCAAGGCCCATCACATGACTCCCATGTTGTGCGATCAAGGAAACGCCGGGCCGCCCCAAGTGTCCTTGCCCCTCGCGGGGGGCGGGCTGGGCGCAGCCCGGCCCTGGGGGCGCTCAGAACGAGCGGGGCAGGCCCAGCACATGCTCGGCGATGTTGGCCAGGATCAGGTTGGTCGAGATCGGCGCCACCTGGTACAGGCGCGTCTCCCTGAACTTGCGCTCCACGTCGTACTCGCACGCAAAGCCGAAACCACCGTGGATCTGCAGGCATTCGTTCGCGGCTTCCCATGAAGCCTTGGCCGCCAGGTACTTCGCCATGTTGGCCTGCGGGCCGCAGGGCTGGTGTGCATCGAACCGCCGGCAGGCCTCCCAGCGCATCAGGTCGGCCGCCTCGATCTCGATGTGGGCCTGGGCCAGCGGAAACTGCACCCCCTGGTTCTGGCCGATGGGCCGCCCGAAGACCACCCTGTCCCGCGCATAGGCAGTGGCCTTGTCGATGAACCAGCGGGCATCGCCGATGCACTCGGCCGCAATCAGCGTGCGCTCGGCATTGAGCCCGTCCAGGATGTAGCGGAAGCCCTGCCCTTCCTCGCCGATGAGGTTGTCGGCCGGAACCTCGAGGTTCTCGAAGAACAGCTCGTTCGTTTCGTGATTGACCATGTTGGCGATCGGCTGCACCGTCATGCCTTTGCGCAGCGCCTCATGGATGTCCACGATGAAGATGGACATGCCCTCGGACTTGCGTTTCACCTCGGCCAGCGGGGTCGTGCGCGCCAGCAGGATCATCAGGTCGGAGTGCTGGACCCGCGAGATCCACACCTTCTGCCCGTTGACCACATAGCGGTCGCCGTGGCGCACGGCAGTGGTCTTGATCCGGGTGGTGTCGGTGCCCGTGGTGGGCTCGGTGACCGCCATGGACTGCAGCCGCAGTTCACCGCGCGCGATGCGTGGAAGGTAAGCCTGCTTCTGCTGCGCCGAACCATGGCGCAGCAGCGTGCCCATGTTGTACATCTGCCCGTGGCAGGCCCCTGAGTTGCCACCGGACCGGTTGATCTCTTCCATGATCACCGAGGCCTCGGCCAGGCCCAGACCGGCCCCCCCGTACTCGGCCGGGATGAGTGCGGCGAGCCAGCCGGCCTCGGTGAGTGCATTGACAAAGGCTTCCGGATAGCTGCGTTCCTCGTCCACCCGGCGGTGGTACTCGGGCGGGAAAGCCGCGCACAGATCGCGCACGGCGTCCCGGATGTCCTGATAGGTGGGGTTCTCGCTCATCTTGATCCTCGTATCGGGTGGTGTGGGGGTCAGACCCAGGCGGTCGCGTTCATGACCCGTTGGTGTCCTGCATCCGTGGCCCAGAGGGTGTGGCGGCCCTCACCTTCGCTGCGGCCACGAAGGATGAGTTCCTCGCCGACGAAGGCCGGGCTGACGGCCTTGAACGCGAAACGCTTCAGCGAACCGCGCCCAAGGCGCCGCTCGAATGCATCGGCGAGCAGCGTCGCCGTCAACGGCCCGTGCACCACGAGCCCTCGATAGCCCTCGGTCTGCACTGCATGCGCCGTGTCGTAGTGGATGCGATGTCCGTTGAACGTGGTCGCGGAGTAGCGGAACAACATCACCGGGTCGGGGCGCATGCTGCACTGCCAGTCGAAGTGCTCGGGCAGGGTGCCCACCTCGACAGGCGCAGTCGTTGCACCTGCCCCGGCCAGCCCTCGGTAGACGATGTCCTGACGCTCACGAAGGCGCGTCAGGCCGTCGCTGTCGCCGGTGATCTCATGCTGCACGGTCACGAACACCAGCGCGCCGCTGCGCCCCTGCCTGGCCTGCACATCGACGATGCGCGAGGTCCGACGCAGACGTTCGCCCACACGCGGAGGCTGCTCGATCACGAGGTCGCCACCGGCCCACATGCGCCGCGGCAGTTCCACGGGCGGCAGGAATCCCCCGCGTGCCGGGTGACCGTCGACGCCGAGCTCGCGGCCGTCGGCAATGGGTGCAAAGCAGGCCCAGTGCCAGAGCGTGGGCAGTGGCTGACCGTGTTGCGGCGCCCGCTCAATCTGGTGCAGCGCGGCCGCGAGCCTGAGGGCGTCCCGGTCATGCAGGGTGTCGACGTCGGTATGGGCCCTGCCGATCCAGGCACGCAGCGGCGCAATGTCTTGAAGTTCTGCCATGAAGTCTCTCGAAGTTTGCAGGCGCAGCCCCACTTCACCCACGCGGCGGGCGAGACGGGACACCCTGGGGAATGCAGTTCAGGGCGTCGATGAGCCCAGCACGGTGGGCAGCCACAGCGCCACATCGGGCGCCAGTGCGAGCAGGCCGATCATGGCCAGCAGCACGAGCACGAAGGGGATCGCACCGAGGATCACCGTGCCCATCGAGCCGCCCTTGCGCACGCTCTGCACCACGAAGAGATTCAGGCCCACGGGCGGGGTGATCAGGGCCAGCTCGACGAGCAGGATCACGATGACGCCGAACCACACCGGATCGAACCCCAGCGCGATCATCACGGGTGCCAGGATGGGCACGGTCGTGATCATCATCGACAGGGTCTCCATGAAGCAGCCGAGCACGAGATAGAACAGCACCACGGCCAGCAGCATCCAGCCCGGCGACAGATCCAGGCTGCGGATGGCGTCGGTGAGGGTCTGAGTCAGGCCGGTGGACGACAGCACGAAGTTCAGGAAGCTCGATCCAAGCACGATCAGCATGATCATGGCCGTGGCCTTCATCGTGCCTTCCAGCGCCTGCCGCAGCATCGGCAGATGCAGCCGACCACGTTGCCATGCCAGGGCCAGCGCACCCGACACACCGAGTGCGGCCGCCTCGGTCGGCGTGGCCACGCCGGCATAGATGGAGCCCACCACCAGCACGAAGATGCCCAGCGGTGGAAGCAGATCCACCAGACTGTCGAAACGCTCCCGCCAGGTGCTCGACACACGCTCACCGCCCCAGGCCGGCCGCCAGGTGCAGGCCAGCACGATCGCCAACATGAACAGACTCGCCAGGATCAGCCCGGGCAGGATGCCGGCCAGGTAGAGCTTGGGGACCGACGTGTTCGTGAGCACCCCGTAGATGACCAGGTTGATCGACGGCGGAATCAGGATGCCCAGCGTGCCGCCGGCCGCGATGCTGCCCAGGAACAGCGGCTCGTTGTAGCGGTAGCGCGTCATCTGCGGGATCGAGACCGTCCCCACCGTGGCCGAGGTCGCGACGCTCGATCCGGAGGTGGCCGCAAACAGCGTCGAGGCCCCGATGTTGGCATGCATCAGCCCTCCCGGCAGCCACGACAGCCACAAGGCCATGGCCCGGTACATGCCCTCGGCAAACCCCGCCCGCAGCAGCACTTCGCCGAGCAGGATGAACAAGGGGATCGTGATGAGCAGGAACTCGTTGTTGGCGCTCCAGGTGATCTCGCCGATCGCACCGTACAGCGGCAGCATCGAGTAGATCCGGTCGAGCCCCAGCCCCAGCAGCCCGAGGGCCACGCCCACCGGGATGCTGATGCCGATGAGCGTCAGCAGGAGGATCAGTGCGGTGGCGATCATGAACGCTCTCCTTCGATGATGTCGCGGCCCGATTGGGCTTCGGTCCGGGCCTCTTCCTGTGCCGTACGCACGCCTGCGATGCGCTGGATCACGGCCGCCTCGCCGTGGACGAGCGCCACGGTGGCGCGCAGCAGCAGCAGCGCAACCACCGTGCACATCCAGGCCAGGCCAGCGAACCAGAGCGCCTGGGGGATCCACAACGGGGTGCCCAGCGTGGTGTTGGCGCGCGCCCCCTGATCCCACGACGCCATCGCCACGTCCAGCGCGAAGTAGCTGAGGCAGCCGAAAAACACCCCGAACGCGACCAGGCAAAGCCAGTCCACCGCGGCCGCCGCCCGCACGGGCAACAGGTGGTAGAACACATCGACCCGCACATGGGCGCGCTGCAGCACCGTGAAGGCGAAGGCCCACGACGTGCTGATCGCAAACACGTAGCTGGCCAGCTCGTCGGCCCCGCCAATGCCTCGCCCGAGCAGCTTGCGGACGATCACGTCGGCAGTGATCAGCGCCACGCTGGCCAGCGTGAGCGCGCCACCCGCCCACACCGCCGCGCGAGACAGCCCCTCGGCGTGGTGAAGCAGCCGATCAAGCCATGGCGTTCGCTCCGGGGTCGAACGAGGCAGCGCCGCCGCTGCCGAGGGGAGTCCTGCCTTCAGCATGATGGTCTCACTTGGCTGCCACCACGTTGAGCGCACGGCCGATCGTGGTGTTGAAACTCTGGACGCATTCGGCCGAGCAGCGCGCGGCCCACTTCGGCAGCACCGCCTCCATCGTGACCTTGCGCAGCAGTGCGCGGTCGGCGTCGCTGGGCAGCACCAGCACCATCCGGCCCTTGAGCGGGTGCGGGCAGGTCGCGGCACCGGTGTTGCATTCGATGCCTTCACGCGTCTGCTGCTCGGCGGCCTTCCAGATGTCGTCGACCATCGTGGTGATGTGCGTCTGCAGGAAGCTGCGCACCTTCGGGTCCAGCCGGTCCCAGGTCTTGTGGCTGACGGCATGGATCTGCTGGTTCCAGTTGACCGGCAGCGCCAGCAGGTGCGTGCTCACCTCGTACCACTTGGCCGAATAGCCGGACATCGAGCCCGAGATGGCGCAGTCCACGACCCGGTTCTGCAGCGCCGGCACCACTTCGGCAAAGGCGAGCGTGACGGCGTTGCCGCCCAGGGCCTCGACGAACTCGGCCTGGGTCCGGCTGCTGGTTCTCACCTTCTTGCCCCGGATGTCGGCCAGCCCCTTCACCGGCGCATTGCAGAAGAACACCTGGGCCGGGTAGGTGGAGATGCCCAGCAGCTTCACGCGGGAGCCTTCCCCATACAACTTCTCGTACACCGGGTAGAACACATCGGTCACCTGGCGGGCGGTCTTCACGTCGGGTGCCAGGCCCGCCAGGTCGATCGCCTCGTTGATCGGGTTGTCACCGGCGAAGTACGACAGCGTGGCGGTGCCGAACTCGATCACGCCGCTGGACATCAGCCGCAGCAACTCGGGGCCCTTCAGCCCCATCTCGTTGAAGCCGCGCACCTCGGCGGTGACGCGCCCGCCGGACAGCTCGCTGACGGTGCGTGTCCAGAACGGGTGCTCGAAGTCCTTGTACGGCGACAAGGTGCTGGTGCTGCCAACGACCTTCAGCGAGGTCCTGGGCAGCTCCTGGGCCGCGGCGCCGCAAGCGGCAAGGGTCATGGCCAGGGACATGATGGAAGCGGAGAACTTCATGGAAACCTCCTTCAGGGGGCAGTCAGGGATGATGAAAACGACGGTTCGGCAGGCGCGGCCATCAGCGGCAGGAGTTCGCGGACGTCATCGCAGTCCTCCAGGTGTCGCAGCGCATGGCGCAATGCATCGGTCTGGCCGGCACTCAGCGGCGGCTGTGCGCAGGCGCAGCAATGCGCGAACTTCCGGTCCTGGGCCGGTTTGTCCAGGGGACGGTCGGGGTGCCCCAGGATCTGATCGATGTCGGTGGCAAGGCGGCGGCCGTCCTTGAGGAAGACTTCGACGCGTTGCGGCCCGGCGATGGCATTCGGATCGGGGATGGCGTTGTCCACCACGTGGACCCGCCGTGCCAGTGCGAGCCGTGATTCTTCTCGCAGCACAGCCAGATCGAAGTCATGCAGGCCCACACCTCCCGAGTGCAGGGCGGCCGAGACCGCATAGGCCATGCACAGCCGCGCATACCCGGCATCCATGTCGGCCAGGGCCGGGCGCCCCACCAGTCTGACCACAAGCCCGGAGGCATGCACTGCAATACGCTCCACGTCGTTCACGCCAAAGCCATGCTGCCGCTGCAGGTGCAGCACGCCCTCGATGCCGCCATGGGTGGCCCGTCCCGTGGGATAGGGCTTGTGGCTCATGCGTGTGATCTGGAACTCGCGGCCGATGCGATCCGCCACAGCGGCCCAGTCCGCCCGGCCTGCATCGAACAGCGCGAAGTAGCCGAACGGACCTTCGAGGATGTCGCGCGGCCCGGGGAAACCGGCACGTGCCAGCGTGAACGCGGTGACCGCAGCGCGGGCATTGAAGCCCACCTGCATGCCCACGGCAGGCGACCCCTCGACATGGGCCTGCATCGTGCCGCTGAGCTGGCTGAACATCAGCCCCAGCGTGTCGCGCATCGCGTCCTCGTCCAGGCGACCCAGCCGGGCCAGGGCCGCGGCGGCGCCCAGGCCCCCGCACATCGCCGGCCGGAAGAAATGCATCGGTGCGCGCTGGGCCATGCCCACGAAGATGGCCACATCCAGACCCAGCGTCACGGCGTCGATCAGCTCGGCTCCGCTGACGCCCCCGTGCACCTCGGCGTAGCCCAGACACACCGGCAGCAGGCAGGCCATCGCATGGATGACGGCCTGGTCATGAATGCAGTCGAACTCCTGGTTGAAGACCTGGTAGGCGTTGACCAGGGCCGCCGAGGCCCAGGGCAGCAGGTCGCCCGAACCCCAGACACGCGCCACCGGGCCCGAGGCAGGCTCTGCGCCGCCCAGTGCCCTGGCGGCTGCCAGCACCTGTGGCATGCGCGGGTGGCGCGAGCCCGCCAGTCCGACGCCGGCCGCATCGAGGATGAACACCTTGGCCGCGTGCCGCACCGGCTCGGGCAGTGTGCCCGCCGGGCGCTGCAGGTGAACCACCAGCGCGTCGATGGCGTTCATGCGACCTCCCCGGCCCGCCCGGTCTGCCCATCGAGTGCAGGCACCTGGCCGCGGTACCAGGCGGCGATGTCCCGACCGGTGACGAAACGCACCGAGCGCGAGGCCATGAGCTGGTCGAGCATCGCCTCGAAATCGGCAAAGCGATGCGGCACGCCCATCAGGTGCGGATGCAGCCCCAGGGCCAGCACCCGCGGCTGACCGCGCTGCTCGACCTCACGCTCGAACAACGCCAGCGTGCGGCTCACGCGCAACAGCATTTCCGACGAGCCCTGCTTCTCGACGGCGCAGATCACCGAGTCGTTCAGCTCGAGGTTGTAGGGCACGGCCAGCAGCGGCCCGGCGTCGGTGTGCAGCCAGTCCGGCAGATCGTCGATGCACCAGTCGCAGACGTATTCCAGGCCCGCCGCCTTGAGCAGTTCGGGGGTGCGATGCGTCTCGCGCAGCCCGGGCGACAGCCAGCCGGTGGTGGGCTTCCCGGTGAAGGCATGCAGCCGCTCCAGCGCCGCGGCGATCACCTCGGCCTCGTCGTCGGCGCCAGCCGTCAGGCTTTTCTGATGCATGCCATGGCCGATGAACTCCCAGCCGGCGTCGAGCATGGCCTCGGCCGCGCGGGGGTAGGCGTCGATCGCGCTGGCATTGCAGCTCGTCGAGGCCGGAATCCGTCGGTCCTGCAGCGCGCGCAACATGCGCGGCAAGCCGCAGCGCATGCCGTAGTCCACCCATGAGAAGTTGGGGATGTCGGGCAGGCTGTCGCGCCCGTGGGGCGGCGTGAGGATGGTGCGCGGCATCGGCTGGTCGAACGGCCAGTGCTCCACGTTGATCACCACGTGAACCAGGATGGAGGCCCCGTCCAGCGGCGCCAGTCGGGCTCGGTCGTCGCTGTAGCGGTAGGGCACGCGCGGGTTGGTCATGAGGTCTCCTGTGCGGTCGGGTCAGGCGCCGGTGAACACCGGTTCGCGGCGCTCGCGGAAGGCCTGCTGACCCTCCTGGTAGTCGTGGCTGTGAAAACAGGCTTGCACCCAGCGCTGCACCTGGGTGCGTTGCGCCTCGCCGCCCGGGCGGGCGCATGCGCGGATCGCGGCCTTGGCGGCCTTCAAGGTCAGCGGCGCCAGTGCCGCCAGCGCGCTCACCTGGCTTTCCACCGCGGCCGCGAAGGTCGTGTCGTCGAAGCTGTCGTGCACCAGCCCGATGCGACGCGCCTCGACGCCGTCGAAGCTGCGTGCCGTCAGGAACAGGTCCAGCGCGCCGGATGGCCCGATCACGTCCACGATCTGCTGCATGGCTTCGAGCTGATAGCCCAGGCCGAGGCGCGCCGCGGGCATACGAAAGCGTGCCGAGTGCGTCGCATACCGCAGGTCGCAGGCCAGCGCCAGTCCGATCCCGCCGCCCATGCACACGCCCTGGATGCGCGCCAGCGTGGGCTTGTTGCAGTGCATCAGGGCGTGTTGTGCCGCCAGCACGGCGGTGTCGTAGTCGGCCGCTGCGGCACCGGCCGTGCGGTCGGCGCCAAATGCCGAGATGTCAGCACCCGAGACGAATGCCCGCTCACCCTGGCCGGTGAGCACGATGACGCGCACGTCCGGCCGCAAATCGAGGCGTTCGACCTCGTGGCGCAACGCACTCCACATCGGCAGCGACACGGCGTTGTGCTTGCCCGGGTTGCAGACCTGGATCGTCGCCACCGAGCCGCTGGTCGTGACCGTCAGATGCCCGGGACTCATACCACCCCCTCGCTGCGCAGTTGCTCGATGTCGGTGTTGCTGAACGCCAGTTCGCGCAGCAGGTCCTCGGTGTGTTCACCCCAGCGCGGAGCCGGTGCGGCGATGTCGGCAGGCGTGCGTGTCAGTGTGATCGGCTGCGACACCAGGCGCAAGCTGCGGCCCACGCGGGTGTCCACCTGCTGCGCCACCTTCAGGTGGCGGACCTGTGGATCGTCGAACATCTGCGCCACCGTGTAGACCGGCCCGGCCGGCACGCCGGCCCGGTTCAGCCGATCGACCCAGTGCGCCACGGTGTTTGTCGCAAACACCTCGCCGAGCTCGCGATTCAGCCGCGCGCGATGGCGCACACGCAGTTTTTCCGTGCGGTAGTCCGGATCGTCGGCCAGCTCGGGCAGATCCAGCGCCAGGCACAGTCGCCGCCAGTTGCCCTCACCCGAGGCGCCGAGGTTGAAGGCCCCGTCACTCGCCTCGAACAGGCCCATCGGGCTGCTGGTGGGGTGATCGTTTCCGACCTGTACCGGATGCTCGCCTTCGTTGAGAAAGCGGGCCGCCTGGAAGTCCATCATGGCGATCTGGGTGTGCAGCAACGAGGCCTGCACCCACTGGCCCTGCCCCGACCGCTCGCGCTCCAGCAAGGCAATCAGGATGCCGGTTGCCGCATAGATGCCGGTGCTCGAATCGGCCACGGCCAGCCCCGCGCGCACCGGCCCCTGTCCGGGCAGTCCGGTCACCGACATCAGCCCGCCCATGCCCTGGATGATCTGGTCGAACCCGGGGCGCCAGGCATACGGCCCGTCCTGCCCGAACCCCGAGATGCTGGCCAGGATGATGCGCGGGTTGATGCGCCGCAGGCTGTCGTAGTCGACCCCCAGACGCTGCTTCACGTCCGGCCGCCAGTTCTCGACCACCACGTCGGCCGTGGCCACCAGGCGCTCGAAGACACGCAGCGCGCCCGGCTTCTTGAGATTGAGCGTGAGCGAGCGCTTGTTGCGGTTGAGATTCTGGAAATCGCCGCTGTCACGATCTGCAGCAAACATGCCCTCGTTCGGATCCACGCCCGGCGGCGGCTCGACCCGGATCACGTCGGCGCCGAAGTCGGCGAGGATGCGCACGCAGGTCGGGCCGGCGCGCACTCTCGACAGGTCCAGCACACGCAGGTGCGACAGGGCTTGGGACGCGGTGATCTTGCTCATGTGAAGACTCGGTAGGTAGGTGTCACTGGGGCCGTGCGTCGGCCGGCTGCATCAGGTGCGGCATCAGGTGCTGCGCCAGGGCCAGCAGGTGGCCCTCGTCTCCCAGGCGTCCGATCGCCTGCACGCAGACGGGGCGGCCACGGCGGTCGACGCCGATCGGCACCACCACGGCCGGCAGGCCCAGGTAGTTCACGAACGAGAAGTGGTGATGCAGTGCCAGCAGGATGTCCGGGTCATGCTCGGGTTCGCCCGGGGTCACCTGGGACCAGTCGGGCACAGGCACCGGCAGTGCGGGCGTCAACAGAAAGTCCACCTCGTCCAGGGCGGCCGACACGAACGCCTCTCGTTCGGCCTGGCGCTGTGCCATGGCCTGCGCATACCAGGTCGCGGGGACGGCCAGCCCGGGCAACAGGATGGCCTTGGTGGCACCCGACAGGCGCTGGGCCTGCACCTGCAGCCGGGCCAGATGGGTGGCAGCGCTCTCGGCATGCAGCACGGTCTGAGCCAGCGCCGCCCAGCGCGACATCTCCGGCAGAATCCGCCGCGCCTGCGTCCATGACCCTGGCAGCGCGTCGCGCAGGCTTTCGAGCACTTGCGCCACGTCGGGGTGCAGTGCGCTGTCATCGAACGCCATGCCCAGGCGCCAGCGGCGCGGCGCCTGCAGTGCTGCGTCGATCGCCACAGATCGGTCGGCCGCTGGCGCGCAGCCCGGAGCGGCACGCAAGGCTTCCCACACATGCGCCGCGTCAGAAGGCGAGCGTGCCAGGATGCCGAGGGTGTCGAGCGAAGGTGCCAGGCTGGCCATCCCGACCGGGCTGATGGCCCGGTGCCCTGGCTTCAGGGCAACCAGCCCGCAGGTGGCCGCAGGGATGCGCACCGATCCGGCGGTGTCGGTGCCAAGCGAAGCGGCGCAGAGTCCGGCGGCGACCGCGACGGCCGGTCCGCTGGACGACCCGCCCACCATGGCGCGCGGATCCAGCGGATTGACAGGGCGGCCATGATGAGGGTTGTCGCCCGTTGCGCCACAGCACAACTCCGACAAGGTCAGGGCACCCAGGTAGCTCGCACCTGCCGCACTCAGGCGCGACAAGGCGATCGACTCCTGAGCCACCGGCACGGTCGACCCGGGCGGCAGACCCATCCCCGGGTCACGCCCGCGCAAGCGGAAGACGTCCTTGTGCGCCAGGGCCACGCCATGCAGCAGGCCGGGCCCGCCGACTTCCGGCGATGCGGCATGCACGAGGCACCCCAGCTGCGCGGACCCATGCACGAACTGTGCGAACTGGGCGTCCAGCAACTGCCGGGCGTTCATCGCCCCGGACTGCAGGCCGTCCCGCACCGAACGGATCGAGGGACAAGCCCCGATGGCCGTCATGACAGGCCCCGCACCGGCAGGAAGTGCCCGGCGCTGGCCAACCGGGCCAGCACGTCGGCGATGCGTCGCTGCTGTGCGGCGGTCAGTTCGACGCCTTGCAGGGCCGCGGACTGCCCGACCAGCGGGATCCAGGCGTGGGGAGCGTTCCTACACATCGTCGGCCACCTTTCGTACAATGAAGGTCGTTAACTGCATCCGCAGCGCTTGTATAAATATATTTTTAGGCGCTTGGAGAATAAATAACACCCCGTGTTTACCCTAGGTGAGCCATGAAAGTTGCCGAGCAAGTCCGACAGTGGATCGAACAGGCGATCCGCACCGGGGAGCTCCTCCCCGGTGATTCCATCGACGAAGCTGCCCTGATGGAGCGGTTCCAGGTGTCACGCACCCCGGTGCGTGAAGCGCTGCTGCAGCTGCAGGCGCGCTCGCTGCTGCAGAGCCAGCCGCGTGGCGGCATGCTGGTGGCGCGGATGGACGTGCCGCAGTTGCTGGCGATGTGGGAGCTGCTGGCCGAACTGGAGGGGGTGTGTGCGCGGCTGGCCTGCGAGCGCATGACCCAGGCCGATCTCGACGCGCTGGAGCAGGCGCACGTCGCGGCCGAGCCCTGTGTCGCGGCGGACGATGTCGAAGGCTGGCAGTCGCACAACCGGGCCTTCCACGAGGTCTTGTACAAGGCCTGCGCCAATGCCTTCCTGCGCGAGGAGATCCTGCATCTGCGGGCGCGCACCGGTGCCTATCGGCGCCATGCATTTGCCGCACTGGGCCAGATCCGCCGCTCGTGGCAGCAACATGCCCGCATCATCGATGCGCTCAAGGCCCGCGACGCAGGCCAGGCCTGGGAGCTGATGGTGGCCCACCTCAGCCCGGGCCAGGGCCTGCCGGGGCCGGCAGCGTTCATTGCGTCGCTGCCGAAACACCTGCTGCTGTGAGCCGCCGGTGCGGCGGCGGTGGGCCCGACGCGCTCAGCGCGACGCCAGCTTGGCCCGCGGCGACGCGAGCAGCACCGGGCGGGGGGCCGTGAAGTCGATCCACGGGTTGTCGTTCAGCGTCGCCGCACCGTCGACGCTCGGGTCCTCATACCGCATCACGAAGGACGAGGGGCCATGCGCATAGGCCACCACCAGACCGTGCGGGGCGTCGAAAAAGCCGCCGTGCGGCACCAGCCCGGGGTAGCTGATGCGCCAGGCCGGCCCGCGCTCGCCGACACGGCCGAAACGCAGCTTGCCCACCACGTCCTGCGGGAACACGAAAAACCAGGTGTAGGGCCCGCCGGAGACGATGGTCATCACCTCGTCGATGCCCACGCCAGCGTCGGAGCTGTTCACATGCAGCCGGCCGAACTTGCGCTGGATGAACGCCGTCGTGGCCGCATCGAGCGCCTGCATGTCGTAGACCTTGGGGTAGGGCGCGACGCCGATCTCCGAGGTCTGCAGGTAGCCGCCGCGCGGCATCTCGGGTGCCCGGCCGGCGCTCACGATCTCCTGCACCAGCGCCATGCGGTCGAGCTTGAAGTGGCCGAGCACGGCCGCCGACTCCTGCGCGCTCAGTGCGCGCTTTCGGGAGGCCGCCAGCACCGGTCGGGCGGCGTCGGGAATCGGGACTTCACTCACCCGCACACCGATGCGGCGAAGCTGCGCATTCACCGCCTCCAGGCCTACCGAGGGAGGCGAGCCGTCGCTGTAGTGCAGGGCGATGCTGCCCTCGCCATCGGGCGCGGCAGCGCGGGCGGTCGAAGCCAGGCCGGCCAGCAGTGCAAAGCCTGCGAGCAGGAACGTCGGAAGGAGCTTGTGTCTCATGGGCAGTCCGGATAAAGGTAGGGAGTGAACATCCAGGGCAAGCGATGCGTTCGGGCATCGCGCACCGCATGGTGGCGAACCGCCGCCTCGAATGAAAACGGATAAATTCGGCCGACCCGATCGAATCCATCGAACGACTTCCCGCCATGCTTCGCCTGACCCTGGACGCGCTGCAGGTGCTCGACGCCATCGCGCGGCGCGGCAGCTTCGCTGCCGCGGCCGAAGAGCTGCACCGCACGACCTCGACCTTGTCCTATACGGTCAAGAAGCTCGAGAGCGACCTGGACGTGCAGTTGTTCGACCGTGGCGGGCACCGCGCCACGCTGACCGATGCCGGCCGGGTGCTGCTCGACGAAGGACGAGCGGTGCTCGATGCCGCACGTGCGGTGGAGCGCCGCGTGCGCAGGCTGGGTGACGGCTGGGAGCCCGAACTCGTGATCTCGGTCAACGAACTGGTGCCACTTGACCCCGTGATGGCCGCCGTGGCCGACTTCTATGCCGCCGGGCACCCCACCCGCATCCGGCTGCACACCGAGGTGCTGGGCGGGGTGTGGGAGTCGCTGCTGGCCGGGCGTGCCGACCTGGCGCTGACCGAGATCGAAGCGCACCGCAGCGCGGAGATCGCTCACCGCCCCCTCGGTGCCGTGGGTTTCGTGTTTGCGGTGGCGCCGGACCATCCGCTGGCCCATGAACCACAACCGCTGACGCTGCCGTCGATCCGCCGCCACCGCGTGGTGGTCGTGGCCGATTCGGCCCGCAGCACCGCACCACGCTCGTCGGGCATCGCCCAGGCTGCCGACGTGCTGACGGTGTCCAGCCTGCAGGCCAAGCTGGCGGCTCAGGTGGCCGGGCTGGGGGTCGGTTTTCTGCCCGAACCCCTGGTGGCCGGACCGCTCGCCCAGGGCCGGCTCGTGGCCTTGTCGGTGGCTGCACCCAAACCCCGCGTGCAGCTGAGCGTGGCCTGGCGAAGCTCGGACAACGGGCTGGCGTTGTCATGGTTCGTCGATCGCCTGCAGGCGATCGGTCTGGAGCGGGCAGGTGGCACCGACCACGGCCGGACGTCCACCGTGTCGGCCCTGTCGACCGCGTCGCGGGCATCGCATGGCGCGCCACCCTGATCAG
>CBFGPV010000095.1:0-16402 GCA_965650765.1 uncultured Burkholderiales bacterium
CCGCCCTTGGGGCCCAGGTAGCGCAGCACCATCACGTCGCCGGCCTTGATCTTGCCGGCCATGATGGCGGCCAGCGCCGACTGCTCGTCGTCGAACACCCGTGCCGGGCCGGTGATGACCGGGTTCTTCAAGCCGGTGATCTTGGCCACGCAGCCTTCGGGCGAGAGGTTGCCCTTCAGGATGGCCAGATGGCCCTCGGCATACAACGGCTGGTCGATCGGGCGGATGACGTCCTGATCGGCCGACGGTGTGTCCGGCACGTCGGCCAGGTTCTCGGCCACGGTCTTGCCGGTGATGGTCATGCAGTCGCCATGCAGCAGGCCGGCCTTCAGCAGCACCTTCATCACCTGCGGGATGCCACCCGCCTTGTGCAGGTCGACCGCGAGGTACTTGCCCGAGGGCTTGAGATCGCAGATCACCGGGATCTTCTTGCGCATGCGCTCGAAGTCGTCGATGGTCCAGTCGACCTCGGCGGCATGGGCGATCGCGAGGAAGTGCAGCACGGCATTGGTCGAACCACCGGTGGCCATGATGACCGCCACGGCGTTCTCGATCGCTTCTTTCGTGACGATGTCGCGCGGCTTGAGGTCCTTCTTGACCGCCTCGACCAGCACCCGGGCCGATTCTCGGGCCGAGTTGAGCTTTTCGTCGTGCGGGTTCGCCATCGTGGACGAATACGGCAGGCTCATGCCCAGCGCCTCGAAGGCCGAGCTCATCGTGTTGGCGGTGTACATGCCGCCGCACGAGCCGCTGCCGGGAATGGCGCGCCGCTCGATCTCGCAGAAGTCCTCTTCGCTCATCTTGCCGGCGCTGAACTGGCCCACGGCCTCGAAGACGCTGACGATGTTGAGGTCCTGGCCCTTGTAGTGACCCGGCAGGATGGTGCCGCCATACACGTAGATGGCCGGCACATTGGCGCGCAGCATGCCCATCATGCCGCCGGGCATGTTCTTGTCGCAGCCGCCGATGACCATCACGCCATCCAGCCACTGGCCGCCGACGCAGGTCTCGACGCAGTCGGAGATGACCTCGCGCGACACCAGCGAATACTTCATGCCCTCGGTGCCCATGGCCATGCCGTCGGAGATCGTCGGCGTGCCGAAGATCTGCGGGTTGCCGCCGGCCTCACGGATGCCTTCGACTGCGGCGTCGGCCAGCTTCTGCAGGCCCGAGTTGCACGGGGTGATCGTGGAGTGCCCGTTGGCGATCCCGATCATGGGCTTGGAGAAGTCCTCGGCCTGGTAACCCAGGGCGTAGTACATCGAGCGGTTGGGCGCGCGGGCCACACCTTCGGTGATGTTCTTCGAGCGGCGGTTGAAGCTCATGGCTCGTCCTTCGTGAGTCTCGTGGGGGGGCGGAACAGGCTCGCAGTATGCGACGGAGCGTGCCTGTGCTCAAATATATCTTTTGATAGGTTTTGATTCGTATCGAGTATCAATGATCGAGCTACGTCACCTGCGGCAGTTCGTGGCCGTGGCCGACGAGTTGCACTTCGGGCGCGCCGCCGCGCGGCTGCACATGACCCAGCCGCCGCTCACGATGGCCATCCGGCAACTCGAGGGGCTGCTCGGCACCGAATTGTTCGTGCGCACGCGCCGCTCGGTGGCGCTCAGCCCGGCCGGTGATGCCCTGCTGCCGTTGGCGCGACGGCTGCTGAGCCAGGTCGACGAGCTGGGCCCGACCGTGCGTGCCGCAGCCCAGGGGATCGTCGGGAGGCTGCGCCTCGGTTTCGTGTCGACCATCGGCTATGGCGCATTGCCCGCCTGGCTGCGCGGCTTTCGCGAACAGGTGCCCGGCGTCGAGCTGGCCTTGCGCGAGGCCACGCTGGATGTCCAGCTCGCAGCGTTTGCCAGCGGCGAGATCGACGCCGGTTTTGTCCTGCATGCCCGCGGCGAGCGTCTGCAGGGTTTCGAGCAGGTGGTCGTTGTCGACGAGCCGCTGGTGCTGGCCTTGCCGGCTGATCATGCGCTGGCTGCAGGCGGGGCGCTGCGTTTCGCACAGGTGCTGCACGAGCCCATGGTGATCTTCCCTCGCACCATCAGTCCCTCGCTTTATGATGCGGTCCTTTTGGCTTACCGCGCCCACCAGGTGGCACCCCGCATCGCCCAGGAGGCCATCCAGATGCAGACGATCGTGAACCTGGTGTCAGCCGGTATCGGGGTGGCCTGGGTGCCTGAGTCGGTCACCCGCCTGCAGCGCCCCGGCGTGATCTACCGACCCGTGCCTGACGCTGCGCTCGATTGCGAGACCAGCCTGGTCTGGCCAACGCCGGCCCACCCCGTGGTGGTGCGCTTCATCGACCATGTGCGGGCCCACCTGCCGCACACGGCAGTTTCCATACCCTCGTGAACCAAGGACGCCTGATGCTGGTGCACCCGCAATTCGACCCGATCGCGATCTCCCTGGGGCCGTTGTCCATCCATTGGTACGGCCTGACCTACCTGGTGGCCTTCGGCCTGTTCCTGTGGCTGGCATCCGTGCGGGTGCGCCAGGCGCCCTATGTCGACACGGGCTGGACGCGCCGCGACGTCGAGGACCTGCTGTTCTTCGGCGTGATGGGCGTGATCATCGGCGGGCGGCTGGGGTATGCGCTGTTCTACAAACCAGGCTACTACGCCAGCCATCCGCTGGAGGTCTTTGCGGTCTGGAAGGGGGGCATGTCCTTTCATGGGGGCTTGCTGGGCGTGCTGGGTGCGATGGCGCTCTTTGCCTGGAAGCGCAAGCGGCGCTTCTTCGAGGTCACCGACCTGATCGCCCCCTGCGTGCCCACCGGCCTGGCCTCGGGGCGCATCGGCAACTTCATCAATGGCGAGCTGTGGGGGCGACAGGCCGATGCCAGCCTGCCCTGGGCCATGATCTACCCGCAATCGGGCAGCGACATCCCGCGCCACCCGTCGCCGCTATATCAGTTCGCGCTGGAAGGCCTGCTGCTGTTTGTTCTGCTGTGGCTCTATGCGCGCAAGCCGCGGGCCACCGGCAAGGTCTCGGGCATGTTCCTGATCGGCTATGGCTTCTTCCGGTTCGTGGCGGAGTATTTCCGTGAGCCGGATGACTTCCTGGGTTTGCTCGCCCTCAACCTGAGCATGGGGCAGTGGCTGTGCGTGCCGATGATGGCCGCAGGCGTCGCGATCTGGTGGTGGGCCGGGCGCCAGGCCGAGCCGGGCAGGCGCTGAGCACTGCGCCGACCGGCCGGGCGGGTTGCTCAGGCCCGGTCAGACCCGCTCGAACACCGCGGCGATGCCCTGGCCGCCGCCGATGCACATCGTGACCAGGGCATAGCGCCCGCCGGTGCGGTGCAGTTCATGCACCGCCTTGGTGGTGATGATCGCGCCGGTGGCGCCCACCGGATGCCCCAGCGAGATGCCCGAGCCGTTCGGGTTGACGCGTGCCGGGTTGAAATCCAGCAGCTTGCTGACCGCGCAGGCCTGGGCCGCAAACGCCTCGTTGGACTCGATCACGTCGAGGTCCGACACGTTCAGCCCGGCACGCTGCAGCACGGCGCGTGTGGCCGGCACCGGGCCGATGCCCATGACCTTGGGGTCGACCCCGGCGTGGGCGTAGGCCACCAGCCGGGCCAGCGGCTTCAGGCCGTGGGTGCGCACGGCGTCGGCCGTGGCCAGCACCACGGCGGCGGCACCGTCGTTGATGCCCGAGGCATTGCCGGCGGTGACCAGGCCGCCTTCCTTCTTGAAGGCGGGTTTCATCTTTGCCAGCACATCGATGGTCGTGTCGGGCTTGACATGCTCGTCGGTGTCGAACAGCGTGACGCCCTTGCGGGTGGTGATCTCCACCGGAACGATCTGGCCCTTGAAGCGGCCTTCCTGGATGGCCACGGACGCGCGCCGATGGCTTTCGGCCGCCAGGGCATCCATCTGCTCGCGCGTGATGCCGTGGGCCTCGGCGACATTCTCAGCCGTCATGCCCATGTGGATGCGGTGAAACGGGTCGTGCAGGATGTTGAGCATGTAGTCCTGCATGGCCGTGTCACCCATGCGGGCCCCCCAGCGGGCGGCCGGCACGAGGTAGGGGCCGCGCGACATCGATTCCGCACCGGCGCCGACGGCGATCTGGCAGTCGCCCAGCAGCAGTGACTGCGCCGCCGAGACGATCGCCTGCAGGCCTGACCCGCAAAGGCGGTTCACGTTGAAGGCCGGCACCTCCTGTGGCAGCCCGGCCTGCATGGCCGCCACGCGGCTGAGGTAGGCGTCACGGGGTTCGGTGGGGATCACGTTGCCCATGGCCAGGTGGCCCACGGCGTCCAGCGGTGCACCGCTGCGCTCCAGCGCGGCCTTGACGGCGGTCGTGGCCAGTTCGGGCAGGGGCACGTCTTTCAGCGTGCCACCGAAGGTGCCGATGGCAGTGCGCACGGACGAAACGACAAACACTTCGGGGAGGGACATCTCGGGGCTCCTGGTGCAAGACACGAACGTGTGTGGTGCGTGCATGCTACGCCAGCGCTGCGGCCGGCGGCGTCGCCCGGGTGTCAGCGCTGCTCTTCGGTGTCGAGCTGCATCTCGAAGCTGAAGAAGCGATTGCGTCCGCGCTCCTTGGCGGCATAGAGTGCCTCGTCGGCACGCATCAGCAGGCCTTCGGGCGTGGTGCTCTCGTCAGGAATGCAGGTGGTGATGCCACCGGACAGCGTCAGGCGCGGTGACACCGGCGAGAACGGATGCTCGGGCGCATGCAGCTCCAGCAGCCGCGCCAGGCCGCGCACGAAGGTCATCGCGCCGGACTTCGGCGTGTTGGGCAGGATCAGCGCGAATTCCTCACCGCCATAGCGCGCCGCCACGTCACGCGGGCGCATGCAGGTCTTGCGCAGCAGTTCGCCCACGCGCTTGAGGCAATCGTCGCCGCGCACGTGGCCGAAGTTGTCGTTGTAGGCCTTGAAGTGATCCACATCGCACAGCACCAGGCTGATGGGCAGGCGCTCGCGCTGGGCGAACCTCAGCTCGGTGGCGAGCACCCGTTCCATGCCCCGCCGGTTGAGCAGGCCGGTGAGTTCATCGGCCTCGCTGATGCGGCGCAGCTCCAGGTTGGCCTGCCGCAGTTCCTCGGCCATCGTCACCAGGCGGCGCTGCATGTCGCGCAGCCGCTGCATTGCCCGCAGCTTGGCCGCGATCACGACCGCCGAGACGGGTTTCATCAGGTAGTCGTCACCGCCGGCCTCGATGCCGCGCAGCAGGTCCTGGTCGCCATGATGGGTCGACAGGAAGATGATCGGAGTCCAGTGACCCTGTTCGCCCTCGCGGATCTGGCGCGCGACCCAGTAGCCGTCGTGGCCGGGCATCTCCACGTCGAGCAGCACCACGTCGGGGCGATGGCGGCCGAACAGTTCGAGAGCCCAGACGGCGTCGCGTGCCTCGAACACACGATGGCCCAGGCGGTCGAGCGCCAGGGCGATGGCGGCTCGAACCGATTCCTGGTCATCGACGACCAGCACACTCAGGGGTTCGGACATGGCGGTACTCCGGCGGCAGACGCAAGACGCGTCTGGTGCCGCTTCCGTCTTATCGGCAGGTCTGCGCCCGGTCTTGAGCCCGAGCGAAAAAAAGCGGCCCGGGGGCAGGATGCCGCCGGGCCGTTGAGGAGGGCCGTGCCGGTGCCGGGCCCTGAGGAGACAAGGAGCAATCGCCACGCATGGCCTGCATCGACCAGCAAGGTGCGTGCCAGATGACCGCTGCAGCGGGCGATGCTGCGCTTGCCGTGGCTCAGGCTGCCAACTTTTCCACGTGTCCGTGGCGCGTGTAGAGGAAGTCCAGCACCGCCTTGCGGCAGGCGATGTAGCGCGGATCCTCGGCCAGTTCCACGCGATTGCGCGGACGTGGCAGATCGACCGGCAGAACCTCGCCGATGGTCGCGGCCGGGCCGTTGGTCATCATCACGATGCGGTCGGACAGCAGCACGGCCTCGTCGACGTCGTGCGTGACCATCACGACGGTGCTGTGCGTACGCGCCACGATCTTGAGCAGCTCGTCCTGCAGGTGGGCGCGCGTGAGTGCGTCCAGTGCACCGAAGGGCTCGTCCATCAGCAGCACCTTGGGCTCCATCGCCAGCGCCCGGGCGATGCCCACACGCTGCTTCATGCCGCCGGAGATCTCATGCGGGCGCTTGGTCGTGGCGTGGGCCATGCCCACCAGATCCAGCGCGGCCTGCGTGCGGGCCTTCAGCTGGGCCTTGGTCTCGCGCGCTGCAAAAACGCGCTCCACCGCCAGGTAGACGTTCTCGAAGCAGGTGAGCCAGGGCAGCAGCGAGTGGTTCTGGAACACCACGGCGCGTTCCGGGCCGGGCGCGCTGATCTCGCGGTTGTCGCACAGCAGCACGCCTGAGGTGGGCTCGAGCAGGCCGGCGATCAGGTTCAGCAGCGTGGACTTGCCGCAACCCGAGTGGCCGATCAAGGCGATGAACTCGCCCTTTTCGACCTGCAGGCTGACGTCGTGCAGGGCGTGGAAGCGGCCCTTTTTCGTGTTGAACACCATTTCGGCATGCTGGACGTCGATGAAGTGATTCATGAGGTTCTCCTGGTGTCGGAACGTTGGGTCACTCTGCGTAGCTGAAGCGGCGTGCCACCCAGATCAGGGCCTGTTCAAGCAGCAGGCCGACGATGCCGATCACGAAGATTGCAATCAGGATGTGCTGGACGTTGAGGTTGTTCCACTCGTCCCACACCCAGAAGCCGATGCCCACGCCTCCGGTCAGCATCTCGGCGGCAACGATCACGAGCCAGGCCGTGCCGACCGACAGGCGCACGCCGGTGAGCATGTAGGGCAGCACCGAAGGCAGCAGGATGCGGGTGATCACCTTCCATTCGCTGAGGTTCAGCACTCGGGCCACGTTGAGGTAGTCCTGCGGCACACGTTGCACGCCCACGGCGGTGTTGATGATCATCGGCCAGATCGAGCAGATGAAGATCGTCCAGATGGCCGCCGGGTTGGCCGACTTGAACACCAGCAGGCCGATCGGCAGCCAGGCCAGCGGCGACACAGGGCGCAGCAGGCTCACCAGCGGCGAGATCATGTTGTTCAGCAGTGTGAAGCGCCCGATCATGAACCCCAGCGGGATACCCACCAGCGCAGCCAGCCCGAAGCCCAGGGCCACCCGCTGCAGCGAGAACAGCACGTTCCAGCCGATGCCCTGATCGTTCGGCCCGTTGCTGTAGAACGGGTCGGCAAACAGCTTGAGCGCTGCCTCGAAGGTGGCTGCCGGAGTGGGGAAGCTGGTGCTGTTCACCGTGGCCAGGGCCCAGATGCCCACCAACAGTGCGATGCCCAGCACGGGTGGCACCACCTTCATCGCCAGCCCACGCCAGTCATAGGGCATGCGGGGCGCGGCAGGTGCCGCCGCGGCAGCCCGGGCGGGTGCGACCGCGGGACGGGCAGGCGCCGGGGATGCCCCGGCCTTGGCAGAAGGGCTGACCTCATTGACCGAGGGATGGAAGACGGCACTGACCATGAGTGAACTCCTTTCCTTCATGTGCGCTCGCGCGCTCAGACCTTGACCTTGAAGCCGTCGGCGTACTTGGCGGGGTCCTTGCCGTCCCACACCACGCCGTCGATGAGCTTGCTGGAGCGCATCACGTCCTTGGGCACGTTCACCTTGGCCGCGGCCGCACCCTGCTTGTAGAGCTCGATCTGGTTGATCTGGCGGGCCACGCCCAGGTAGTCCGGGTGCTCCTTGATCAGGCCCCAGCGCTTGTGCTGGGTGAGGAACCACATGCCGTCGCTGAGGTAGGGGAAGTTCACGGCACCGTCATTGAAGAACTTCATGTGGTTGGGGTCGTCCCAGGTCTTGCCCAGTCCGTTCTGATAGCGGCCCAGGATGCGCTGGTTGATCGCGTCGGCGCTGGTGTTGATGTAGGCCTTCTCGGCCACCGTCTCGGCCATCTTCAGCTTGTTCTGCAGCCCTGCGTCGATCCATTTGCTCGCCTCGAGAATGGCGGCGATCACGGCGCGGCAGGTGTTGGGGTACTTCTTCGCGAACTCGCCCGTGGTGCCCAGCGTCTTCTCGGGATGGTCCTTCCAGACGTCCTGGGTGGTCACGGCCGTGATGCCGATGCCGTCCATGATGGCCCGGTGGTTCCAGGGTTCGCCCACGCAGAAGCCGTCCATGTTGCCCACGCGCATGTTGGCCACCATCTGCGGCGGCGGCACGGTGATGACCTTGGCGTCCTTCATCGGGTTCACGCCATAGGTCGCCAGCCAGTAGTAGAGCCACATGGCGTGCGTGCCGGTGGGGAAGGTCTGCGCGAAGGTGTAGTCGCGCTTGTCGGCCGCCATGACCTTGGCGAGCGACGCACCATCGACGGCACCCTTGTCGGCCAGCTTCTTCGACAGCGAGATGGCCTGGCCGTTGTTGTTCAGGCTCATCAGCACGGCCATGTCCTTCTTGGGGCCGCTCACGCCCAGGTGCACGCCATAGATCAGGCCGTACAGCACATGGGCCATGTCGAGTTCGCCGTTGACCAGCTTGTCGCGCACGCCCGCCCAGGAGGCTTCCTTGGTCGGGATGATCTTCACGCCGTACTTCTTGTCGATGCCCAGCACCGAGGCCATCACGACCGAGGCGCAGTCGGTCAGCGGGATGAAACCGATGCGCACCTCTTCCTTCTCGGGCTTGTCGCTGCCCTGGGCCCACACGGCGGTCTGCAGGCCGGGGACCATGCTCGTGGCGCCAACGGCGGCGGTGGTCTTCAGCACGGCACGGCGGCTCAGGCGAGCCTTCAACAGATCATTGGCTTTCATTCGTCGCAACCTCGTCTTCATGGTCGAGCACCAAACAAAAAAGGCGTCCACACGCGGTTCTCATCGGGAACCGGTGGGGACGCCTTCGTCCTTGTGCCTGGGGCCTCGACTTTGAGGCACCGGGTCTGTGCAGGGATCGCCGTTGACCCCTGCAAGCGTTATCAAGCAAGCGCTGTGCCAGGTGTTGCGGTGGCACGCGAGGGCGCGCCAGGGCACACCAGGGCCACCCGAGGCGGGCCTGCGACCCTCGACGGTGCGCCAGGGCGGTCGGGTGGGTGAATTCTTGTGCGCTGCACAATGGCGGTGCACGGCCGCCGCAGCGCCATCAACCAAGCATGTCGGCGACGTCGATCACCCGCTGGGCCACTTCGGCCAGGCGCAGCCCCTTGTCCATTGCGGTCTTGCGCAAGCGGTCATAGGCTTGCGACTCACTGCAGCCCTGGCGCGACATCAGGATGCCCTTGGCGCGCTCGATCACCTTGCGGTCATTGAGCTGGGTGCGCGCTTCGGCGAGTTCCTGACGTAGTCCTTCTTCATGCTGGAAGCGAGCCATCGCCACTTCCAGCACCGGCTTGACTCGTTCGGGTGCCAGCCCGGCCACGACATACGCCGTGACGCCGGCGGCGATGGCATCCCGGACGTGGCTGGTGTCGTTGTCATCGGTGAACAACACGATGGGGCGGCGCGCCTCTCGGGTGGCCATCACCACATGTTCCAGCGTGTCGCGTGCCTCGCTCTCGGCATCGACGATGATCATGTCCGGCTGGATCTGCGCCAGACGCTCGGGCAGGAAGATGTCGGCCGGCAGCACCGCGACGATGTTGTAGCCACTCTCGAGCAGGCCGATGCGCAGGCTGCGCGAGCGCTCCGCCTGCCAGCCGGCCAGCGCGTCGGCCGGGTCCGGCACGAGCGTTTCCGGTGCAACGATGACGATGCGCAGGGTGTTGGACGTGGCCATGCAGTGCACGCTGCAACATTCAGGCCAGAGCCGTCGAAGCGGGGCGTGAGGTGCCGCTTGACCTGCAGCCCCCGGCGCAGGGGCGGCAAAAGACGATGGGGTCGGAGTGGGGGCGTGGGTGGAGGGGCCGGTGCCGCTCAGGCCCGGCGCCCGGCCGGTTGGCCACCAAAGCGGCGTTTCAGCCAGGCGATGCTGCGGCTGGCCATCGCCAGCGTCACGGGCTGCGCCACGTGGGGGCGCTCGACCAGCACGCCGTACTGGTTCAAATGCAGCAGGAACTGCCGCACCGACTCCCGCCCGAGCCCGCTGGCGCGAACCAGCTGGGTGAGGGGCACAAAGTCCTGCGACATCTGATGAAGCATGCGCTGGTAGGCAGTGCGCTGAAATGAGGCAGGCAACTCCGGCCAGCCCGAGAGCTTGTATTCCTTCATGATCCCCGACGACGTAACAGGTGCGGTGTGACCGCTTTGATCTTGGGTACAAGTAAAGCGTGCGCAGGGTAACCCGGTCCCTGCTCCGGTGCAAAGGTAATCCCTGGCAATTCAGGACAAACCCTGAAACAAAAGTGTGACAAATCGCAAGACCTGTGCCCGGGCCGCGCCAGGACGTGGCCGGCAGCATCGGAAAAATCGATGGGCACAGACCGGAAATTCCTGTTTGAGCCGGGGGAGGGCCCTTCCGATAATGGGTTCAGGCGTACCCGATGGCATGGCGCCTCCAGGCTGTAGGAAGGGGTCTTTCCATGCGAGCTGAATACCACGATGGATCTTCCACATGCCCGGTGTGTGTGGGCACCCGCGAGGATTCGCACCGGCTCGACCAGCTTCAGGCCGCGATGTGTTCTCTCGAGGCCTTCAATCGCACCGTGTCGCACGACCTGCGCGGGCCGCTCGGCAGCATCAGCTCGCTGGCCGACATCGCGGTTCAGGCACTCGATCAGCGTGACGTGCCGCGTGCCCGGCAGATGGTCAGTCTGATTGCCGGCCAGGCGCTCCGATGCCACGAACTGGTGGCAACGCTGCTGAGGCTGGCCCATCTTGAGCGCGATCCGCTCGAACCCGGCCCCGTCGACCTGCACGAACTGGTCGAGTCGCTGCTCGATGAACTGCGCTGCATGCCGCGAACGACGGCCTGGCCGCGCTTCGAGCTGGACGCGCTGCCGTCGATGTGCACCGATCGCCAGTTCGTGGCGGCTGCATTGCGCAATCTGCTGGTCAATGCCGTGAAGTTCACCGACGGCGTGGATCAGGCCTGCGTGAGGGTGAGCGGGCAGCGCGTCGGCGCCAGGGTGGTGCTGCACGTGGAGGACAACGGCATCGGCTTTCCCCAGGCGCAGGCGCACCGGCTCTTCCAGCCGTTCACGCGGCTGCATGCGTCCACGCATGAGGGGCATGGTCTGGGCCTGAGCATCGTGAGGACGGCCGTGGAGCGCCTGGGCGGCCAGGCTCGCGCGGGTCGTTCGGCCGCCGGCGGTGCACGCTTCTCGATCGAACTGCCGGATCTGGCCGGCGCCTGCCTGCCGCCTGGGTTGCCCGCGATCGTGCACCGCCCCGTGCACACTGCGGCAAGCCCCAGGTAGGCCGGCGATACACTGCCGGGCATGCTGGTACTGGGTATCGAATCTTCCTGCGATGAAACCGGCGTGGCCCTGGTGCGCTCCGGGGGCACGCCCATTCCGCGCCTCTTGTCGCATGCGCTGCACAGCCAGATCGACATGCATCGGGCCTATGGTGGTGTGGTGCCCGAACTGGCCTCGCGTGACCATGTGCGCCGGGTCGTGCCGCTGACCCGGCAGGTGCTGGCCGAAGCGCAGGTCGAACTGGCCGACGTGGACGTCGTGGCCTACACCCAGGGCCCCGGGCTCGCAGGCGCCTTGCTGGTCGGGGCGGGTGTGGCGTGTGCACTGGCGGCCGCGATCGACCGGCCGGTGCTCGGTGTGCATCACCTCGAGGGGCACCTGATGTCGCCCTTCCTGTCGGCCGACCCGCCGGAGTTTCCGTTCGTGGCGCTGTTGGTGTCCGGCGGGCACACGCAGCTGATGCGTGTCGACGGGGTGGGACAGTACGAACTGCTTGGCGAGACCATCGACGATGCGGCAGGCGAAGCCTTCGACAAGTCGGCCAAGCTGCTCGGACTGGGCTACCCCGGCGGCCCTCAGCTCGCCCGCATGGCCGAGTTCGGTGACGCCGGTGCCTTCAGTCTGCCGCGCCCGCTGCTGCACAGTGGCAATCTCGACTTCTCTTTCGCCGGGCTCAAGACGGCGGTGTGGACCCAGGTGAAGAAGCTGGGCACCCAGGTCTGCGAGCAGGACCGCGCCAACCTCGCGGCGGCCACGCAGGAGGCGATCGTGGACGTGCTGGTGAAAAAGTCGCTGGCCGCGTTGAAGTCCACCGGCCTGTCACGTCTGGTCGTGGCCGGTGGGGTGGGGGCCAATCGTCTGCTGCGCTCCACGCTGGACGCGCAGTGTGCCCGCCGCAAAGCGCGAGTGCACTACCCTGAACTGCATCTGTGCACCGACAACGGTGCCATGATTGCCCTGGCCGCAGCACTTCGGCTTCAGGCGGGGCGCGCGCAGGCCCGACGCGACTACGAGTTCGACGTCAGGCCACGCTGGGACCTGGCCAGCGTCTGACGCCCGCACGGACGGGCGTCGTTCAACTCAATTCACGCTGATCTGCACCGGGCCGCTGACCACACGCTTGGGCAGCGTCAGCGTGAGCACGCCGTTGTCGAGCGAGGCGGTTGCACTGCCCTCGTTGACGTCGGTCGGCAGGGTCAGGCGACGGGCGAACCGGGTCGTCGAGCGCTCGCTGTAGATCAGGCGTTCACCTTCGGGCTGCGCGACGGACGGAACCTGGGCCTCCAGGCTCACCGTGCGTCCGTCGACATCGATGCGGACCTGATCCTTGGCGACGCCGGGCAGATCGGCGGTCAGCACATAGGCCGTTGCGTTCTCCCGAATGTCGACCGCCGGCGCGCGGCTGGCCGTCTGGGGCGGCTCCGGCTGGCGCGAAAGCAGGCGATCCAGGGAGTCGTCGAGCAGGCGATCGATCGAACGCAGCGCATGCGGCTGGACGAGTCGTGAACGGGTCATGGGCATCAGCAACATGGGGAACTCCTACAATCGGTGGGACCTCTGCACCACCAAGCCTGGCTTGGCTGCGTGCTTCTCATGTCACCGAACATTTGGATCGGCCCGGCCGATTTCAAGTCCCCAGTTCCTGCCATTCCCCTTCTCATGCGCATTGCAAAACGTCTGCTGCGGGCCGCCGGCCTGCTTTCCCTCGTGCTGCTGGGTTCCGCGGCCCAGGCCCAGAACCGCGCCGAGCCGATCCGCCTGGGCCTGATCGAGGGCCTGTCCGGGCCCTTCGCCAATGCAGGCGAGGCCGTGCATCGCAACCTGGTGTGGGCTGCCGAACGAGTGAATGCGCGCGGCGGTGTTCGCCTGCCCGGCGGGGCGCGCCCGCTGGAGATCGTGCGCTTCGACAGCAAGGGCAACACCGAAGAGGCGCTGTCGATGCTCAAGGCGGCGTCCGACCAGGGCGTGTCCTTCGTGCTGCAGGGCAACAGCTCGGCCACGGCAGCAGCGCTGATCGACGCGATCGGCAAGCACAACGAGCGCGAGCCGCAGCGCCGCGCGCTGTTCCTGAACTACTCGGCGGTCGACCCCATCCTCACCAACGAGAAGTGCAGCTTCTGGCACTTCCGCTTCGATGCCCATGCCGACATGCGCCTGGCGGCCTTGATGGACGTGCTGGCCGCCGACACTTCGGTGCGCCGTGTCTATCTGCTCGGGCAGGACTACAGCTTCGGCCAGCACGTCGTTCGCAAGAGTCGAGAGATGATCGAGGCCCGCCGCAAGGACCTGCAGATCGTCGGCGAGGAACTGCACCCGATGGGCCGCATCAAGGACTTCCTGCCCTATGTCACCAAGATCAAGGCCTCGGGCGCGCAGGCGGTGGTGACCGGCAACTGGGGCAATGACCTGACCCTCTTGATCAAGGCGGCGCGCGAGGTGGGGCTGGACGCCCGCTTCTACACCTTCTATGGCAACGCGCTGGGTGTGCCGGCCACCATCGCCGAGGCCGGCGTGGGTCAGGTGCTGGCCGTGGCCGAATGGCACCCGAACGCAGGAGGGGCCGCGTCCGACGCGTTCTACGCGTCGTTTCGCCAGCGCTTTCCGCGCCCGGCCGACGACTACGTGCATGCACGCATGCAGGCAATGATCGAAGTGCTGGCCGGCTCCATCGAGAAGGCGCGCAGTGTCGACCCGCTGCTCGTCGCCCGCGCGATGGAAGGTTATCGCTACGATGGTGCGAGCCTCGGCGGCTTCCACCAGGGTGTCGTGCGCGCCAGCGACCATCAGTTCATCCAGCCGCTGTATGTGAGCGTGATGCAGCGCATGGGCTCCGAGGGCACCCGCTTCGACAATGAAGGCTCGGGCTTCGGGTTCGCCACGCTGCGCCGTGTGCCGGCTGAGCAGACCGAACAGCCCACGACCTGCCAGATGACTCGGCCCTGACCCGGCTGGTCCATCCATCCCTTGATGACTCCGCAATGAAACCCCAGATCCTCGACCTGCCCGCCTCGCAGATCCGCGAAGTGGCCAATGCCGGCATGGCGCGCGACGACGTGCTGGCCTTCTGGTTCGGCGAAAGCGACGAACCCACACCGCAGCCGGTGCGCGACGCCGCGATGGCGTCGATCAACCGCGGCGAGACCTTCTATGCGCAGAACCTCGGCCTGCCCGAATTGCGCGAGGCGATCGCCGCCTACACCACGGCGCTGCACGGCGGCATGGGGCCCGAGCGCATCGCGGTCACCTCGTCCGGCGTGAATGCACTGATGCTGGCCAACCAGGCGCTGGTGGGGGCCGGCGACGAGGTGGTGGCGGTCGTGCCGGTGTGGCCCAACCTCACGGCTCAGCCCGCGATCCTCGGGGCCCGCGTGCGTCGCGTGTCGCTGCGGCCGGTGCGCGGCGCCTGGCAGCTCGACCTTGACGAGCTGCTGCAGGCGGTGACACCCACCACCCGCATGCTGGTGCTCAATGCCCCGAACAACCCGACCGGCTGGACCCTGACCCGCGACGAGCAGCTGGCCATCCTGGCGCACTGCCGGCGCACCGGCACCTGGGTCCTGGCCGACGAGGTCTACGAGCGGCTCTACTACGGGCCGGGCGCCAGCGGCAACACCACGGCGGTACAGGCGGCGCCGAGCTTCCTGGACCTGGCCACGCCGGAAGACCGCCTCATCGTGGTGCACAGCTTCTCGAAGAGCTTCCTGATGACGGGGTGGCGGCTGGGCTGGATGGTGGCCCCGGCGTCGATGCTCGATGCCCTGGGCAAGCTGATCGAGTTCAATACGTCCTGCGCGCCGGTGTTCGTTCAGCGCGCCGGGCTGGCGGCACTGGCCGATGCCGACCGCACCGTGCCCGATCTGGTGCGTCGGCTGCACCACTGCCGTGACACCCTGGTGCCGCGCCTGGCCGCGCTGCCGGGCGTGGACGTCCAGGCCGCCCCGGGCGGGATGTACGCCTTCTTCCGCATCGCCGGCCATGACGACTCGCTGGCACTGGCCAAGCGCCTGGTGAACGAGGCCGGAGTGGGCCTGGCGCCGGGGGCGGCCTTTGGCGATGAAGCCCAGGGCTGGCTGCGGTGGTGCTTTGCCTCGCGCGACCCGGCGCGCCTGGAGCAGGGGGTGGAGAGGCTGCGGCGCTTCCTTGGCGTATAATCCGCCGGTTTTGCTGGAAATGTCAGTGGTGACTGACGGGTCGCGTCCTGCGAGCGGGCATTTGCCCGGCGTGGGCTCGGGTCTTGAACATCACCCTTGTCATCTGGCGAAACAGGCACGGCGCAGGTAGGTTTCACCCGCGACCGCAAGTGAAAACGAGACCACCGCCCAGCCGCACCGGCTCTTGGGTGACTGGTCTCCATGGAAAGAAGCAACGATGTCCATTGCAGATCTGAACACCGCCGAAATCGTCAAGGCCAACGCACGCAGCGCCAACGACACCGGCTCCCCCGAAGTGCAGGTCGCCCTGCTGACCGCTCGCATCAACGAGCTGACGCCTCACTTCAAGACCCACGCCAAGGATCACCACGGTCGCCGTGGCCTGCTGAAGATGGTGAACCGCCGCAAGAAGCTGCTCGCCTACCTGAAGGACCGTGACGCTGACCGCTACACCGCGCTGATCCAGAAGCTGGGCCTGCGCAAGTAATCGCATAGAGATGACCAAGAGCCTGTCTGGGACCTCCAGCACAGGCTCTTTGTTTTTGGAGTCGAAGCCACTGATGGGGGTTGCTGTGTCATTCCGGGACGATTCACGCCGAGTCGTGCTGGAATGGCACTCCGCTCCGGTGCCCAGACTCCGGGCCTTCCGCGCGGCCGACTGCGCGCATCCTGTCTTTTGAGACACCGGAGAACCACACATGAGCATGTTCAACAAAGTCACCAAGACCTTCCAGTGGGGTCAGCACACCGTCACGATGGAAACCGGCGAAGTGGCCCGCCAGGCCACCGGCGCCGTGGTCGTCAACATGGATGACACCGTGGTGCTGGCCACCGTGGTGGCACGCACCGAGGCCAAGCCGGGCCAGGACTTCTTCCCGCTGACCGTCGACTACATCGAAAAGACCTACGCAGCCGGCAAGATCCCGGGCAGCTTCTTCAAGCGTGAAGGCCGCCCGAGCGAGCTCGAGACGCTGAC
>CBFGPV010000096.1:0-15979 GCA_965650765.1 uncultured Burkholderiales bacterium
GCCAGCGTCCGCAGACACCCCTCCCGACAAGGCCCGCGGCCGCAACGCCGCGGGCCTTGCCGTTACAGGCCCGCGTGAGGGGTCGCGCTACACTGTGTCGGCCAAAAAAGAACATCGCCCGCGGTTCCTGCTGTCATCCATGCATCCCCCGACCTTTCGTACTGTCGTGTTCGCTGACCTGCGCGGCAGCACGGCGCTTTACGGCTCGTTGGGCAACGCACAGGCTGCCGCGGTCGTCACGAGCACCGTCAGCCTGCTGGCCAAGGTGATCGACAGCAACGGCGGAACACTCGTCAAGACGCTGGGCGACGGCCTCATGGCCAAGTTCGACAAGCCGGTGCGGGCGGTGCGTGCCGCCTACGAGATGCTGGAGTCGATTGCACGCATCACGGCAGAGGCCGACAGCGGCAGCGCGGCCATCAAGCTGCATGTGTCGGTCGCACACGGCGAGGTGGTCGAGGTTGGTGGCGATTGTTTCGGCGACGCGGTGAACGTGGCGGCCCGCCTGCTCGATCATGCCGGTGACAACGAGGTGCTCATCACCCAGGAGGTGCATGCCCACCTGAGCCGCGGAGACCAGCAGCGGTTGCGCAGCCTGGAGCGGCTGCACTTGCGCGGCCGCACCGAACCCTGCCATGTCTACCTGCTCGATGCGGGTCAGTCCGACGGCGAGCCGTCGACACTGTTCACCGACTTGAGCGAGGCCACAACCGCCGAGGCCCTGCGGCTGGTGCTGGGGGCTCAGCAGCACCTGATCGCTGCTCAGGACACGCCGGTGGTGATCGGTCGCAGCCCCGACGCCACGCTTTGTGTCGAGGACAGTCGCGTCTCACGGCTGCATGCCCGCATCGAATGGCACGGCGGCAACTTCCACCTGGTGGACCAGAGCAGCAACGGCAGTTTCGTGCGCTTTGCCGATGCCGGCGAGATCGTGGTGCTGCGCCGCGGCAACTGCATGCTGCATGGTGCCGGCGTCATCGGCCTGGGTGCCGCGCCGACCGATCCGCGCGCCGCCTGCCTGCGCTTCGAGGTGATTTCGGGCTGAGTCTCCGGGCGGCGCCGTGGCCGGGCCCGGTCACGCCCTCACTCACACACCCAGACGATCGGCCAGCGTCAGCAGGTCTTCGACCACGTGGTGTGTCCCGGCGGGAGGCGGTGCCGGGTCCGGATGGATGTCGGGTCGCACGACCCAGGCAGCCTGCAGCCCGGCGGCCAGCGCGCCGTGCACATCCAGGTCCAGGTCATCGCCGATGTGCAATACCGCGCCCGGCTCATGCCCGAGCTGCCGGCACGCGGCATGGAAGATCCGCGCATCGGGCTTGCCGACCCCGAAACTGCGCGCGCTGAGGCTGCCGCTGAACCACTGCGCGATCCCCACGCGGGCGAGGTCGGCATTGCCGTTGGTCAGCGCCACGACCGGGTAGCGGTCAGCCAGGCGCGAAAGCGCCGCGGCCACGTCGGAGAACAGTTCCACCCGATGCCGCATCTCGAAAAAGACGGCAAAGGCCTCCTCGGCCAGGCCTGGATCGTCGTCGACAGACTGCAGCGCGCGACGCAGGCTCTCGAGGCGGATGGCGGTAAGGTCGTGACTCCACTCGGGCCGTTCGCGCGCCACGGTGTCTCGCAGCGCGCGCAGACCGTCGGTGTCGTAGCGCGCGGCCGTCGCGGGGGCGTGGTCGCGCAGCCAGTCATGCAGTACCCGCTCGGCGCGGGCGATGGCAGGCCAGATCGGCCAGAGGGTATCGTCGAGATCGAGGGTGATCGCCTGGACGGCTTGTACGGTAGACACAACGGATCCTTGCAGGGCAATCCCCGACATTACGACATTTCTCACGCTTGTACGGGGAAACAGCCAGAACCTGTCTTGACGCTATGCCCTATAGTGTCGCGGCCCCACGCTCTGCCCTGCCCTGCTGCCGCCCATCCATGAAGCCACCTCCCGTACCCGACGACGAGTCGCAACGCGTGCGCCTGCTGCACGAGTTGCGTCTGCTCGATACGCCGGCCGAGGAGAGTTTCGACGCTGCAACCCGCCTCGCGAGTCGCCTGACGGGCTGTCCGATCGCCGGGCTGGTGCTGATCGATTCCCACCGGCAGTGGTTCAAGTCACTGCTGGGGGCCGACGTCCGCGAGACGCCGCGCGACATTGCCTTCTGCGCCCACACGGTGAGTTCGGGCGAACCACTGGTTGTGACGGATCTCACGCTTGATGACCGATTTGCGGCCAATCCGTTCGTGACTGGTGACCCGGGCGTGCGTTTCTATGCGGCCGTCCCGTTGTGCGTCGAGGGACATCACATCGGCACGGTGTGCGTGATGGACCTGCAGCCGCGCACGCTTGGCTCCACCGAACAGGGGGCGTTGGCCGACGTGGCCCACATGGTCAGCGACATCCTGCATGCGCGCCTGAAGGAGCAACGCTGGCGCCTGCAGGAGGCCCGGGTGCGCACCGCGAGCCGTGCGGGCAGCGACTGGTTGTGGGAAACCGACGCAGGCGGCCACATCACCTGGGTGTCGGCCACCATGGAGGCACACACCGGCATCCCGGCTGCAGCCGAGATCGGACGCACGGCCGCCGATGTGCTCGTGCCGAGCCAGGACCCTGAACTGCGGGCCAGCTTCGAGGCTTACCTTCGTGCACGCGAGGCACGCCAGCCCTTCCACAACATGGTGGCCGAGCGCGACTCTCCGCTGGGGCGCCTCACCGTGTCGATCAGCGGCGTGCCCGTGTTCGACTCGGCGGGTCAGTTTCGCGGCTACCGCGGTGCCACGCGCATCATCACCGAAGAACTGCGCTCTCAGCAGCGTGCGCGCAAGGCACAGCAGTTGCTGCAGAACGCCATCGAAAGCGTGGGCGCGCTGATCGTCATCACCGACGCCCAGGACGGCGTGGTGCACGCCAACCGCAGCTGGCGCGAGAGTGTCAGCCAGTACCTCGACCCGCAGGCGCCCAACTGGGCAGCCGCGCTGCGAGCCATGGTGCATGCAGGCGAGTTTCCGGATGCGATCGGCCGCGAGGAGGAGTTCATCGCCTGGCGCCTGTCGCACCCGGCCCCGGGCGAAGGCGCGCGCGAGGTGCGGCGCGGCAACACCTGGCTGCTGGTGACCGAGCAGGCGCTGGACGACGGCGGGCGCATCCATGTGGGCGTGGACATCACCGAACGCAAGCAGGCCGAGCTGGAGCTGGCTCGGCGCGAGGCCCAGCTGCGGGCCTCCGACGCGCGCACGGCCGCCGTGCTGCAGGCCTTGCCGGACGCCTGGTACGTGCTCGACCAGTACGGCCGCTACATCGAAAGCAGCCTGGACGAACGGCTGGCTCGCCAGCAGGCCTTCAAGCGCGTGGGGCATGCGCTCGAAGACGTGCTGCCGCCCAAGGCGGCAACGATCCACCGCGAGGCCCTGCGCCGTGCGCTGGACGAAGGCACGCTCCAGCGGGTCGAGTACGAACTCGAGCGCGAGGACGGCGACATCCGCTGGTGTGAGGCCCGCCTGGTGCGCATGTCCGGCGGGCAGGTGCTGCTCCTCGAACGCGACCTGACCGACCTGCGCAGCATGGAGCGTGAGCTGCAGATCATGCACCGCGCCATCGAGGCCGAGGCCTCGCTGCCGATCACGGTGGCCGACGCGCTCGCGCCGGGGCAGCCGCTGGTCTATGTGAATCCGGCGTTCGAACGTCTGACCGGCTACCAGCGCCACGAGGTGCTGGGGCGCAACTGCCGCTTCCTGCAGGGCGACGACAACGCTCAGGCCGGCCTGCAGACCTTGCGCGCCGCCATGGCCGAAGGCGTGTCGTGCACCGTGGTGCTCAACAATTACCGCAAGGACGGCGCTCGGTTCATCAACGAGCTGCACGTGGCTCCGGTGCGTGACGGGCAGGGGCGCATCACGCACTACATCGGCGTGCAGACTGACATCACCGACCGCAGCCTCGCCGCAGACCGACTGCGACTGAGCGAAGAACTCTACCGCTCGGTCGCGCTGGCCATCAGCGATGGTCTGATGGTCGTCACCAGCGGCGGTTACGTGGTGGCCGCCAACCCGGCGGCGTGCCGCATCCTCGAGTCGACCATGGAAGAGCTGGTGATGGCGCCCGGGCTCAATCTCCTGACCGAGGCACTGCAGCCGCTGCCGGCTGAACTTCACCCGGTCAACATGGCGCTGGGCGGGGGCGAACCCGTGGCCGAACGTGTGTTCGGCCTGCGGGGCGTGGACGGCCAGCCGCGCTGGCTGGGGGTATCGGCCCAGCCCTTGCGGGTCGAGCCGAATGAACGCGCGCTGTCGGCCGTCGTGACCTTCCGCGACATCACGCGCCAGCGACTGGCCGAACAGGCCCTGGCGCTGAGCGAGCAGCGCTGGAAGTTTGCGCTCGAAGGCAGTGGCGACGGCGTCTGGGACTGGGACGCCCAGAACGGGCGCGTGTATTTCTCGCGCCGCTGGAAGCAGATCCTTGGGCATGGCGAATCGGAGTTGGGGGACCAGCCGGTCGAGTGGTCGTCGCGCATCCACCCCGACGACGTGCATGCGGTCAAGGCGCGCATCGTGGCGCACCTGCGCGATCAGACGCCGGTCTACCACTCCGAACACCGCATGCGCCACAAGGACGGCCACTACATCTGGGTGATCGAGCGCGGCAAGGTGGTGCAACGCGATGCGCGCGGGCGTGCGCTGCGCCTGGTGGGCACCTACTCGGACATCACACCGCAGAAGGAAGCCGAGGTCGTGCTGCGCGACAAGCAGGCCGCAGAGCTGGCGAGCCGCTCAAAGACCGAGTTCCTCTCGCGCATGAGCCATGAGATGCGCACCCCGCTGAACGCGCTGATCGGGTTCTCGCAACTGCTGAAGGTGGGTGCCGCCCGCTCGGACCCGACCCAGGTGCGCGATTACGCCACACACATGCTGCAGGCCGGCCAGCACCTGCTGGCGCTGATCAACGACGTCCTGGATCTCCAGCGCGTCGAGGCCGGCCAGCTGTCGATCCAGATTGCACCTTGCGGGCTGCGCGAGATCGTGCTGCAGGCGATCGAGCTGTTGTCGCCGGTGGCCCAGGGTGCCGACGTCTGGTTCGACAACGACATCGAGCACGACGTGCTCATCATGGCCGATGCCCAGCGGCTGAGGCAGGTGCTGCTGAACATCATTGCGAATGCGATCAAATACAACCGGCGCGGCGGCCGGGTGCGCTTGTCCACGCTGCCGATCCGCGACCAGCGCGTGGGCATCCAGATCCGCGACACCGGCGACGGCCTGACGCCCGAGCAGCTCGCCAAGCTGTTCCAGCCGTTCGAACGCCTGGGCCGGGAGACCTCGACGATCGAAGGTACCGGTCTGGGACTTGTGATCGCCAAGCGGCTCGTCGAGGAAATGGACGGCGCCATCACCGTGAGCAGTGTGCCGGGCCACGGCACCTGCGTCACGCTGCATGTGCCGACGGCCGATGCCTGCCTGCTGCCCGAGCAGGCATCGACCTCCCCGGGGGCGCTCGCCCTGCCCCGCCGGCCCGGGCAGGTTCGCATGCTCTACGTTGAGGACAACCGGATCAACGCCCTGCTGTTCGAAGAGGCCATGAAGCTCACCGGCCACATCGAGCTGATGGTGGCCGAGGACGGCGAACAGGCCTTTTCCATCGTGCGCGACTGGCGCCCGGACGTGCTGGTGCTTGACGCACACCTGCCCGGCATGAACGGCATCGAGATCCTCGATCGGCTACGCAAGCTGCATGGCCTGCACGAGGTGCCGGCCTTCATGTGCTCTGCCGATGCCATGCCCGAGGACATCCAGCGCGCGCTCGACGCCGGCTTCCTGGGCTACTGGACCAAACCGATCGAGGTGGCCAAGGTGCTGGCCGACGTCGAGAAGGTTGCCCCGCGGCCTGTCGGGGTTGCCTGACCGCCGGTGCCCTGGCGGAACGATCCGTCAGGAATAATGCAGCCCGGACTTTCCCGGACCGCCCATGCGCTTTTCCCCTGAACCTTCCCTTCCCCACGGCGAACCGGCTCGTGTGGGCGTGCTGCTGTGCAACCTGGGCACACCGGATGCGCCGACCGCGGCGGCACTGCGGCGCTACCTCGGCGAGTTCCTGAGCGACCCGCGGGTCGTGGAGATCCCTCGCATTGCGTGGTTGCCCATTCTTCACGGGATCATACTTCGCACCCGACCGGCCAAGTCGGCCGCCAAGTACGCCAGCATCTGGATGCCCGAAGGCTCCCCGCTGCGGGTCTGGACCGAAAAGCAGGCCAAGATGCTGCAGGGCTACCTCGGAGAGCGCGGGCACGCGCGGGTGATCGTGCGCCATGCGATGCGATACGGCAGCCCGTCGATCGCCTCCCAGCTCGACGAGCTGAAGGCCGCAGGGGCGACCCGGGTGCTGGTGCTGCCGCTGTACCCTCAGTATTCGGGCACCACGACCGCCAGTGTGATCGATGCCGTCGGCGCGTGGGCGCAGCGTGCCCGCACCGTGCCCGAGTTGCGGTTCGTCAATCACTACCATGACCACCCCGGCTACATCGAGGCGCTGGTCAGGCGGATCAGCCAGTACTGGTTGACCCACGGCCGGCCCGACCGCCTGGTGATGAGCTTCCACGGCGTGCCCGAGCGCACGCTGATGCTGGGCGACCCCTACCACTGCGAATGCCACAAGACGGCACGCCTGGTGGCCGAGCGCCTGGGGCTCACGCCCGAGCGATACACCGTGACCTTCCAGAGCCGGTTCGGCAAGGCACAGTGGCTCAAGCCCTACACGGAGCCGACACTGCGCGAGCTGGCGCGCGCCGGGGTCAAGCGCGTGGACGTGATCTGCCCCGGCTTTGTTTCGGACTGCATCGAGACCCTGGAAGAGATCGCGATGGAAGGTCAGCAGGCCTTCCTGGAGGCCGGTGGCAAGGAGTTCCGCCACATTCCCTGCCTGAACGATTTGCATGAGTGGATCGCGGCGTTGGCGGCGATCGCCGAGCAGCATCTGGCGGGGTGGCCCAGCCGCGAGCCGGTGGACGCGGCTGCACTGGCCGATCAGCGGCGCCGCGCCCAGGCGATGGGCGCCACGCGCTGAATCCGGGGCCGGGGCCGGCCCCGGTTGCTCAGGCGGCAGCAGCCAGCCGGCGCGCAGCACGCGCCCGCAGGGTGCGCATCACGCGCGGCATCACCAGCACCACCACACACAGCGCCAGGATCGATGCCGACAGCGGGCGCTCGATGAACACCGTCCAGCGCCCTTCGCCGATCGACATGGCGTTGCGCATCTGGGCCTCGGCCATCGGGCCCAGGATCATGCCGACGATCACCGGTGCGGTCGGGAAGTCGAACCGCCGCATCAGCACGCCCAGCAGCCCGATGACGTAGAGCAGCACCAGGTCGAAGCCCGACTGGCGCATGCCGTACACGCCCACCGTGGCGAAGATCAGGATGCCCGCATACAACGCCGGTTTCGGGATCTTCAGCAGCTTCACCCACAGTCCCACGAGCGGCAGGTTCAGCACCAGCAGCATCACGTTGCCGATGTACAGCGACGCGATCAGTGCCCAGACCAGGGCCGACGAGGTCTGGAACAGCGTGGGGCCGGGCTGGATGCCGTAGTTCTGGAAGGCCGACAGCATGATCGCCGCGGTGGTCGAGGTGGGGATGCCCAGCGTCAGCAGCGGCACCATGGCCGCGGTGACGGTGGCATTGTTGGCCGCCTCGGGGCCGGCCACACCTTCGATGGCGCCCACGGTGCCGAATTCGTCCTTGTGCTTGGACAGCTTCTTTTCCAGGCCATAGGACAGGAAGGTCGGGATTTCGGTGCCGCCGGCCGGGATGGTGCCGAACGGAAAGCCGATCAGCGTGCCACGCATCCACGCACCGAAGGACCGGCGCCACTCCTGCATCGTCATCATGACGCTGGTCATGGCATTGCGGGTCTCGACGCGCCGGCCCTCATACAGCACCGCAAACAGCGCCTCGGCCACGGCAAACAGCCCCACGGCGACCAGCACCACCTCGATGCCGTCCACCAGTTCGGCCACGCCCAGCGTGTAGCGCGCCTGGCCGGAGATCTGGTCGATGCCGATCAGCCCGATCGCCAGCCCCAGGAACAGGCTCACCATGCCGCGCAGCGTGCTGTTGCCCATGACCGAGGAAACCGTCGTGAAGGCCAGCAGCATCAGTGCGAAGTATTCAGGCGGACCGAAACGCAGTGCGTACTCGGCAATGCCGGGCGCGAACAGGGTCACCAGCACGGTGGCAATGGTGCCGGCCACGAACGAGCCGATGGCCGAGGTGGCCAGCGCCGCACCGGCCCGGCCGCTCTTGGCCATCAGGTTGCCCTCCATCGCGGTGACCATCGTGGCGGTCTCGCCCGGGGTGTTGAGCAGGATGGAGGTGGTCGAGCCGCCGTACATCGCACCGTAGTAGATGCCGGCAAACATGATCATCGAGGCAGTCGGCTCGACGTGCGCGGTGATCGGCAGCAGCATCGCCACCGTCAGCGCCGGGCCGATGCCCGGCAGCACGCCCACGGCAGTGCCGATCAGGCAGCCCAGCAGCGCCCACATCAGGTTGATCGGTGTGGCCGCGGTGGCAAAGCCGCCCAGCAGGTTGGTCCAGAGTTCCATGCAATCTCTCCCGGTCGATCGTCAGAGCCAACCGGTGGTGGTCAGGCCGGGCAGCGTGAGTCCCAGGCCCTTGGTGAAGACCCAGTAGGTCGGTGCAGACAGGCACAGGCCGATGAGCGCGTCGCGCGCCCATTGCCCGCCGCTGGGTGCCTGGCCCAGCGAGTTGCGAAAGCCGCGCGACGCCAGGATGAACAGCAGCGTGCAGGACAACACGAAGCCCACCGTCGTGATCAGTGCCGCATTGAGCAGCAGCCCCGCCGACACCCAGGCCGCGCAGGCCCAGTTGGGGCGCTCGCCTTCGGTGCTGTCCTCGAGGTTGCGAAAGCCTCCGCTCAGCGCCGAATACACCAGGTTCACGCCACACACGCCAAACGCCGCGGCCACCAGCCAGGGCAGGAAGGCGGCGCCGACCCCGGTGTAGCCGGTTTCGCTGCGGATGTTCAGCGCGCCCAGCGCTACCAGGCCGCCGAGGATCAGCACGCCCACGCCGATCAGGATCTGGGCGGTCGACGCCCGTCTTGTGTCTTGTTGTGCCATGTCAAGCCTTCTGCCCCGCATCGTGCGAGGCCATCAACGACGGGCCGGGCGCGCGAAGCGCCCGGGCCCGCAGGTCAGGAGGTGCCTTGGGGAATCAGAGCATCCCGACCTTGACCATCAGCGCACGCAGGCGGGCGTGTTCCTCGTCGACGAACTTGCCGAACTCGTCGCCGCCCATCACGGCCGGCGTCCAGTTGTTCTTGGCCACGGCCTCGGCCCAGGCCTTGGTCTTGGTGGCCTTGACGACGTTCTCGACCAGGGCCTTGCGCTGCTCGGCAGTGATGCCGGGGGCGCCATAGACACCGCGCCAGTTGCCGATCGAGACGTTGATGCCCTGCTCGACCAGCGTGGCCACGTTCGATCCGCGCAGGCGTGTCGGCGAGGTCACGGCCAGGGCGCGCATCTTGCCGTTCTTGATGAACTCCTCGAGTTCGGCGTAGCCGCTGGTGCCCACGGTCACGTGGCCGCCCAGCACGGCGGCGGTCGCCTCGCCACCGCCCTTGAACGGCACGTAGTTGATCTTGGTCACGTCCACACCGGCTTCACGGGCGATCATCGCCACGCTCACATGGTCGACCGAGCCCTTGGAACCACCGCCCCACTTCACGCTCGCCGGGTCCTTCTTCAGTTGCTCGACCACGTCCTTCATGGACTTCAGGGGCGAGTCGGCCGGCACCACAAAGACGTTGTATTCGGCGATCAGGCGGGCAATCGGCGTGGCGTCCGACAGTGTGATAGGCGGCTTGTTCTGCACGATGGCGCCCACCATCACCGCGCCGGTCACGACCAGGGCGTTCGGGTCGCCCTTGGCGGCATTGGCGAACTGGGCCAGGCCGATGGTGCCGCCGGCACCGCCCTTGTTCTCGTAGGTGACGCCGCTGGCCACGCCGGCCTCCTGCAGCGCCTTGCCGATGCCGCGGCCGGTCTGGTCATAGCCACCACCGGGGTTGGCACCGATCATGATCTTGAAGTTGGCCTGGGCCAGCACCGGGGCGGCAGCCAGGCCGAGGGCGGCCGTCATGGCCGACAGGGCGAGGGTCTTGATGAAAGTACGGCGCATGGGGGTCTCCTTGACTGGGGTGATGGGTCAGCAATGTGTCGACCCGAGGCATGGTGCGCCTGCCGGCCGGGGTGCAGCATCAGGGCAAGCCCTCACGCCGCGGACGGGACTGTCAGCGGGCTGTCGAAAGCGCTCGGGCGCGCTGTCATTCAACTGTCACCCGCCCCCCGGAAAGTGCCGAGCCCGCCGGCTCACCGGGCGTTGCACACTTGCGGCATGAAGCTGCTCCTCGTTGAAGATGACGATTCGATGGCCCGTGCGCTGCGCCTCGCCCTTGAGCGGCGCGGATTCGAGGTCGACGTGTGTTCCAACGGCACCGATGCCCTGCAACGCCTGCGCTTCGATCCGCCCGAGGTGACCCTGCTGGACCTGACCATCCCCGGGCTGGACGGGCTGTCGGTGCTGCAGAAGGCTCGCACCCATGGCGTGACCACGCCCATCCTGGTGCTGACGGCCCGAGGGGCTGTCGGTGACCGCATCCAGGGGCTGAACGCCGGTGCCGACGACTACCTGGCCAAGCCCTTCGACCTCGATGAGCTCGAAGCGCGCGTGCGGGCCCTGCTGCGCCGCTCACGCGGTGAGGCGGAGGCTGCGCTGCAATGCGGCCCCTTGCGCATGGAGCGGGAATCCGGTGCCTTTTACCTCGGCAACGACATCCTGGAAGTCACGCCGCGCGAGCAGGCCCTGCTCAAGGCACTGATGGCCCGCCCAGGGCACGCCGTGCCGAAGGAGCGGCTCTTCCGGCTGGTCTTCCCGATGGAGGCAACGATCCAGTTCGAGGCCATCGAGGTCGTGGCCTATCGGCTGCGCAAGAAGCTGGGCGGATCCGGCGTGTCGCTCATCACCCTGCGCGGCCTGGGCTACCTGCTGCGTGCCGACGAGGGCACGACGCCGGCATGATCGGCATGCACACGCCACCCGCCGAGGCGGCACGCCCGGCCTCGCTGCGGCGTTACCTGCTGGCCTGGATCGTCACGCCGATCGTGCTGTTCGTGGTGATCGACACCGTGAGCCTGTACCGGGGCGCGCTGAACTCGATCAACACCGCGTACGACCGCTCCCTGCTCGCCTCGGCGCGTTCCATCGGCGAGCTGCTGAAGCTGCAGGGGCACCAGCTGCAGGTCGAGGTGCCCTATGCCGCGCTGGAGATCTTCGAGGCGGGCAACTACAACCGCATGTACTACCGCGTCAATGGGTTCGACGGACGGTTCATCTCGGGCTTCGACGATCTGCCGGTGTACACCGGCACCATCCCGCAAAAGACGGCCTACCCGGCGCTGGTGGACTTCTACGACACCGAGTTTCGCGGCGAAGCCGTGCGCATGGCCGCGCTCTATCAGCCGGTGGCGTCCGAAGAGTCGCGTGGCATGGCCCTGATCCAGGTGGCCGAAACCCTCGAGGTGCGCCAGAAGCTCGCTCGCGAGATCCTGCTCGACACCCTGCTGCGGCAGGCGATGCTGGTGGCGGTGGTGGTGCTGGTGACATGGGTGGTCGTCAGCCGCGGCCTGCGGCCGCTGGAGTCTCTGCGCCGGCAGATGCTGTCGCGCAGCGCCGAGGACCTGTCACCGCTGCACGCCGCCGACGCCCCGCGCGAACTGCGCCCGATGGTCACCGCCCTGAACGACCTGATGCAGCGTCTCAACCGCCTGGTCGGGCACCAGTTGCGATTCGTGCGCGATGCCTCGCACCAGTTGCGCACGCCGCTGGCGGTGCTCAAGACCCAGGTGCAGAACGAGATCCAGGGCCGGCGCACCGGGCAGCCCAGCGATCCGGCCGCGTTGCAGGCCATGAGTCAGACCGTCGACCGCGCCATCACGCTGGCCAACCAGATGCTGGCGCTGGCCAAGGTCGAACAGGTGCACGGTGAGCGCCAGAGCGAGGTGATCGACCTGGCCGAGGTGGCCGCCGACGTCGCGCTGGACCTGTCCCCCCTGATCGGCGAGAAGAATCTGGACTTCGAACTCGATGCCGTCCCGGCGACAGTGCGCGGGCACCGCTGGATGCTGCGCGAGCTGATCCGCAACCTGCTCCACAACGCCATCCGCGAGACGCCGCCGGGTTCGGCACTCAGCGTGATCGTCAGCAGCGGCGCGCATGTGGCGCGGCTGGTGGTGCGAGACAGCGGCCCGGGCATCGGTGCGGCCATGCGTGAACACCTGTTCGAGCCCTTCCACACCTCCCACCCGAACACCGGCAGTGGCCTGGGGCTGGCGATCTGCCGCGAGATCTGCCAGTCGCTCGGTGCCGGCATCGAGCTGGTCAACCGCACCGAGGCGGGCCGCACGGCGGGCCTGGACGCCGTGGTGACCCTGCCGATTGCGGCGGCAGCGCAAGACCCGGCCACCGGATCGCCGGCGGAGCATTCCAAGCCACAATAGCGGCATGACAGGTGTGAGACTCGACAAATGGCTGTGGGCAGCGCGCTTCTTCAAGACCCGCAGCCTGGCGACCGACGAAATCGACAAAGGTCGGGTGCAGGTGAACGACCAGCCCGCCAAGCCGGCCCGTGAAGTGCGCCCGGGCGACAAGCTCAGCATCCGCCAGGGCGGCGTGACACGCCAGGTGATCGTCAAGGGGCTGAGCGACGTCCGCGGTCCGGCGCCTGTGGCGCAGACCCTCTATGAGGAAACCCCCGAGAGCCTCCTGGCTCGCGAGGAATTTGCCCGCAATCGGCGTTTTGCCGCCGATCCGTCGACGGCCATCGAGCACGGCCGCCCGACCAAGCGCGACCGGCGTCAGCTTGCCGACTGGCAGCGCTGGAGCGTGTCGGTCGACGACGCACCCAAGTCCTGACGCCCGGCGGTGCCGCGCGCCCTGCGGCGCATGCCATCGCCACCCCCCGACGCGCCAACACCTTGGCGATGCCCCTCTTGAAACGCGGGAATATGTCCCCATGTCAGTGCGGTTTGACGGAAGTACACCATGACAGAACCAACGAATACCGATCAAAATCAACCAGTTGAAGCAGGTTCTTCAAGTGAATTCGCGCAGACGGATTCCACCCGCACCCCCGATCAGCGCCTGGCCGATCTCGAAACGCGTCTGGCCGAGATGTCCGATGCCTACCTGCGGGCCAAGGCCGAGGCCGAGAACACGCGCCGTCGTGCCGAGGACGAAATCGCCAAGGCACGCAAGTTCTCGATCGAATCCTTTGCCGAAAGCCTGCTGCCCGTGAAGGACAGCCTCGAGGCGGCACTGACCGTCGAGAGCGCCACGCCCGAGCAGATGCGCGAAGGGGTCCACGCCACCCTGCGACAACTGGTGCAGGCTCTGGAGCGCAACAAGGTGATCGAGGTCAATCCTGCGGCCGGCAGCCGCTTCGACCCGCACCAGCATCAGGCGATCAGCATGGTGCCGGCCGAACAGGAGGCCAACACCGTGGTCGCGGTGCTCCAGAAGGGCTACATGATTGCCGACCGCGTGCTTCGTCCCGCGCTGGTCACGGTGGCGGCGCCCCGGTGAGCTCGCTTGGGCCGGCGCCGCTCCCCTGGAGTTGTCCACCGGCCCGCACCACTTGAAACGCCGGCAGTTATCCACAATTACAAGACAACCAAATTCCAGTTTCTAGGAGCTTCAACATGGCAAAAATCATCGGCATCGACCTGGGGACCACCAATTCCTGCGTCTCCATCATGGAGGGCAACACCACCCGCGTGATCGAGAACAGCGAAGGCGCCCGCACCACGCCGTCCATCATTGCGTACCAGGAGGACGGCGAGGTCCTCGTCGGCGCATCGGCCAAGCGCCAGGCGGTGACCAATCCGCGCAACACGCTGTACGCCGTCAAGCGACTGATCGGCCGCAAGTTCAGCGAAAAGGAAGTGCAGAAGGACATCGACCTGATGCCCTACTCCATCGTGCAGGCCGACAACGGTGACGCCTGGGTCGAGGTGCGCGGCAAGAAGCTTGCGCCCCCGCAGGTCAGCGCCGAAGTGCTGCGCAAGATGAAAAAGACCGCCGAGGACTACCTGGGCGAGCCGGTCACCGAGGCCGTGATCACCGTGCCGGCCTATTTCAACGACAGCCAGCGCCAAGCCACCAAGGACGCCGGTCGCATCGCCGGCCTGGAAGTCAAGCGCATCATCAACGAGCCGACCGCGGCTGCGCTGGCCTTCGGCCTGGACAAGACCGACAAGGGTGACCGCAAGATTGCCGTGTATGACCTCGGCGGCGGCACCTTCGACATCTCGATCATCGAGATCGCCGATGTCGATGGCGAAAAGCAGTTCGAAGTGCTGTCGACCAACGGTGACACCTTCCTGGGCGGTGAAGACTTCGACCAGCGCATCATCGACTACATCATTGCCGAGTTCAAGAAGGAACAAGGCGTCGATCTGTCCAAGGACGTGCTGGCCCTGCAGCGCCTGAAGGAAGCGGCCGAGAAGGCCAAGATCGAGCTGTCCAACAGCTCGCAGACCGACATCAACCTGCCCTACATCACGGCCGACGCCGCCGGCCCGAAGCACCTGAACATCAAGCTCACGCGCGCCAAGCTCGAGGCCCTGGTCGAGGAGCTGATCCAGCGCACCATCGAGCCCTGCCGCACGGCCATCAAGGATGCCGGCGTCAAGGTGAGCGAGATCGACGACGTGATCCTGGTGGGTGGCATGACCCGCATGCCCAAGGTGCAGGAGAAGGTCAAGGAGTTCTTCGGCAAGGAGCCGCGCAAGGACGTCAACCCCGACGAGGCCGTTGCCGTCGGCGCCGCCATCCAGGGCCAGGTGCTGGCCGGTGATCGCAAGGACGTGCTGCTGCTCGACGTCACCCCGCTGTCGCTGGGCATCGAGACCCTGGGCGGTGTGATGACCAAGATGATCACCAAGAACACGACCATCCCGACCAAGTTCTCGCAGACCTTCTCGACGGCCGACGACAACCAGCCGGCCGTGACGATCAAGGTCTACCAGGGCGAGCGCGAGATGGCCTCGGGCAACAAGATGCTGGGCGAGTTCAACCTGGAAGGCATTCCGCCGGCGCCGCGCGGTGTGCCGCAGATCGAGGTGAGCTTCGACATCGACGCCAACGGCATCCTGCACGTCGGCGCCAAGGACAAGGGCACCGGCAAGGAAAACAAGATCACCATCAAGGCGAACTCGGGTCTCTCCGAAGAAGAGATCCAGAAGATGGTGAAGGACGCCGAGCTGAACGCAGCCGAGGACAAGAAGAAGCTCGAGCTGGTGCAGGCCCGCAATCAGGCTGACGCACTCGTGCACAGCGTGAAGAAGTCGCTGAGCGAGCATGGCGACAAGCTCGAGGCAAGCGAGAAGGAAGCGATCGAGTCGGCCCTGAAGGACACCGAAGAAGCCCTCAAGGGCGAGGACAAGGCCGCCATCGAGGCCAAGACCGAAGCGCTGATGGCCGCCAGCCAGAAGCTGGGTGAAAAGGTGTATGCCGACATGCAGGCGGCCCAGGCCGCAGCGGGCGCGGCAGGAGGCGCCGGCACCGAAGCGCCGGCCGGTGCCTCGGCAGCCCGTTCAGCCGATGACAACGTTGTCGACGCCGAATTCACCGAAGTCAAGGACAAGAAGTGATCGGCGGCTGAGCCCACGCCACAGCGCAACCCCCGTGGGCAATTTCTGCACACGGGGGCTTTGCGTTTCAAGGCGGGCTCCGTATCGCACGACGGTCATTCCACAAGGCATCCGACATGGCAAAGCGTGACTACTACGAAGTCCTCGGTCTGGCAAAAAATGCCACCGACGACGAGATCAAGAAGGCCTACCGCAAGCTGGCCATGAAGTTCCACCCTGACCGCAACCAGGGTGACGAGGCCAAGAAGGCCGAGGAGAAGTTCAAG
>CBFGPV010000097.1:0-15948 GCA_965650765.1 uncultured Burkholderiales bacterium
GTCGTCAAGCTTGGGATCGGGGCGGTTGTCCTATTCTGGGTGCCCTTACTGCTAATTTTGTCCATGGGAATATCCGTGGGTGTCACTATTGTCAACCTACTTGCATTGAAGTCGCTGATCGGGACTCTTGCTGCTGCAGCGTTCTTCATCATCTTCCTGCTATTTGCACGGCTTGTCGGTCGCGATGCGCGGGCAGTTTGTGCGGCACGCTCGGTGGCGAGGAAGCTCAATGCGCTACGACTTGAGGGCTGAGCGTTGGAGTGCGCCCTCAACACCACAGGCGCGCGTGTCGCGTGGTTTGCGTCCATTGAACAAGCGTTGCTGGCGGGTGGCCACCAGCCCATCCAGACAAAGCCGGCACTTGGCCGAGCGGAACAGACTCCCCAATACGACGTTATGGTCGCGGACACTCGGGCGCGCGGACGACAGTTCCGCACTCAGCCGGCGCAGCATCGCCACCGCAGTGGGGGCCTTCACCTTTTGGGCGTGCAGCACAGGCATGTCGGGCCGCGTGCCACCGGTCCTGGCGCACGACCGTTCCCATTGATGTCGCCTCTGTGGACACTCGCTACGCCAGGCGGGTAGGCGAGAATCACCGCCTCAATCGCCTCGACCTTATCGGTAGCCACTGCCGTCCTATCGCTCATGACCGACGTCCCATACACCACCCTGCCGCAGTGGCCCACTGCCCATCCGGACAGCGGCGCCAGTGCCACGCTGAAACGCCTCAACGAGGATTTCATCGTGACCGAACTGCCGCTGCAGTTGCCTTGCGGTGAGGGCGAACACGTCTGGCTGGACGTCGAAAAGAACGGTGCCAACACCGCCTTTGTGGCCCAGCAGCTCGCTGAAGCCGCAGGCGTGCAGGAGCGCGACGTGGGCTATGCCGGCCTCAAGGACCGCCACGCCATCACCCGTCAGTGGTTCAGCATCTACCTGCCCAAGGGCGAGACGCCTGACCTGACCCAGCTTCAGCATCCGGAATTCAAGGTGCTGGGTCAGAGCCGCCATGTGAAGAAGCTGCGGCCGGGGGATCTGCAAGGCAACCGGTTCCGCATCGTGCTGCGTGACGTGGCCGGTGAGCGCGATGCGATCGAGCGCAATCTGCGGTTCGTTGCGTCACAGGGTGTGCCCAACTACTTCGGCGCGCAGCGCTTCGGCCACGACGGCGGCAATGTCGAACAGGGCCGCGCCATGCTGGCCCGCGAGATCCGCGTGCGCAACCCGAAAAAGAAGGGCATCTACCTGTCGGCAGTGCGCTCCTTCGTCTTCAACGAAGTGCTGGCATTGCGAATTCAGCGAGGGCTTTGGGGCCAGTCCCTGGCTGGCGACGTCTTGACCGAGGCGGGCCAGCCCACCGGCCCGCTCTGGGGCCGGGGCCGCTTGAGCACCACCGATCAGGCACAGGCCCTGGAAAGCGAAGTGGCCCAACGTCACGCCATGTTGTGCGACGGCATGGAACATGCCGGTCTGGACCAGGAGCGCCGCGCCCTGGTGGTGAGCCTGGCCGACATGTCATGGAACTGGCCGCAAGGCGATCAACTGGTGCTGGAGTTCTCCTTGCCCACCGGGAGCTATGCCACGGCTGTTCTGACCGAGATTCTCCGCACGACGGAGCCCGAGCGTCACACCGGCGACGAGCCAGCGGCTGTCGAGTGACGGCTGTGCTCTCTCGGGTCGAGACGGCGGCCAAGGTGGCTGCATCGCTCGAGAGCACGGCCTGGACGGTGCCATCATCATTGCCACGCCCGACCCGCTCGTGACCGCTTGCGGTGCGGGCTGCCAACGTCACAACCAGCCATCAGATTCCGATGCCTGCCTTTCTTGTCATCCTTGTTGTACTGGTCGCAGTGAACATCTGGGCGACTCGTCGCGTGCTTGCCGCTCCAGATGAATGGGGCGTTCCAAAGCGGCTGCTCATCATGGGCATATGGATCATGCCGTTCATGGGTGCGCTGGTCGCCAGGGCTCAGACTCCGGCGGCTGCCTGCGACACCCCCACGGCGGGCACACGCACAACCGATGGCGAACCGGAAGCACCGTCGCGACTTCAAGTCGGCAGCTCGACCGAGTTCAACGTGAGCGAACACCTGGCGTTGGCCAACGGTGTGCCTGTCCTGGACTGGGGTGCGCTCACTGAATGGGCGCAGCGCAGTGGCGCACCCGAAGCTGCCACCGCGGCCGTCGATCAGGGCCGTCGCGCGTGGCTGCTTCACCTGCGCGATGCACTCGGACCCGGGGTCCATCTGCACACCAGCGACGACGCCTACATCCTCTCGACACTTGAGCCCAAGGTGGTCGAGGCCACTGCGCAATACGTGGCCAAGGCCAGGCGTCGCATCGCTCGGGTGCTGGGTGATCTGGCGCACTTCCCTCCCGACGAGCGCAGCATCGTTATCGTGCTTGACAGCGAGGAGGACTACTACAGCTACGTGTCGATCTACTACCCTTCAGAGGGTGAGTTTGCGTTCAGCGGCGGGATGTACATCAACGCGGGCTGCCCGCACTTTGTGGACGTGCGTGCCGATCTGTCGACCATCGAACCTGTGATCGCACATGAGCTGACACACAGTGCACTGGCGCACCTGCAGCTCCCCAAGTGGCTCGACGAAGGCCTGGCGGTCAATACGGAACACCGGGTCGCCGGAGCAAGGCAGCCCCTCTACACGCCGCAGGAGCTGCATCGCGTGCACATGAAGTTCTGGAACGCCGAGCGCATTCAGGAATTCTGGACGGGCGCTTCGTTTGATCGCACAGATGACGGCAACCTGCTGTCCTACGAGCTGGCGCGCATCATCGTCGAGCAGATGGCCAGGCATTGGGACAGCTTCTCGCGCTTTGTCGCATCTGCAAGCTACGAAGATGCAGGTGCCAGCGCCGCGATGAACACCCTGTCGATTCGATTGGGCGCCTATGCGAGTGCGTTGCTGGCGATCGAACCCAGCGCGTCGTGGGAGCCTGATGGGACGGCCTGATCCGCTGGCAGAGGCACCTCGCACGGAGGCGCCGGTGGCATGGCACAGCACCTTGTCGACAGCACGTGTTCTGCTCGCAATAGTCACTGCCACAAGCGCGCTTCGGCTGTCGGCTACCGTCGGTTGCGGCGGCCGCGATGCGATCGTCGAGCCCCTGTCGCTCAAGGTGGGGAGTAATAGCAGGGTAGCTAGCAGCATGGGGCGAGTCCCAGCAAAGGCGCGCAGGGGTTGGCTTCATGCTGGCTCGTCTGAGGTGCGACAGCGTCGTTATGTCGGGGCGGCCGCAGGCTGAAGCGGGGGCCGGTGCCTGAGATTGGCCTTGAAGCTTCTGCGCGCGGGCGGCAGAAAGCAGGCACGCTGGATCGACCGACGCACTGAGTTCCTCCGCGATACCCTCGAGTCTTGTCAGGGCACCATGCATGCCAAGTTGATCTGCGCGCTGGTGCCGGCCGCCTCGGAGCGACCCGCTGGAGGCAATTGGTATTGGCAGTCGCACCCTTCGTACAGTCCTTGTGAAAGTCAAGCCGCACGCGTAAAGTGCGATAGTGAACCATGGTGCATACTGTTCCATGCTCGCAGCCAACAGACAGGCAACCGATCCGTTGTACTCGTGTAGCTCGGTGCGCAAACGGTGCGCAGTTCGCGGTCGTGCGCAGTGCGTGTCACTCGAAGTCAGGAATTGAGCCTGCCCAGGACTGAGAACAAGAGCCCCCTCCTTTGCAACTGCCCCAACTATGCTGAAAACAATAGCTGTCGCTGTATTGGTCACAACCTTGGCAGGATGTGCATCTGGCCCAAGGATCATCGAGACCAGGGTGCGTTCGACGCCCGAGTCGCAACGTGGGTACATTGTCGGTACTTTTTCTGTGGACTGCGAAGTAAAGCGGGGATCTTGCGAACAGGGGTTCAACTCGATATCAGCTGACTATCGAATGAAAACAGAGCCAGAAGTCTGGAGTCGAGTTGGTTCCACGCAGGGGGCGACTTTTGGCGGTGATTCTGTCCATGACTATGTCAACTCCGCCGAAGGGTACAAGGTTTTTGGCTTCTGTACTGTCTTGCCACCAGGCGAATACGAGTTCTACTCTCACACATACTATGATTTCGCCGGCGGTGGTAGCGGATACTCGATGCGCGAGAAGGACTACTACTCAATTCCTTTCGTCGTAAGAGCTGGTGAAATATCAAACATCGGCAGAATTCACATGACAACAACCAAGGGCGAGAACCTACTCGGAATGTCGGTTTCCGGTCCCGGTGTGATGCTGCTCATCCCCTCGGGTGTGACCGATGCGGAGTTGGCCGTATCGAAGTGCCCTGGCACAGCAAAACACATGCCCTTGCGTGATGTGCAGCTGCACCTTGCACCGGGTCGGCCCAGCCCTTTTGTTCAAGTGCGGGCTCGCTGAAGAGTCATATGCACTTGAGGCTCCATGCCGGTTCGTGGGCGATGCCACAGTGCAGTTCGTGCGTGCTGGCGGGAACTGATGAGAGGGCCTCTGCCGGAGGTTGAAGCGGGAGCCGCTGCGCGTGGTCGGCAGCCGGCGCGAGATTCAGTGCCGCGCAGGGATCAAGCGCCGCGCCGGAGCTCCCCGGGTGAGCTGCACCGAACTTGCTGAAGCGTCTAGCACCATGACCTGCCCTGACAAGCCCTTCCCACCATGCACACCTTCGATGCCCAGACCACCCGCGAGCGCCTACCCTTCGAGCAGCTGATCCCGGCTCTGCAGCGCCTGTTCGCAAGCGGTTGTGATGCGCCGGCGCGTCAGGTGCTTTCGCTGGATGGCGCTGATGGCGCGGGGGTGACGTCGCTGATCATGCCGGCCTGGGTGCGCGGGCGCTTCTATGGCATCAAGACGGTCAATGTGGCACCCGGCAATGCGGCGCGCGGGTTGCCGGGGCTGCATGCGGTGTATCTGTTGTTCGATGCCACCACCGGTGTGCCGCTGGCGTTGATGGACGGGAACGAGATCACGCAGCGGCGTACGGCAGCGGCCTCGGCGCTGGCGGCGTCATGGCTTGCGCGGCCGCAGGCCTCGCATCTGCTGGTGGTGGGGGCCGGGCAGGTCGCGCAGTGCCTGCCCTGGGCCTACCGTGTCGTGCGGCCGATCACGCAGGTGAGCTTGTGGGCGCGTGACGCGGCACAGGGCGAGCGGCTGGTGGCGCAGTGGCGGGCGCAGGGGCTGGACGCCACGCGGGTGGACGATCTGCCGCAGGCCGTGGCGCAGGCCGACATCATCAGTTGCGCCACGCTGGCCCGCGAGCCGGTGGTGCAGGGGGCCTGGCTGTCGCCGGGCAGCCACCTCGACCTGATCGGCAGCTTCACGCCGCAGATGCGCGAGGCCGACGATGCGGCCTTGGCCGGTGCCGGCCTTTACATCGACACCGACGAGGCGCTGCACAAGAGCGGTGACCTGCTGGGCCCGATCGAGCGGGGGGTGGTTGACCCGCGCAGCGTGCGCGGCACGCTGGCGCAGTTGTGCCGTGGCGAGGTGGCGGGGCGCCGGTCGGACACCGAGCGCACCGTCTTCAAGTCAGTGGGCACGGCGCTGGAAGACCTGGCAGCCGCCATGCTCGTGATCGGCGAGGCCGTGCGCGCCTGAGCGCCGTCAGCGCTGCGGCCCCGTCGACGGGCTGGAGTGGGTGTTGGCCTGGCCGGGCTGGGGCATGGCGGTCGATTCTTCCTGCGCAGTGACGGCATCGCCCGGACGGTTGGCGGGGGTGTCCTGGCCTGCGTCGGCGGTCGAAGCGCTGGCGGCCTGTGCGGGCGGGAAGGCCGACGTGGCCGGCGGCACGCTCGGGTCGTCGGCGCCGGCGGTCACCGGTGCGGGGCCGGCCATCACGGTCGGTGGGGGCGGGGCAGAGGCCGTCTCGTTGCGCTCGCCGCAGGCGGCCAGCAGGGTCAGGCTGGCGGCCATGGCGGCCAGCAGAGCGGTTGGGTGGGTCATGGGGTTCTCCGAATCAGGTTGAGAGGGCTGTTGCCGCCAGCCTCACTTCGAACCGGGCACCAGCTTGCGGCGGCGCACGGCATCGAGGCCCGGCGTGGCGCGCAGGTCGGTGTCGACCTGACCGTCGGCGAGGTCGCGTGCGGCCTGCTCGATGCGGGGGTCCGGCGGCACCGGTGCGGGGTCGGGCCGCTCGTCGCGTTCATGCGGCAGGGCCGGCTCACTCAAGGGGCGCGGCGAGGCCTGGGCCGGGCCGCGTGTTCGCGGTCGGGGCGGGCTGGGGTGACGGGGGCGTACCTGGGTCATGGGCTGGCTCCGGTGCGTGCTGCATGGATGGGCATGACCCAAAGGTAGTGGCCGGGACTGGCCGAGCCCATCGGAGGACGACCGGGCGTGATGTCGGCAATGACCGACACGGCCGCGCCGCTACCATGACCGGATCCGAAGCACACGTCCCAAGCCCTGCGCCATGACCCTGCCTGCCCCCACACCACCTGCTCCGACACCGCCTGCCGCATCGGGCCCGCCCGGCCTCACCCCCGACCTGCAGGTGCACGGCCGTGTGGCCACCATCACGCTGCGTCGTCCGCAGGTTGCCAACCGCCTGGAGCTGGAAGACCTGGACCTGCTGGCGCGCCACCTGCAGGCCGTCAATGCACTGCCCGAGGTGCTGGTGCTGCGACTGCAGGCCGAAGGCAAGCACTTCTGCAGCGGTTTCAACATCGGCCGTGTCGACGACACCACGCAGGGCCCGGGCCCCACGCCCGGTGAACGCTTTGCGGCCCTGGCCGACGTGCTGGAGCGGGCCCGTCCGGTGACGATCGCAGCGATCCAGGGCGGGGTTTATGGTGGTGCCACCGACCTGGCCCTGGCCTGCGACTTCCGCATCGGCACACCGGCCTGCGAGATGTTCGTGCCGGCTGCACGGCTGGGCCTGCTGTTCTATCGCGAGGGCCTGCAGCGCTATGTGTCGCGCCTGGGGCTGGGTGTGGCCAAGCGGGTGCTGCTGGCGGGCCAGACGCTGTCGGCGGCGCAGATGCTCGACTGCGGTTTCCTCGATGAACTGAGCCCGAGCGTGGCCGCCTTGCCCGATGCCGTCGACCAGTGGTGTTCAAGCCTGGCGCAGATGGCGCCGCTGGCCTTGCTGGGCATGAAGAAGCACCTCAATGCGATTGCCGCCGGCCGGCTGGATGCCGTCGAGTTTGCGGCCGACGCTGCGCGCTGCGATCGCTCGGCCGACCTGGCCGAAGGTGTGCGTGCCTGGCACGACAAGCGCGCCCCGGTGTTCCAGGGGCGCTGAAGCCGGGCGTGGTGCCGCTCAGCGGACGGCGGCGCTGCTGCCCACTCGCCAGCGCACGGACATCGTGAGTGTCTGGCCGGCATGCAGGACTTCCAGGCCGGGGCGCTGGTCCAGATGGAATGCGTCGATGGGGTGGGTGATGGGCTCGAAGGCAAAGGCCTGGCCGCGGCCGGGCCGGTAGAGCAGGCAGAAGGCTGGCGGCACCGGGCCGCGCGGTGTGTCCAGCGGCTCCAGGGTCATCTGCAGCGTGCAGGCGCGCTCGGGCCAGCTGATGGTGGCCTGGCCGCCAAAGCCGGTGTAGCCGTTGTCGATCAGCGGGCCCTCGCCGGCATCGATGCCGGCGTTCAGGTCCCAGCCGGGCGGCAGGCTGGTGGTGTGGGCCGTGGGCATGGGGTCGGCACCGCTGAGCCAGGCGCCGTGTACCCGGGCCTGCAATCGCACGCCGCCGGCCACCGGAAAGTACGGGTGCTGGCCCAGGCCGTAGGGCAGGGGCTCATCGCCCAGGTGGGTCACGCTCAGGGTCTGGTCCAGCCCGCCGTCCACCAGCATGAACTGCTGTTCGGCGCGGTAGTGGTGTGGATTGCCGGCATGGCCGCGCGACACCAGCTGCATTACCGCATGGCCGTCGCCCTGGCGGTCGAGCGACCAGCCTTGCAGCCAGCCGTCGCCATGGATCGGGTAGGGCTCGCCGCTGCGGTTGGGCTGCACCGCGTGCCAGCGGCCCTGCGCTTCAAAGCCGCCGCGGCCGATGCGGTTGGACCAGGGCACCAGCGCAAAGGACGCGAAGGTGTAGGGGTCGACGCTGGCGCCGTCCCAGGGGCGCCACAGATCCAGATGGCCCCAGCGCCAGGCTGCCACGCTGCCGCCGAGCGTGGGCAGCAGGCCCAGGCTCTGCGGTCCGTGGTGCAGCCAGACGATGCGGGGGTCGGTGGGCAGGGGATCAGCTTGCATGGAGGTGGGCCGGCAGGCCGGGCGCATCGGTGTCGACCGCAAACACGCTGCCGGCATCGGGCTGGGCGGCCAGTTGCGTGTCGGTCAACCCGAAGCGGGCACTGGTGATGTAGAGGGTGGACAGGTCAACGCCGCCGAAGCACACGTTGGTGATGTGGTCGGTGGGCAGGGTGATGCGCGCCAGTTCGGCCGTGCTGGCCGGGTCGTGGCAGCTCACGCAGCCCGCGCCCCAGTGGGCGACCCACAGGCGGCCCAGCGCGTCGACGGTCATGCCGTCGGGGTGCCCCGCGCTTGCGGGCCACTGCATCCACAGGCGCGGTGTGCCGAGGGTGGCGGTTTCGGGCTCGACATCAAAGGCCAGGATGCGGCGCGCCACGGTGTCGTTGAAGTACATCGTGCGCCCGTCGGGCGACCACGCGGGGCCGTTGGTCACGGCCATGCGCGCATCGAAGGCCAGCGTGCACCGACCCTGCCCGTCGAGCCGGTACAGCGCCCCGGTCGGGGCCTCACCGTCGAAGTCCATCGTGCCGGCCCAGAAGCGGCCGTGGGCATCGCACTTGCCGTCGTTGAAGCGGTTGCCGGGGCGGTCGGCCTCGGCCACGGCCAGCCGCGTGAGCGTGCCGGTGGCCGGGTCGAAGCTGGCAAAGCGGTGTCGCAGGGTGATGACCAGCCCGAGGGCCGACCGGCGCTCGGCCACGGCCGATACGGTCTCGTCGAAGGCCCAGTAGCGCAACGCACCACTGGCGGGTTCATGCCGGTAGAGCCGGTGCGACAGGATGTCGACCCAGTACAGGCTGCGCTCGCGTGGCGACCAGCACAGCCCTTCGCCCAGCGTGGCACCGGCCGCGCACACCACGCGCGGCAGGCCGGCAATGACAGGGGCGGGCGTGGTCATGGGCTGCGTGCGAGCGGGGCTTCGGTATGACCGGTGCGCTCAGTGCGAGTCACGCGGCACCGGTGCGCCGCTGCCACCGACCAGGAAGTCGAGATCGGCACCGAGGTGGGCCTGCTGCACATGGTCGACATAGAGCTTGTACCAGCCGCGCGTGGGCGGCTGCGGTGCGACCCAGTCGCTGCGGCGGCGCGCCAGCTCCTCGTCGCTCACCTCCAGGTGCAGCCGCCGCGCGCCGACGTCGAGCTCGATCATGTCGCCATTGCGCACCAGGGCCAGCGGCCCGCCGGCGGCCGCCTCGGGCGAGGTGTGCAGCACCACCGTGCCGTAAGCCGTGCCGCTCATGCGGGCGTCCGAGATGCGCACCATGTCGGTGATGCCCCGGCGCAGCACCTTGGGCGGCAAGGGCATGTTGCCCACCTCCGCCATGCCGGGGTAGCCACGCGGTCCGCAGTTCTTGAGCACCAGCACGCAGTGTTCGTCGACGTCGAGGCTTTCGTCGTCGATGCGGGCGTGGAAGTCCTCGATGTCCTCGAACACCACCGCGCGGCCGCGGTGGCGCAGCAGGTGCGGCGACGCGGCCGACGGCTTGATCACCGCGCCGTCCGGGGCCAGGTTGCCGCGCAGCACGGCAATGCCGGCAGCCGGCTTGAAGGGCTCGGCCAGCGGGCGGATCACCTCGCGGTTCCAGCAGGGCGCGTCGGCGGTGTTCTCGCCCAGCGTGCGGCCGTTGACGGTGAGTGCGTCCAGGTGCAGCAGGTGGGCGATCTCGCGCAGCACGGCGGGCAGGCCGCCGGCATAGCAGAAGTCTTCCATCAGGAAGCGGCCCGAGGGCTGCAGGTCCACCAGGCAGGGCACCTCGGCGCCCAGGCGGTCCCAGTCGTCGAGGTCGAGCTTCACGCCCATGCGGCCGGCCACGGCCAGCAGGTGGATCACCGCGTTGGTCGAGCCGCCGATCGCGGCATTGGTGCGGATGGCGTTCTCGAAGGCCTGGCGCGTGAGGATCTTCGACATGCGCAGGTCGCTGTTCACCATCTCGACGATGCGCCGCCCGGTGAGCTGGGCCAGCCGGTTGCGCCGTGTGTCGGCCGCGGGGATCGCCGCGTTCTCGGGCAGCGACATGCCCAGGGCCTCGACCATGCTGGCCATCGTGGAGGCCGTGCCCATGGTCATGCAGCTGCCCTTGGAGCGGTGCATGCAGCTTTCGGCGGCGGTGAACTCGTCCATGGTCATCTCGCCGGCACGGACCATCTCGCTCATCTGCCACACGCCGGTGCCCGAGCCCAGGTCCTTGCCGCGGAACTTGCCGTTGAGCATCGGCCCGCCCGACAGGCCGATCGTCGGCAGGTCACAGCTGGCGGCGCCCATCAGCAGGGCGGGGGTGGTCTTGTCGCAGCCCATCAGCAGCACCACACCGTCGATCGGGTTGCCGCGGATCGACTCTTCCACATCCATGCTGGCGAGGTTGCGGAACAGCATCGCGGTGGGGCGCAGCTGGGTCTCGCCCAGCGACATCACCGGAAACTCCAGCGGGAAGCCGCCGGCCTCGTACACGCCGCGCTTGACGAACTCGGCCAGCTCGCGGAAGTGCCCGTTGCAGGGCGTGAGTTCACTCCAGGTGTTGCAGATGCCGATGATCGGCCGGCCGTCCAGCAGGTCGTGCGGATAGCCCTGGTTCTTCAGCCAGCTGCGATGCACGAAGCCGTCGCGGTCCTGCCGGCCGAACCAGGCCTGGCTGCGACGAAAGGGCTTCTTGGGGTCCATGCACTTGCTCCTCGGGGCGGTTGTTGGGTTGCCCTTGACGCGGCGAATCGTATCGCCGCACACTGATGCAAGAAAAATAAAGAATGCGGCATCACTGATATCAAAAACGATATTGCAAGGAGTTCAACATGAATCAATCCACCACCCCGACCGCCACCGCCACTCCCACCGCCACCACGGCGCAGTACCCCAGCCTGCAGGGCCGGCGTGTGTTCGTCACCGGGGGCGGCTCGGGCATCGGGGCGGCCATCGTCGAGGCCTTTGCCGAACAGGGGGCCCAGGTTGCCTTCATCGACGTGGCCGCCGATGACAGTGCCGCGCTGGCCGGGCGCATTGCCGCGCGCGGCCTGCCGGCACCGTGGTGGCGGCTGTGCGACGTGCGCGACATCGGCGCGCTGCAGCAGGCGGTGGCCGACGCGACCGAGGCGCTGGGCGACTTCCATGCGCTGGTCAACAACGTGGCCAGCGACGATCGCCACACGATCGAGCAGGTCACGCCCGACTACTGGGAGCAGCGCATGGCCATCAACGAGCGGCCGGCGTTTTTTGCGATCCAGGCGGTGGTGCCGGGCATGCGCCGGCTGGGCGGCGGGTCCATCGTGAACCTGGGCTCGACCGGCTGGCAGACCAAGGCGGGCGAGTACCCGTGTTATGCGATCGCGAAGTCATCGGTCAACGGCCTCACGCGTGGCCTGGCCCGGCCGCTGGGGGCCGAGCGCATCCGCATCAACACGGTGTCGCCCGGCTGGGTGATGACCGAGCGGCAGATGAAGCTGTGGCTCACGCCCGAAGGCGAGCGCGACATCGAGCGCAACCAGTGCCTGCCCGATCGGCTGCAGCCCGGCGACGTGGCCCGCATGGTGCTGTTCCTGGCCAGCGACGATGCACGCATGTGCACCGCGCAGGAGTTCAAGGTCGACGCCGGCTGGAGCTGAAGCGCAGGCGGCAGCGCTCAGTCGCTGCCGTTCAGGCTCACGCCGTAGACCGAGGTGGCGGTGGTGCGGATGGCCTTGAGCATCACGCTGGCCGCCGGCGACAGCAGCCGGTCCGAGCGGGTGATGAGGCCGAAGGCGTCCATCTTGCACGGCAGGTTCATCGGCAGCATCGCCACCAGGCCGTGCTCGGCGTAGTAGCGCGCCACGTCGGTCGCCACCACGGCCAGCAGGTCGCTTTGCTGCAGCATCTTGGTGATGAACAGCAAGGCGCTGGTCTCGATCAGGTTGACCGGCGCTTCCAGGCCGTCTTCCTGGAACATCAGCTCGAAGCGATGGCGCAGCACGCTGCCGGACGGGGGCACGATCCAGCCCGCGCCCACCACGTCGCGCAGGCCCAGGCCGGCCACGCCCAGCATCGGATGTCCCGGGCGGGCGATCGCGCTGACCGGTTCTTCGACCAGGGCCTCGTAGCGCAGGTCGGACTTGTCGTGCCGCTCGAACAGCCGGCCGATCACCATGTCGAGCTTGCCTTGTGCCAGCCGCTCCATCAGCACGTCGCTGGTCTCGATCTGCAGCGACACGCGCAGGCTGGGGTGGTCCTGCTTGACCTGGGCCACCGCCGGCGGCAGCAGGGTCATGCCGGGCGCGGTGATGGCGCCCACGCTGACCTGGCCGAAGCGGCCCGACTTCAGTGCCTCGATCTCGTCATGGGCCTGCGACAGGCTGGCCAGCGCCATGCGGGCGTGGCGGATCATCGCGTCGCCGTACCAGGTCGGGCGCATGCCGCGCGGCAGCCGCTCGAACAGCGCCACACCGAGCATGTCTTCCAGGTCCTTGAGCAGCTTGGACGCGGCCGGCTGGGTCATGTTGAGCACCTGGGCCGCGCGGTGGATGTTGCCTTCTTCCTCGAGGGCCATCAGCAGCAGGAGCTGGCGGGTCTTCAGGCGCGCGCGGATGAACCAGTGCGTGTAGGAACTCATGGTGGATCGGGCTGGCAGATGAGCAATGCCAAAGCGTATATCAGTAGTGTCACAAAATCTATTAGAAAGTTATCGGTAGCCTTCGTACCATCCGGGCCGGAGTCAGCAAACAAGCACAACCCACGGACGGCCACCGGGCCGATCCGGGCCCAGGAGACACGATGCGCCTGATCCAGTACCGCAACGAGCACGGCCGCCAGCAGGTCGCCTGCGTGCAGGCCGATGGCCGCACCGCCTGCCCGCTGCAGGGTTTCGATTCGACCTACGACCTCGCGCGCAGCGCGCTGCTGCGGGGCGTGGCGCTGGAGGTGCTGGCCAGTGACGCCATGTCGCCCGACGGCCTGCCCTATGCCCGCCTGATCGAGGAAGGCCGGCTGCTGCCGCCGCTCACCCATCCCGACCCGGCGCACTGCCTGGTCACCGGCACCGGCCTCACCCACCTGGGCAGCGCGGCCACGCGCGACGCGATGCACCACAAGCTCAAGGCGGACGCGGCCGACGAGGAGACGCTGTCCGATTCAATGCGCATGTTCCGCTGGGGCCTGCAGGGCGGCCGGCCCGAGGGCGCACAGCCCGGGGTGCAGCCCGAGTGGTTCTACAAGGGGGACGGCAGTTGTGTGGTGGCGCCCGGTGCGCCGCTGCCGCGGCCGGCCTTTGCGCTGGACGGGGGCGAGGAGCCCGAGCTGGTGGGCCTGTACCTGATCGACGACCAGGGCGTGCCGCGCCGGCTGGGCTTTGCACTGGGCAACGAGTTTTCGGATCACGTGACCGAACGCCAGAACTACCTCTATCTGGCCCATTCCAAGCTGCGCGCCTGTGCGGTCGGACCTGAGCTGCGCACCGGCCCGCTGCCGGCCGATCTGCAGGGCACCAGCCGTGTGCGCCGTGGCGGGCCGCAAGGTGAGGTCGTGTGGGAGAAGCCCTTTGCCACCGGTGAGGCCAACATGTGCCACAGCCTGGCCAACCTCGAATACCACCACTTCAAGTACACCGGCCACCGGCGGCCCGGCGACGTGCACCTGCACTTCTTCGGCACGGCCACGCTGAGCTTTGCCGACGGTGTGCAGGTTGCCCCGGGCGACTGTTTCGAGATCGACCTGCCGGCGCTGGGCGCGCCACTGGTGAACCCCCTGGTGGCCGAAGCCCCGGGCCTGGCCTTCGGTGCGGTGCAGCCGCTGTGAGCGCGACCATGAGCCTGAGCTGCAAGCACTACATCAATGGCCGCTGGGAGACCGGCGTGACGCTGGGCGTGAGCGACAACCCCTCGGACCTCGACGAGGTGGTGGCCGAGTTTGCGCGGGCCGATGCCAACCAGACGAATGAGGCGGTGCGTGCCGCGGCCGATGCGCGCGAGGCCTGGGCGGCCAGCACGCCGCAACGCCGCTTCGAGGTGCTCGATTTTGTCGGCAGCGAGCTGGCGGCGCGCCGCGACGAACTCGGACGCCTGCTGGCACGCGAGGAAGGCAAGACGCTGCCCGAGGCGGTGGCCGAGGTGGCGCGCGCCGGGCAGATCTTCAAGTTCTTTGCGGGCGAGGCGCTGCGCCTGCGCGGCGACCGGCTGGCCTCGGTGCGCGCCGGGGTGGACGTCGAGGTCACCCGCGAGCCGGTCGGTGTGGTCGCGCTGATCGCGCCGTGGAACTTCCCGCTCGCGATCCCGGCCTGGAAGATCGCGCCCGCGCTGGCCTATGGCAACACCGTGGTCTTCAAGCCGGCCGAGCTGGTGCCGGCCTGCGGCTGGGCGCTGGCCGAGATCCTCAGCCGCGCCGGGCTGCCGGCGGGCGTGTTCAACCTCGTGATGGGCAGTGGCCGCAAGGTGGGCCAGACGCTGGTCGACCACCCGCTGGTCGATGCCATCAGCTTCACCGGCTCGGTGAGCACGGGCGAAGGCATCCTGCGGGCGGCCTCGGCACGGCGAGCGCGGGTGCAGCTCGAGATGGGCGGCAAGAACCCGCTGGTGGTGCTGGCCGATGCCAACTTCGACCAGGCCCTGGACTGTGCGGTGCAAGGCGCCTACTACTCCACCGGGCAGCGCTGCACGGCCTCCAGCCGGATCATCGTCGAGGCCACCGTGTTCGAACGATTCGCCACGCGGCTGCGCGAGCGCGTGCAGGCGCTGCAGGTCGATCATGCGCTCAAGCGCGGCACCGAGATCGGCCCGGTGGCCAGCCGGGCCCAGCTGGAGTCGGTGCAGGCCTGGATCGAGGTCGGTCGCACCGAAGGGGCCGAATGGCTGTGTGGCGGCCAGCTGCTCGAGCGCGAGTCGCGCGGGCACTACCTCAGCCCCGCGTTGTTCCTGGCCCAGCCGCAGCACCGCATCGCGCGCGAGGAGATCTTCGGCCCGGTGGCCTGCCTTCTGCGGGCCGATGACTACGACCATGCGCTGGCGCTGGCCAACGACACGGCCTTCGGCCTGTGCGCCGGCATCTGCACCAGCTCGCTGCGCCATGCCACGCACTTCAAGCGCCATGCCCAGGTCGGCATGGTGATGGTCAACCTGCCCACCGCCGGTGTCGACCCGCATGTGCCCTTCGGCGGGCGCAAGGCGTCCAGCCACGGCCCGCGTGAACAGGGCAGCCAGGCGGCAGAGTTCTACACGATCATGAAGACCGCCTACACCATGGCCTGAGTGCAGGCCCGACCCGTTCCGATCCGCACCCACCCAAAGCAAAGAGGAGACATCATGAACACACAACGACGCACGGCCCTGCACACGCTGGCCGCAGCCGCCCTGGCCGCGGGCCTGCCGCTGCCCACGCTGGCCCAGAAGAAGATCGTGCTGGGCTTTTCACAGATCGGCGCCGAGAGCGAGTGGCGCACCGCCAACAGCGAGTCGATCAAGTCGGCCGCCAAGGAGGCCGGCATCGAGCTGAAGTTCTCGGACGCCCAGCAAAAGCAGGAAAACCAGATCAAGGCGATCCGCTCGTTCATCGCGCAGAAGGTCGACGTCATCGCGTTTTCGCCGGTCGTGGAGTCGGGCTGGGAGACGGTGCTGCGCGAGGCCAAGGCCGCGAAGATCCCGGTGATCCTGACCGACCGTGCGGTGGACGTGAAGGACGACAGCCTGTGGGTGAGCTTCATGGGCTCGGACTTCGTCGAGGAAGGCCGCAAGGCCGGCCGCTGGCTGGTCGAGAAGATGAAGGACCAGAAGGGTGAGGTCAACATCGTCGAGCTGCAGGGCACCGTGGGCTCGGCCCCGGCCATCGACC
>CBFGPV010000098.1:0-15882 GCA_965650765.1 uncultured Burkholderiales bacterium
CCCAGCGAGTTCCGCCGCGAGGCGAATCACCGGTTCGGGCGGGTCAGGGGGTGAGAAGGTGTGAACGAACCCGCCATGCCCGCTCAATCCCCCCGAGCGCACCGGCTCGGCGTTGCAAATGCGCGCCGTAGCCCGAGCTACGGCTGTGCTTTGCGCCTTGACCCGGCACGCCCGGGTGGCCTGCTCTGCCACGCCGGATTCATTCACACCTTCTGAGTCGCCGCAGCGCACGCAGCTCGGTCGTGAAGAAGCTGCGGTCCTTGCGGACCAGCTGAGGCAATGCCGCCTCGATGCGCGCCAGCCAGGGTTCGGCCTGGGCGAAGCGCGATTCGTCGGCCAGGCACCAGGCATGTTCGACCCAGGCCGCGCAGCGCTGCAGCGCGGGCAGCGGGCTGAGCGGTGCAGCGGCCGTCTCGGCCAGCGACGCCGTCACGTCGCTCCAGCGCCGGACCTGGCGCGGGGCGCCCAGCAGCACCGCCGTGTGGCCGGCCGCCTCGCGGACCTGGCCCAGGCTCAGCCGCGCCACGCTGTCGTGGGCCGGGCGTTGGGCGCGCGCCGGTGACCGGCCGGCCCCGCGCGCCACGCGGCACACGCTGATCAGATTCCAGGCCGACCCGCCGGCCAGGCCGTGACGCTGGCACAACCATTCGCTGAGCAGGATCCAGCGGATGGCTTCCAGCCGGTTGCCTGAATGCGCCAGCGCTGCCGGCAGCAGGGGCTCCAGCAGCCACAGCGTGTAGCCAAGGTTGGCCGCGACACTCTCGAGCAGCGTGAAGGCGTCGGCCTCCAGGGCACAGACCAGTGCGCGGTGCAGGTCCGCGAGGATCTGCTCGGCCATCGGCGCGCGCTGAGCCGAAGGCGCAGCGTCGAGCGTGGCGCGCAGCCACAGCGCACGCAGGTTGTGGAACTCGCAGTCCACCCGCGGGTTGTGCCAGGCCACCGCATGCGGCGCCGTGACGCCGCGCCCCCAGTGCTGTTCAAAGCGGGACAAGCCTGCAGCGACGGTGTCGAAATCGCGCGTCTGGTAGTCGCACCACAGCAAGCCCAGCTCGCACAGCATCACCACGGCCTGCTCACGATGCCCGCCCCCTGGCGCCGGCACGGCCAGCGCCGCCTCCAGCAGGCGGCGCGCCCGTGCGACCTCGTTGTGACGCCGCGCCTGCTGCGCCGACATGAACAGCGCCCATTGCCGTGCCAGGCTGCCCCGCGCTCCCAGGCCGATCTCGAGCAGCACCGGGCCCGGCTCGGCCCGCATCGCAGCGGCCGGCGCATCCGCGGTGGCAGGGTCGTAGCGCCCTTCCTCGACCGCCTGGCGCGCATCAATCAGGCCGTACCAGGCGGGCAGGTCCAGTGGCTCGCAGGCCGGGCCTGCCAGCGTCGCCCCGCCCTGCCCTTCGGGCCAGCCCAGGAAGCGCGCCAGATCGTCCGCACGGGCGGGACCGCGCTGGGTGACAAAGTGCAGTCGATCGGCCTCATCGGCAGGAATCCAGAACGGCCCGTGCACCCGGCCACGCAGCGGCAGCGACGCGACCGGGAGGTCGGTGCGCTGGCCCCAGCCCAGTTCGATGCCATGGTGCGCGAGCACCGCAAACGCCCGGCTCAGTGCCATGGCCAGGCCGCCGGGACGGCTGATCTGGGCGCGCAGCTCGGATGCCTGCACCACCGGCGGTGCGGCCCCGCCCAGCCTGCGTCGGTGCACGACCGCCGCCAGCAGCCAGACCACCAGCCGCGCACAGGGCTTGCCGTCGATGGCAAACGGACGATCGATTCGAACCTGCATGGCGGAGTCGCTGAAATGACGGTGATGAATGTTATGTCGGTTACATCACATCGGTTTGCCGACGAGTGCGCCGGGCAGGATGCTTGCGCTCCTGCATCAACTTCCGGAGCGTCTTTCCCATGAAACGTCGCCACTTTGTCGCTGCCAGCTCGGGCTCGGCCGCGATGGCCCTCCTGGGCCCGATCCTGCCCGCGCCCACACACGGTGCAACCCCGGCGCCCGTGCGGTCGGTCGTGCTGGGGCCGGATCGCCCCCACGTCGTGCTCGGGTCGGCCACCGATGCCCGGCACCGGCAGGCCGCCTGCTCGACGTTCAAGATACCGCTGACTCTGATGGCGCTGGAATCCGGCGTCGTGCGCGACCCCGACGCGCTGGTCGACCTGGACCCGCAGACCTACCAGCCGCGCGACTGGTGGAGCGAGGCCATGCGACGCAACTGGGGTCGCCCGCACAGCCTGCGCACTGCCTTCCAGTCGTCGGCCGTGTGGTTCTATCGTCGGCTGGCCCTGCGCATGGGCGAGTCCACCGTCGCGTCATTCCTGGCATCTTTCGACTACGGCGACCGCAGCATGGCCGCCGGCCTCGACAACTTCTGGAACGCCGGGCCTCGGGCGGTGCAGATCTCGCCCGTCGAGCAGTGGCAGTTCCTGCACCGGGTCGCGCACCGGCACCTCGCACTCTCGCAGCGCACCTTCGAACTGGCCCACGGGATCTTCGTCCACGAACAGCGGCCCGAGGCCGTGGTGCACGCGAAGACCGGCCTGGGCTGGCTGGGTGAAAGCGCCGACTCGGGCCTGGTCGGCTGGTTCGTCGGCTGGACGCGATCGACCGCCGACGCGCAGCTCACGCCCTTCGCCTCGTTGCGCATCGGCACGGGCAACGAGGTGATCAGCGAACGCGTCGATCAGGCCCGGCAGGCCCTGCAGCAGGCCGGTGTGCTGCGGTGAGGCCCCAGTCGTGTGCCCTGGGCGCTGCTGCCGGCCGGTGGCTGCGGCGCCTCAACCACACACCCCCACATACCCGCAGGCGGTGCAGAAATCGCATCCGTCCTTGTGGATCACGGTGGCATTGCCGCATTCGGGGCAGGTGCTGCCGGCCATCGGGGTCGAGGCTTCGGGCGTGCCGGGGGTGCTGCGCGGCGCCTGCAGGATGCCCATCTCGCGCACCGGCATGCCGTGTTCGTCGAGCACACCGAGCATCGCGTAACGGTGGATGATCAGCCGGGCCATGTAGGCCACGGTCGACGGCCAGGTCTGCTGGCGCCGCTCGCCATGCGGCAGGCCGGGAACAAAGGCCATGAAGTGGCCCAGGGGCTCGGCATAGTTCAGCAGCTTGCGCAGCTTCATGCCGATCCAGGCCGGGTCGATCACCCGCATGTCCAGCGACAGCAGGCGGGCCAGGCCATCGAGCGCGCGGGGGTAGTTGCCCGACAGGCCCATCGCGCACGGCCGCGTGGTGGGCAGGCCGTCCGGGCCGGGCAGGCTGACCTCCTTCAGCGTCAGCGTGAAGGCTTCGCCGCTGGCCGGGTTGTCGATGTCCACGGCCCAGGCCAGCGTGCCGGAGGTGCCGGTGCGCGGCTCGTCGCGGCTGAACATCGCGTCGAGCACCGGAGTGGCCTGAGGCGCGCTGCCCTGCTGCCACAGGCCGAGCTGCTCGCAGCGCCAGCGGATCACCGCGGCCGTGGCCGCCACGACCCCCGGGAAGCGACGCGGTTCGCCGTGCGGCGGGAAGGGCATGTCGAAGGAACGTTCCTCGGCCACGGTGGCCAGTGCATCGAGCTTGAGCTGCAGCCAGGCCGTGTCGTTGGTGCGCAGGTCCATCGACAGTGTCTTGGCCAGCGCACCCAGGCCGCGCGGCTGCTCGGCCCCGTTGACCCAGACCTCGAACGGCAGGTGGCGGGGCGTGGTGGTGGTGGTGCCGTCCCCGGCGCTGTCGTTGACATGTTCACCGACAAACAGCGCAAAGTCGCCGAAGGGGTGGCGGATCATGTAGCTCCAGGCCGGGTTGCCGGCCGGAAACTCGGGCCGCCCCGGCCAGCGCAGCGAGGCCAGCACCGGTGCGGGCAGCCGGTCGAGCGCGAGGCGGCGGTTGGCGTCGTCGGTCACCAGGGCCTGGGGCTGGGCCGGCGCCACGCTGAGCACCGAGCCGAGCACGGCATTGGGCCGGTAGGTGGCCAGGCCCTTCAGGCCGGACTTCCATGCACTCAGATACAGGCCCTGGAAGTCGGCATAGGGGTAGTCGGCCGGCACGTTCACCGTCTTGGAGATCGCGGTGTCGATCATCGGCGCCACGGCAGCCACCATCTCCTGGTGGGCGGCCGCGCTCATCTCGAGCGCGGTGACGAAGGCCGGCGGCAGCGGCGCGGTCTCGCCGTGCAGGTGGCGGTACAGCCGCCAGGCATGGTCTTCGACGGCGTACTCCTTGAAGGTGCCGTCGGGCATGCGCTTCTTGCGGGTGTAGGTCCAGCTGAAGGCCGGCTCGATGCCGTTGCTGGCGTTGTCGGCAAAGGCCAGGCTGATGGTGCCGGTGGGCGCGATCGACAGCAGGTGCGAGTTGCGCAGGCCGTGGCTGCGGATGCGCTCCTTCAGCGCCTGTGGCAGCCGTGACGCAAACGCCCCCCGGCTCAGGAACAGGTCGGCATTGAACAGCGGGAACGCCCCGCGATCCTGCGCCAGCGCAACCGAGGCCTCGTAGGCCGCATCGCGCATCACCTCGGCGATGCGGCGTGCGGTGGCACGCGCCTGGGCACCGTCATAGCGCTGGCCCAGCATCACCAGGGCATCGCCCAGGCCGGTGAAACCCAGGCCCACGCGACGCTTGTTGCGCGCCTCTTCCTGCTGCTGGGGCAGAGGCCAGTAGGTGACGTCGAGCACATTGTCGAGCATGCGCACGGCCACGCGGGCCAGCTCGGCGAACGCGGCCTCGTCAAAACGCGCCTCGGGCGCAAAGGGCTCGCGCACGAACTTCGTCAGGTCGATCGAACCCAGGCAGCAGCAGCCATAGGGCGGCAGCGGCTGTTCGGCACAGGGGTTGGTGCTGGCGATGGTCTCGCAGTAGCCGAGGTTGTTGTCGAGGTTGATGCGATCGATGAACAGCACGCCCGGTTCGGCATGGTCGTAGGTCGAGCGCATGATCTGGTCCCATAGCTCGGCGGCGGGCAGCCGGCGATAGACCCACAGGCCATCGGCGCGCTGATGGGCCCCCGCGGCCTTTTGTGCCGGCCCTGGCTCGGCGCGGTGCACCAGTTCGACCTCGCCGTCTTGCGCCAGCGCGTTCATGAAGGTGTCGGTCACGCCCACCGACACATTGAAGTTGCGCAGGTCGCCCTGGTCCTTGGCGTGGATGAATTCCTCGATGTCGGGATGGTCGCAGCGCAGCACGCCCATCTGGGCACCGCGGCGGCTGCCGGCCGACTCCACCGTCTCGCAGGAACGGTCGAACACACGCATGTAGCTGACCGGCCCCGAAGCATTTGACTGCGTGCTGCCCACCCAGGCGCCGCGCGGGCGGATGCGCGAGAAGTCATACCCCACACCACCGCCACGACGCATGGTTTCCGCGGCTTCGGTGAGCGCGGTGTAGATGCCGGGGTGGCCGTCGTCGACATGCGAGATCGAGTCGCCCACCGGCTGCACGAAACAGTTGATCAGCGTGGCGCTCAACTCGGTGCCGGCCGCCGACAGGATGCGCCCGGCCGGGATGAACCCGCGGCGCTGTGCATCGAGAAAGCGCTGCTCCCACTCGGCGCGACGCTCGGGCGCCTCGACGGCCGCCAGGGCGCGGGCCACCCGCTGGCGCACGTCGTCGGCCGTCTGTTCGTCGCCCTTGGCGTACTTCTCGAGCAGCACCTCGGCGCTGATGGGCTGGGGGGCCAGCGTTTCTGGTCGGGGCAAGGCCGTGGTGGTGGTCGCAGCCACGGGGGTCGATGGGGTCATGCAGGAGCCTCCTGGGTTGGCCAGCACGGTACGCCCGCCTGGCGGTTCGATCGTTGACCTGGGTCACAGGCCCGGTCCTGTTCAGGGTGATGGTGCGCCGACGCGAATGACCCTCATGCCAGTGCATGCTTGCCGCCGTGGCCAAGGCACGGCGGCAAGCTCAGGCGCGGGGCGGCCACCGCAGCAGCGGGCCGATCGCATCGAGTGTGTTCTTCAGCACCAGGCCGTATTCGGTGTCGCCTTCCATGACCAGCGAACGCTCGAAGAACAGGCGGTCGGCATCTTCCTCGCCACGCAGCAGGCGCAGGTAGTTGTGCGCATCGCAGGCAATGCGCAACGCGGTCGGTTGCCGCGCCGCGGCGGCGTGAAAGCCCCCCGGCCCCAGCACCAGGCGGCAACGCAGCCCCAGGTCGGTCACCTGTACCTCGACCACCCGATCGGCCAGCAGGCGTCGCGCTTCATCGTCCAGGCGGGGGCGCAACAGGCGATCGAGCAGCACGGCCGCCACGGTGGACGGCGGGCGCACCGGCAGGCGAGCCACGAACTCACGCAGGCGCACAGGCAAGGGCCATGGGCCGGACATCGGCGTCGCGGGTGGCGTCATGGCTGAGTCCAGTCGACACCGGGGCGGCGATGCGCAAAACCATTGACCAGCCCGCCAGGCAGCGACAGGCCATCCAGCGCCACCCAGGCTTCGTCGGCCCGGCCGGCGTGGTTGTAGACCCGGTCGAACCAGGCGATGACCTGATCGAAGCGGTGTGCGCACGGCGAAAGCCGCAGCCGCGACACCCCTGCGGCACGCACAGCGGCGGCATCGGCGATCAGGCACTGCTGCGCGGCCGACTGCGTCTGGATGCCGTTGAGCGTCAGGAAGGGGGCTCCTTCCGTGGTGCTCAGCAACAGCCCGTCCGGGTCGTCCAGGCAGCGGAAGCCGCATTCGTCCTTGGGCAGATGGTGATGGCGCGCAGTGAAGCAGCGGGCCGAAAACGCCAGCGGCATCCGGCCAAAGGCGAACACCTCGGTGGCGATCACGGGCTCGCCCGGCGCGGCACTGCGCACCGGATCCTGCGGCGGGTTGATCAGGCCCACCGCCTCCAGCCCCAGCTCGACCGGCACGACCCAGCGCACGGCGCCCCAGGCCGCATGCTCCTGCAGCGCGGGTCGGCTGTAGACGTTGACATGCGGGCCCAGCACGAACGGCCGCCCGGCAAGCGCACGCAAGGCCGAGGCATCACCGGCCTCGACCAGGAACTCATCCTGCGCGGCCAGGCGGCGCAGCGTGCGCAGATCCGCCTCGCTTTCCACCAGCGCCTGGGTGGCCAGCACCACGTCCTTGCCGGCACTTCGCAAGTCACGCGCCAGCGCCAGCCAGTCGTCGGTCTTCATCAGGTGGCGGCGCGAACACACCACCTCCCCCAGCACCACGGTGTCGGCGGCCGACTCCGCAACCAGTGCGTAAAAGTCCATCAACGCAGATCGCGGCCAGTAGTACAACACCGGCCCCACCGTCAGCCCCATGCGGCAAGAATTCATCACGTCCTCCAGATGCGCTTGCGCGATCACATCGCACCATGCGGCCCACCCAACACGAACACACGCCACCTCCACGCGCCGCGCCCATCCAGCGACCGCCGTGGGCAGGCTCCGCCTGCCCACCAGCGGTGCCCCCTCGCAGGGGGCGGCCGCAGGCCGTAGGGGGTGGGCCTCACTGCCACGGCCGGTTGTAGGCCCCCAGCGTGTGCTGCTGCCCTTCGGCCCAGCGCCCCAGCGTGGCCTGCCATGACGGCTGCACGGCAAAGCGGGCCGGGCGCTGCGCACACTGGTCGATCGCTTCGCGCCACACGCGGGTGACCTGTTCAACATAGGCCGGGCTGCGCTGCCGCCCTTCGATCTTGATGGCCGCCACACCGATCTCCATCAGCTGCGGCAGCACCGCCAGCGTGTTCAGGCTGGTCGGCTCTTCCAGGGCGTAGTCGCGCACGCCGTCGACATCGAAGCGGCCCTTGCACAAGGTGGGATACCCGCGCGGCTCGTGCGGCGCATAGCTGTCGATCAGGATGTCATTGAGCCGGGCCTTGACGCCGCCGGCGGCCTCTTCCCAACGCACGGCCGATGGTGGCGAGCACACACCGGCTGTGTTGGGCGACTGTCCGGTTGCAAACGACGACAGCGCACAACGCCCTTCGACCATCACGCACAGGCTGCCAAAACCGAACACTTCGACTTCGGCCCGGGTGTGGCGGGCCACGTGAGCCACCTGCGACAGCGTCAGCACGCGCGGCAGCACCGCGCGCTGGATGCCATAGCGCTCGCGGTAGAACTCGATCGCGTCGTAGGTGGTGGCCGAGGCCTGGACCGACAGGTGCAGCCGCAACTGCGGATGGTGCGCGTGCGCATGGGCCATCACCGCGGTGTCGGCGCAGATCAGCGCATCGGCACCGAGTTCGGCCGCGGTGTCCACCGCACGCCACCAGCGTTGCGGCTCCCGCGCATCGGCAAAGGTGTTGAGCGCCATCAACACCTGCGCGCCGCGGCGCCGTGCATGGGCAATGCCCTCGCGGGCCTGGGCCAGGTCGAAGTTCAGGCCGGCGAAGTTGCGCGCATTCGTGGCGTCCTTCAGGCCCATGTACACGGCGTCGGCGCCAGCGTCGACCGCCAGCACCAGCGCGCGCAGCGAGCCGGCCGGGCACACCAGTTGAGGTTTTGCAGGAGGAGAAGTCATGGCGCCGCACGGGGGCTGGTCAGGGTGTGCAGACTCTAGGCAGTCCCTCGCAGCGTGGATTTGTGTCGCATCAACACCCGGCGTGTTGGCTCCTGCCCTGACGCCGTCATGGGCTTGCACCCGGCCCGCAGGCTCGCACAATGACCTCAGGCGCCGCAGCGGCGGTGCCGGCACTTCAGGAGGCACACATGGATCGCAAACTGCATCTGCTGGAGTCCTTCATGACCCGAGGCAGCGATGGGTCGGCCTACAAGGTGCTGGGCTATGAACACATGGCCCGCAACCTCACGCTGATGGACGGCCAGGAGCACTGGGAGCCCACCGGCCTGGCCGAATACCGGCTGGTCAGTGGTGAACTGGTCGAGATGGGGTCTGACGGCACCATGCGGGTCGTCAACACCGGCGTGGAGCTGACGCGGCACTGAACGCGCCGCAGGGCGTTCAGCCCGCGGTGCGGGCGTCCCGGTAGGCGCCGGGCGTGTCACCGGTCCAGCCGCGAAACGCGCGGTGGAAGGACGCCGTGCTGTCGAATCCGAGGTCGGCACTGATGGCCGCAAGCGGCTCGCGGCTGCGGCTGAGCTTCTGGATGGCGATGTCGCGGCGCAGCTCGTCCTTGATCGACTGGTAGCTCGTGCCTTCGTCGGCCAGGCGCCGATGCAGCGTGCGCAGCGACATGTTCAGCTGCTGCGCCGCGGTCTCGGCGTGGGTCGCCTCCGGCAGGCGCGAGGCCAGCAGGGTGCGCAGGCGCTGGGCCAGGGTTTCGTCCTTGAACGACGGGAACATCCAGCCCTCGGGCGCCCGCCGCAGGAACTCCGGCAGGTCGCGTGCCTGGCGTCGGATCGGCAGGTGCAGGCTGGCGGTTTCGACATGCAGGGCCGACACCGGCTGCCCGAACAGCACCGGCCCGGGATACAGGCCGTGGTCTTCGGTGGCAAAGGCCGGCCGCGCGAAAGCAAAGTCCACACGCACCAGCGCCAGGCGGCTGGCCGTGAGCCATGAACACACCCCGTAGAGCAGCTTGAGCATCAGCTCGATGCCCATGGGCTTGGCCACGAACGGCCGGTCGGCGGGCAGCACCAGGGCGATGCGGCTCAGGGTGGGCCCGGTCGGCTGCACCTCCATGACAAAGTCGTCCTGCAGCAGCCGGTGCACGTTTTTCCAGCGGTGCAGGGCCACCCGCAGGTCGGGGGCCCCCAGCAGGCTCAGGCAGGTGAACTTCAGCGCCCCCGGGCGCAGCGGCCGCGAGAAGAAGCGCGGCATCTCATCGTCCAGCCGCACGGCCATCAGACGGTAGAGGCTGGCGAGTTGCCGCTCGGTGATGCGCGCGGCCGGCTGGTCGAGCAGGCCCGGCGGGATGCCCACCTCGGCCATCAGCTCCCGGGCCTGAGCCTGCGGCACCTCGGCAGCGTCCAGCAACGCAGCCAGGTAGGCCGACGAGATCGTCGGGGTCAGGTTGAGGTCCATCGCCTCAGCAATCCATGCGCCGGCCCGCCCGAGTTCACCATCGGCGCGAGGCCAGCTCGTGCGGGTCGTAGGCGACCTCGCGCAGGCCCTGCTCGGAGCAGATCGTGATGCGCGTTTCGGCCAGCGACAGCACGGCTTCGTCCTGCATGCGGCGCAGCTCGGCATTCACCCGCTGGCGGCTGCTGGCCACCATGGCGGCCAGGTCGCTTTGCGACAACCTCAGGTCGATCCACAGGCCCGCTGACACCGGCCGGCCGAACTGCCGCGCCAGCCGCAGCAACTGGCGCCCCAGCCGCTGGCGCAGCGGCAGCGAATGCAGCTCTTCGAGCAGCCGGAACATGTGCCGCAGCCGCTGGCAGTTCAGGCGCATGAAGGCATCACGCAACTCGGGATGCTGCTCGATCAGCACGCCCAGGTCCTGGCGCGACACCCGCAGCAGCACGCTGCGCACATGCGCCGTCACATCCAGCCCCTGCGGCAGCCCGTCGATCAAGGCGATGTCACCGAACCACTGGCCCGGCTCGACAAACGCCAGCGTGTACGGCCGGCCATCGCGCAGCGGCGTGCCCAGGCGGATGGCGCCACGCACCACCCCGAACCAGTCGTCGCCCGAATCGCCGCGATGACCCAGCATGTCACCCGCCTGCGCATGGTGAACCCGCGCGCGCGCCATGATCGAGCGGCGCAGCGGCTCGGACAGGCTGGCCAGCCACTGCCCGGCATGCATCACCGCGTTGTCTTCCGGACGCAGCGACGGGTGCCCGTTCGGCACCACACGCGGGGTGCCCGGCGCCCAGGCCGGGCGGGTCAGCAGATGGGGGCTCAGGACAGCGGACATGGTCTTCAGCCTCGGTAGAGTGTCACAACATGGATGCACCACGTGCCAGCCGGATGGCAACTGGTGCCAGTGGCTGTGGACGTCACACCCGTTCAGAAGTGTGGCAGCACGCACCGGAAACCACTGTCACCAAAGGGAAATCAGTGCATCGACCCGATGGGGACAGGGCTGAATGTACGCATGCGACTACCGCCCGTCACTTGCGAGACCGGCCGAGATGCTTGCAAATCGTGCCACGTCAGGGTAAACGCGGGGTTCAACCGGCCGTGTGGGCCGAGGTGTTTGACATTGCGTGCCCGGGCCGTACAGAGGGGCGCCGAAGGCATCGCGTCGTGCAAGTGCCTGTCGCCCTGCGTCACGCCCCCGCCCGGGGCAGCACGAAGAAGGATGGAGTCGCGGCGCGAAGAATTTCAGTTTTTACGATGTTTTCAACGCATGCTGAAGACGTTACCAACCGTGAAGTTCTTCTGGGAGGTTTCGATAGTGTGGTAGTTTCATCAGACGCTGAAACAGGCATATTCAATGAAACATGCAGAGACTCATGCGGTTGAGGCATTACGCGGGTTGCTTGAGACGGTCCCGATCCTTCAGGTCGAAGCCATCGAGGCTGAAGCGGTGTCCAGCGAATGGTCGCCGGACTGGGTCGCCTCGCTGCTCGTGCATGGGCGGCAGCATCTCCTCGTCTGCGGGTACTCGGCGAACGGGCAACCACGGCACGCCCGCTCCGCGCTGCTGGAGCTGCGGCACTACATTGCACAGCGAGCCCTCAAGGCAACCCCCGTCGTCATCGCACCCTACCTCTCGCCTTCCGTGAGGCGCATGTGCGAGGAGCAGGGCGTTGGCTATCTCGACTTGCAGGGGAACGCGCGGATCGTCTTTGGCGGCGTGTTCATCGAGCGACAAGTGGCCGACAAGCCTCAGGCCGAACAACGTGAACTCAAGTCGCTCTTCAGGCCGAAGTCGGCTCAGGTCCTGCGTGCCATGCTGCGCGAGCCTGGCCGTGCGTGGCGGGTCACCGAGCTGTCGGAAATCTCCGGGGTCAGCCTGGGGCACGTCAGCAATGTGCGCACCGGATTGATCGATCGGGAATGGGCGCGCGTCTCGGACGACGGCCTCGTTCTCTGCGATCCCGACGCACTGCTCGACGCATGGCGGGACAGCTATGCAGCACCACCTGGTGAGCGGCTTCGGTTCTACACACCCCTGCACGGCAGCGCATTTGATGATGCGGCGCGCAGCGCACTGCGCGCTCAGGACGCCCCCGGGCGTGCGGCCTTCGCATCGTTCTCGGCCGCGCAGTGGCTGTCTCCGTACGGGCGCACGGGCACCCACCATTTTTTCGCTGACGAGCAAGGTCTGCGCAGACTCCAGAGCGCATTGAAGCTTGCGCCCGTCTCGAAGGGCGAGAACGTGGTCGTCACCGTGCCGAAGGACTTGGGACTGCTCGCCGACACCGTTGAACCCGCACCGGGCGCCATCTGCACGAGTCCGATCCAGACCTACCTCGATCTCTCCATCACCGGAGAACGCGGTGCCGAAGCCGCCGACCACCTGCGTCGCGAAAGACTCTCATGGCCCGGTTGACACCCCCCCAGGAGCCACAGTCAGCCGCCGAATACGATGACCGCACGACCACGGCCGTGAGGTCGGTGCTGATCGAAATCGGCCAGATTCTCGGCAGCTTCAAAGGCAAGTTCGCCATCATTGGCGGTGCGGTTCCGTGGCTGCTGCTGTCCAGCGATGAGATGCCACACGTCGGCACCCTTGACGTGGACCTCGGGCTGGATGCGGAAGCACTCGGCGACGGCGAGTACGCCACCTTGATCGGCGCACTTCAAGGCCATGGGTACGCCCAGCGCGAGGGGCTGCGGCGCTTCCAGCTGGTACGGCGAGTCCCCGCCCGCGACGGCGGAGAAGCGATCGACGTCCTGGTCGACTTCCTGATGCCGCGCAACGCGCAGATCGTCAGGAACCATCCTCCCTTGATCAATGACTTTGCCGTGCAACGGGCTGACGGCGCCGATCTGGCGATGCGGTTCCAGCAAACGGTGGCAATGGCGGGACCGATGCCCGAAGCAGGGACGAACCGCGTGGAGATCGCGGTGTGCTCCATCCCCGCACTTCTGGCGATGAAGGGCCATGCTCTGGTGGGCCGCTACAAGCAGAAGGACGCCTACGACATCTACTACTGCGTGCGGAACTACCCCGGTGGCATCGAGGCGCTGGCGCTGCACTGTCGCCCACTGCTGGAACATGCAAGCGGAGAGCGCGGTTTCCGGCATATCGCCACCAAGTTCGACACCTTCGAGGGGCACGGCCCCACCTGCGTGAGGCGTTTCGTCGAAGACACGCAGGCGCTGGGTAATCGCACGCCCGAACAGTGGCAACAGGACGCTTTCGGGCAGATCGACGCGCTGCTGCGCGCGATGTCACTCAGAGATTGAGGCAGCCACATGGACGACGCGCCGCGAAGAGCTGGGCTGCCCACGCCTCCCGACGCCAGCTCCATGCGGGACCGCAGGACCGCCAACTTCAATGCGCCTGCGGAAGCCGAACAGCCTGCAGTGGCCTGCAAACTCCTGATCCACCATCCGCCCAGCGGCACGACGCGCAATAGGATTCAGGACCTCCTCAGGGGCAACCGCGCGCCCCTTCCGTCCCGAAGCGGTGCCAGTGCGAGGCCCTGCAGGCTCAATAGAGCGCAGCTCAGGCGGGATCGTCCTCGACCAGATCACTGAAATCGAGCGGCTTCGGATTCACGTATGCCTCCACCGCGACCGCAAGCATTGCTCTCGTGCCGCGCAGGGCGTATGCGCGCATCAGATGAAGAGGCGAAAAGTAGTAGTCAGCGATGGGGGAGATTCCGGCAATGACGGGCATGTTGAAATGCACATCTTTCTCGTTGTCGAGCGGCAGATGCCATCTGCCGCCGTAGGTGAGTCGGACGATTTCACCGAGGTATCGTGCGCAAGTGATCGCAAGGTCCGTTCGGCCGTCGGCATCGACGTCTCTGCTGAGGGCATCGAATGCGTGCTCCAGTTGCTGGATGCCCGACGGATCCATCGACAACTGGACACCCGCGATGGCAGCCCGCTCCTCAAGGGCCTCGATCCGGTCATCCATCTCGAAGAGGAAGGCATCAAAATCCGAAAGCGCGCGATCCTTGTCGAGTTTCATGACGCTCCAAGCCGCTGGATGTGAACGCGCTCGCGCCAGGTCCGGGCGGGAGCAGCACGGGTTTACGGCAGGCGACGCACCGGTTCGCCTGCTCTGCAGTCGCGGATTCTTCACGCGTTGCGCCCGCCGAACCACCCCTCATCCGAAGGTCAGGTGTGGCAGGTCGTAACGCGCCCCGATGTGCCCGAACTCGCCGTCAGCGCAACCGCAGCCGACGACACCCAGCCCCCTCAGCCCGGCCGACCGTCCGCCCTGGGCCGGCCGTACCAGCCCATGTGGCGCACACCCCAGGCGAGCATCACGGCCATCCACAGGGTGGCGGCCAGCCAGATGGGCCAGGGGGTGGTTTCGAGCAGCGCGCCGGTGATGCGCAGCACCACGGCGGCCTGCAGGCCCAGGAAGGCGGCCCAGGCGAAGTTGTCGGCGGCCAGGGTGCGGCCGCCGTGGCCGCATGACACACGGGTCACCATGGCCAGCAGCGTGGAGCCGAGGAAACCCATGGTGATGGCATGCAGGCCGGCGAGCACCCAGCCGGCGGCCTGCAGCGCAAAGCCCACGCCCAGCCAGGCAAAGCCGATGTGCAGCATCGCCAGCAGCCTCACCTTCAGGCTTTGCACCAGGCCCCAGCGCACCGCCAGCCACAGCAGCAGCACGGCGGCAAAGCCGTCGACCAGGGTCTTGAAGACGGGCGGCAGGCCCGGCCAGCCCAGCGGCACCTGCAGCACCAGGCAGGCCACCCAGGTCCACATCAGCCACATCGGACGCCACGCGTCCAGGCCGGGCATGGCGCTGGCAGTGAAAAACGGGATCATGCGGTGCAGCACCGCGGCATAGACGGGCGCGACAAAGCACCACAGGCCGATGGCCAGGGCCAGCCGCACGGCGGCCTCGTGCTCGATGGCATGGCCCACGGCCGCCAGCCACAGGGCCGCTGCGCCGGCGGTGCTGGCCACGGCCACCACCTGGGCATGCAGCCTGTCGGGCAGATCGCTGGCGCGCACCAGGCGCCAGAAGCGCCAGGTGAAAGCCGTCCAGCCCCAGGCGACGGCCGCCAGGCCCAGGCCGGCCAGTGGCGCCAGCGAATGCACACCGATCAGGTAGACACCCCAGCCTGCCAGCATGGGCAGCAGGCAGGGCAGCAGTCGGCGGGCGCGCACCGGCGGCAGGCCCAGCCACTTGGGCCCGGCGGTGAACAGGAAGCCGGTGAAGAACAGCGGCATGAATGAAAACGTCATCAGCACCGCATGCGCGAGGCTGGGTGAATGCGCCCAGGGCAGGCTCACCACCGGCCAGAGCCTCAGGGTCTGCACCATCCACCACCACAGCGCAGACACGACCAGCATCACCGACCCGGCCATGAAGCCCAGCCGGTGCGGCGAGGCCCACAGCTGTGCCACCTGCCAGCCGCCGCCGTGTACGCCCGGCGTGTAGCCGGCGTGGGGAGCCACCCGCAGCGGGAAGGTCTTCACACCGCCTCCGGCACCGACGACGATGCCAATGCCGACGCCGTGCCGGGCGTCAGCATGCGCTCGATCAGCTCACGCACGCTGCGGATCTGCTCGCCAAAGGGCAGCGCACCCGCACCGCGGAAGAACAGGCCCTTTTTCACGTCGCCGCGCAATGCCGCGGCGAGCTGGTTGTCGATGCAGAACTGGCCCCAGCCGGCCAGGCCATCGCGCAGGCCGCACTGGGCCAGGCAGTCGAAGGCCTTGGTGCAGCGCGCCTTGACGTGGGCCACGGCCTGCAGCTTGTCTTCGATGCGCAGGTAGCTGCGCAGCCAGGGCGTGCCCACCGCGCGTGCCGGCAGGCCGGCCACGCTGGTGAACTCGACCATGTCCTCGTCACGCGCCTGCGCCAGCACCCGCTTGAACTCGGGATGGGCGTCGCCCTCTTCGGTGACGGCAAACGGGGTGCCGAGCTGCACCGCGGCGGCGCCCAGGGCCTGCACACGGGCGATGTCCTCGAA
>CBFGPV010000099.1:0-15869 GCA_965650765.1 uncultured Burkholderiales bacterium
CGCTCACAAGCCACTGCGGCGTCGCAAGGGCTGGCGGCCCGGCCGCAGCGTGCGTGAGGCCCCTCGCCAGGCCCATGCCGCTTTTGCGTTCGATCTCCGACATGCACGACAACATCACACGGGACTCACCATGAACCCAAGAAGCTTCACCCCCGCACTCGCGGCCTTGTGCGTGGCCTGCGCGAGCACCTCATCACCACCACCCCCGTCTGCGGGCGAGGTGTTCGACCGCTACGTCGCCGCCGTCCATGCCCGCGACATGAACGCCGTGCGTGCGCTGATCAGCCCGGACGTCGAACGCTCGGACTTTGTCGGCTGCACGGCGCAGATGGACAACCCGAGCTGCCTGGCGCACTACATCGAGACCACGGTGCTCAAGCCCCAGGCCCGCATGACCGAGCGCCGCCGCACGGTCGAGGCCGACACCCTCACCGCCGAGCTCGAGGTGCGCAGCCCGCTGTACGAAAAGACCGGTGCGCAGCGCATCGTGGGCCGCGACATCGTGCGGGTGCGTGACGGACGCATCGTGGCCTTCCGCTTCGTGCCGGACTTCTCCGACGACGCCACCGCCATGTTCTTCGGCACGCTGGGCATCGGCCCGCGTGCCGTGCGCAAGTGATTCAAGGACAAGCCCATGTTCAAGTACTTTCCCACCAACTACGTCTGGAACCTGTCGGTCGACCTGGCCATCGAGATGGGTGCGCGCATCGGCGAGATCGAGGAGATGTGCGCCCCGCTGCAGGAGGCGGCCAAGGCACCCGACGCCGCCGGCACCCAGGCTTTTCGCGAAACCTGGGTGCACATGGCCGACAAGCTGTGCGACCTGGCCGAGGAGGATCGCGGCCGCGGCCGATGGCTGTCGGCCGGTGAAAAGCTCCGGCGAGCCGGCGCCTACCTGTCCACCGCCGAGCGGCTGCAGGCCCACAACGCCCCCGGGCGGATGCCCATCTACCGCCGCTCGCTCGAACTGTTCCTCGAGGGCTCGCGCCTGCTGGGCGATCCGGTGCAGCGCGTGGAGATTCCCTACGCCGGCACCCACCTGTCGGCGCTGTACTTTCCCGCCGAAGGGCTGAAGCCCGGTGAACGTGCGCCGATCCTGGTCCAGCTCAACGGGCTGGACTCCACCAAGGAGATGAAATACCTCGTCGGGCTGCCCGCCTGGCTGGCGCGTCGTGGTGTGTCGTCGCTGATCGTCGACCAGCCCGGCACGGGCGAGGCACTGCGGCTGCAGGGTCTGACCGCCCGCCACGATACCGAACACTGGGCCAGCCCCGTGGTGGACTGGCTCGAGACGCGCGACGACGTCGACCCGAAGCGCATCGGCTGCGAGGGCGTGTCGCTGGGCGGCTACTACTGCCCGCGGGCGGTGGCCTTCGAGCCGCGTTTTGCCGCCGGGGTGTGCTGGGGGGCCAACCACGACTGGCGCGATGTGCAAAAGCGCCGGCTCGAGCGCGAAGGCAGCCTGCCCGTGCCGCACTACTGGGCCCATGTGTGCTGGGTGTGGGGTGCCCGCGACATCGACGACTTCATGCGCATCGCCGAGAACGTGCACCTGGATGGTGTGGTCGAGCGCATCCGTGTGCCCTTCCTGGTCACCCATGGCGAGCAGGACTCGCAGATCCCGCTCAAGTGGGCGCACCGCACCTACGAGCAGCTGGTCAACAGCCCGCGGCGCGAGCTCAAGATCTTCACGCAGCGTGAAGGCGGGGTCCAGCACTCGAGCTTCGACAACAGCATCAACGCCGGCCACTACATCGCCGACTGGGTCGCCGAGGTGCTCGGCGGCCGCACCGCACGCTGAACACTCAAGGAGGACCCTCATGAACATCATCGGACCGGACGCCCTGGTTTTTGGCGTCGACGACCTGGCTGCCTGCCGGCGCTACCTGACGGACTACGGCCTGAAGGACGTCGGCGAAGGCCGCTTCGAGGCCCTGGACGGCACCGCCGTGGTCATTCGCCCGCAGGACGATCCCGCGCTGCCGCCGGCCATGGGCACCGCCAGCATGCTGCGCGAGACGGTCTATGGCGTGGCCGATGCAGCCACGCTGGACGCGATCGAGGCCGAGCTGCATCGTGACCGTGAGGTCACGCGGCGCGACGGCGTGCTGCGCTGCACCGACGACCTGGGGTTTGCGCTGGCCTTCCAGGTGAGCGTGCGCCGGCCCATCACGCTGGCGGCCGAAACCGTGAACGCTCCGGGCGCGGCACCGCAGCGCGGCCCCAACGCCCTCGGCCTGCCGGCCGAGCTGCCCGCGCTGCCGCGCAGCCTGTCGCACGTTGTGTACTTCGTGCCCGACGTGGCCCGTGCCGAAGCTTTCTATGCGCGGCTCGGTTTTGTGTGCACCGACCGCTTCACCGGGGTGGGCCCCTTTCTGCGGCCGGCCGGCACGCAGGACCACCACACGCTGTTCATGATCGAAACGCCTGCGTTCATGAAGGGGGTGGAACACTTCACCTTCCACATGGGCGGGCCGACCGAGGTGCTGGTGGCCGGCACGCGTTTTGTCGAAAAGGGCTACGAGAGCTTCTGGGGACCCGGGCGCCATCTGTTCGGCAGCAACTGGTTCTGGTACTTCAACTCGCCGCTGGGCTGCCACGTCGAGTACGACGCCGACATGGACCTGCACGATGCGCAGTGGGTGGCCCGCGAGGCACCCATGGGCGCCGACGCGTCGCAGGCCTTCCTGTTCCAGTACCGCCAGAAGTGGGCACCGTCCGGCCCGCCGCCTTCCGCCGGGGCCTGAGGGAGCGAGCAGCATGCGCCTGTGCCATCTCGATGACCTGCCCGACGGCGGCTCGCGGGGTTTCGACCCCGAGTCGTCGGGGCGGGACACGATCTTCCTCGTTCGCCGTGGCAGCACGGTGCAGGCCTGGCGCAATGCCTGCCCCCACCACGGCACGCCGATGGCCTGGCGCCGCCATGCCTATCTGAACGCGGCGGGCGATCGCATCGTCTGCGCCGCGCACGGCGCGCAGTTCGAACTCGATACCGGCCGCTGCACGCTCGGCCCCTGCCTGGGCCAGGCCCTGACGCCGGTGGCGCTCGCCCTGCAGCCCGACGGTGAGGTTCACCTCGCCGCGCCATTCCCAAGACTCCAAGGAGTTGAACCATGACACTCGCAGCCCAACGCATCCTGATCATCGGCGGCGGCTTTTCCGGCATGTCTGCCGCCATCGAGCTGCGCAAGCTCGGCGCCGAAGTCGACCTGGTCGAGATCGACCCCGGCTGGCGCAACTACGGCGCCGGCATCAGCCTGGGGGGCGCCACGCTGCGCGCCTTCCGGCAGCTTGGCATCCTCGACGCCTTCCTGCGCGAGGGCAGTGCGGTCGACGGCCTGCAGTGCTTCCTGCCCGACGGCACGCCGATCGCCACCCTGCCCACACCCCGTGTGGCCGGGCCGGACGTGCCCGGCAGCGGCGGCATCATGCGCCCGGTGCTCGCGCGCATCCTGGCCGAGGCCACACGTGCCAGCGGCACCCGTGTGCATCTCGGGCGCACCTTCACCCGCATCACGCAGGACGCCGATGGTGTGGACGTCGAGTTCTCCGACGGCCAGCGTGGGCGCTTCGACCTGGCGATCGGTGCCGACGGCCTGTATTCGCGCACCCGCGAGGTGTTGTTTCCCGACGCACCAAAGCCCCGCTACACCGGCCAGGCCGTCTGGCGCGCGGTGCTGCCGCGCCCGGCCGACGTGCAGACCGCATCGATGTGGATGGGGCGTGTCAAGCCGGGGGTGAACCCGGTGTCGCGCGACCAGATGTACCTGTTCCTCACCGAACACCGGCCGGTGAACGAGCATGTCGACCCGGCCACGTTTGCCGACCAGCTGCGTGCCCTGCTGGCGCCGTTTCCGGCGCCGATGGTGCAGTGGATCCGCGATCAGATCGGCCCGGACTCGCAGATCATCTTCCGCCCGCTCGAAGGCCTGCTCATGCCACGGCCCTGGTCGCAAGGGCGTGTGGTGCTGATCGGCGACACGGTGCATGCCACCACCCCGCACCTGGCCTCGGGTGCGTGCATCGGCATCGAGGATGCCATCGTGCTGGCACAGGTGCTGGCACAGCACCCCCACGTGGCCGACGCGCTCCCGGCCTTCGAGTCCAGGCGCTGGGAGCGCTGCCGCATGGTGGTCGAGAACTCGTTCCGCCTGGGCGAGATCGAGATCGCCAATGGCGACCGGGAAGAACACGGCCGGATCATGCGCGAGTCGCTCATGGCACTGGCCCAGCCCATCTGACGGCAACTGCCGCGAGGAGACAGACTCATGATCACGACCGATTCGTTGCGAGGCCGCCTCGCGTTGATGGCGGCACACTGCGCCGGCATGGTGGACCTGGTGGCCCTGCCGTTGTGGGTGGGCATCCTGATGAGCCACTACCGGTTCGATCCCCAGCAGGCCGGCGGGGTGGTGACCCTGTTCCTGGTGGGGGCGGTGGTGGCCAGCACGGTGCTGGCGTCACGGTTCGAACGCATCCCGCGCCGCGTGGTCGTGGTGGTCGGGTTCGCTGCAGCGGCACTGTCCTTCCTGACGGTGGCGTGGCGGCAGGACCTGGCCACCATCGCGGTGCTGCACCTGGTGGCCGGGCTGTCCACCGGCGCGGCGCTGAGCGTCACGCACGGCACGATTGCGCGTTCGCCCCATCCGCACCGCCTGTATGCGATCGTGAGCACGGCGCTTGGTGTGTTCGCCATCGGATTTTTCGTCGCCGTGCCGCCCTTGCTGGCCCGCATCGACGGCACGATGCTGTTCCAGGTGTTTGGCGGCGTGATGGCGGTGGCGGCGGTGGCGTCCGTGCTGGCCTTCCCGCAGGCTGACGCCGCGGCACCCGGCGCCACGCCGGCCGCGGCCAGGGCCCGGCCCGAGCCGCTGCCGCGTGCGGTGTGGTTCGGCATCGTCGGTGTCGGCTGCATGGGCCTGGTCCAGGCGATGACCTTCGCCTTCCTGGAGCGCGTGGGCGATGCCCGTGCCTTCGAGGCCTCGGCGATAGCCGGCATGCTGGTGGCCATCGGCATCATCAACCTGGTGCCGGCACCTGTGGCAGGCTGGCTCGAGCACCGGGTGTCCGCACGCAACGTGCTGCTGGTCGGCCCGGCTGCGCAGGCGGTGCTGGCAGCACTGATCATGCTGTCGACCGGGTTTGCGATGTATGCCGCGGGTGCCCTGTTCTTTGCCGCGGTGATGATCTTCACGCACACCTTTGCCTTCGGCCTGCTGGCTCGCCTGGAGCCCACCGGCCGCGCGCTGGCCGCCACTCCCGCGATGGTGATGACCGGTGCGGCGATCGGCCCGGTGCTCGGCGGCACCCTGGTCAAGTCCTTCGGCTACGGCAGCCTGGCGCTGGCGTCCGCCGTCACGGCCGCGGTGGCCGTGTTCTGCTTCTCGCAACTGCCCCGTCAGGCGGCCACCTCGCACCGGAGGGCCATCGCATGAAACCCGTACGCCGATTCGTTGACCTGTCGATCTACCTCGAGAACGACGTGCTGTCCGACCCGCCACCGCTGGCACCAAAGATCACCTACCAGACCCATGCCGACACCTTGCCCGAGTTCATGGCGATGCTGCCCGGCACCCGGCCGCAGGACTATCCCGACGGCGAGGCGGCCGCGGCCGAGTGGGTCACGCTGACCACCCACAACGGCACCCACCTCGATGCACCCTGGCACTTCCATTCCACCCAGGACGCACGCCTGGGCGGTGCCCGGCCGTCGATCACCATCGACCAGGTGCCGCTGGAGTGGTGCTTCCAGCCCGGCGTGAAGCTCGACTTCCGGCACTTCCCCGATGGTTACGTGGCCACCGCGGCCGACGTGGCGGCCGAGCTGGCGCGCATCGGCCATGAGCTGCAGCCGCTGGACATCGTGGTTGTCAACACCCGGGCAGGCACGCGCTACGGGCAGCCGGACTACGTGTCCTGCGGCTGCGGCATGGGCTACGAGGCCACGATGTACCTGCTGGAGCGCGGCGTGCGCCTGACCGGCACCGATGCCTGGAGCTGGGACGCGCCGTTCGGCTACACCGCGCAGCGCGTGGCCGAAACCGGCGACACCTCGCTGATCTGGGAGGGCCACAAGGCCGGTCGCGACATCGGCTACTGCCATCTCGAGAAGCTGCACAACCTGGAGGCCCTGCCGTCACACGGGTTCACGATCAGTTGCTTCCCGCACAAGATCCGCGGCGCATCGGCCGGCTGGACACGGGCCGTGGCCATCTTCGAGGGCTGATCATGAAACGGCGCCTCGTTCGTGTCGCTGCGTTGCAGCACATGGGGGTACGGCAGCGGCTGTGGCTGGGGGTCGGCTCGCTGGTGGTGTTGCTGCTGGTGCTGGCCTGTGGTGCGCTGTGGCAGTTGCGGGCCATGGGCCAGCAGCTCCAGGCCGTCGTGGAGGTGCACGGCCACCGCGGCGAGCTGGCGCACCGCCTGCATGCGGCGCAACTCAGATGGATGGAGCGCATGCGCGCGCTGCTGGTCGCCAGCGATCCGGACGACCTGAAGTTCCAGCTCGAGGAGCTGCAGGGCGCCCGTCGCGCCTACCTCGACGCCGAGTCCGCCCTGGGTGAGGCGCTTGCCGGCCTGGGGGAGGGCGACCCGATGCGCGCCGTGTTTGCCGAGGTGCCCCCATTGCGCGAGATGGTGATGCCGCTGTACGACTCGGCCGCGGCCAGCGTGCAAGGCGGTGGCGGCATCGAAGGGGCACTGGGCTTGCTGCTGCCGGCCGAGTCGGCCGAGGCGCGACTGCGCGGGCTGATCGGTACGCTGGTCGACAGTGCGGCGGCCGCAGCACGCGCCGAGCACGAGCTGGCCACGCAGCGCCTGAAACTGGCCACGCTGGGGCTCGGTGTGTTGACGGTGCTGGCCGTGGCGGCCGCGCTGGCCATGGCGGTGGGTCTGGTGCGCAGCGTCACGCGGCCCATCTCGTCGGCGGTGGCGCTGGCGGAGTCCATCGCCCGAGGCCGGCTGGACGACCCGATCGAGCCGGGGCGTCAGGACGAGTTCGGGCGGCTGACGGCCGCCATGGCGATCATGCAGGCGCGTCTGCGCGAGACGGTCGGCGCCCTGGCCGGCTCGGCCGAGGCGGTGTCGACCGCCAGCAGCGAGATCGGCGCTGGCAGCCAGCACCTGTCCACACGCACCGAGCAGGCCGCGGCCCGCCTGGCCGAAACCGCGTCGTCTGTGCGTGGGCTGCGCGACACCCTGGCCGGCAGCGTCGGTGCGGCGCGTGTGGCCAGCGGCCTGGCCAGCCAGGCGCAGCAGGATGCGCAGCAGGGCCACCAGGCCGTGGCGCGGCTGGCCGGGCACATGCAGGCGATCGCATCGGCAGCCACACGCATCACCGAGATCGTGACCGCGATCGAAGGCATTGCCTTCCAGACCAATGTGCTGTCGCTCAATGCCGCTGTCGAGGCCGCCCGCGCCGGTGAACACGGGCGGGGGTTTGCCGTGGTGGCCGCCGAGGTGCGCGCGCTGGCGCAACGGGCCGCCGAGGCGGCCGGGCAGATCCGCGAACTCAGTGCGCAGACCTCCGGCAGCCTGCGCCAAGGTTCGGCCAGCGTGGACGACGTCGAGGCCACCGTGAACCGCCTGCTCGACAGTGCCAACGGTGTGGCGCAGGCCGTCGAAGGTGTGGCCGATGCGGCCGCAGTGCAGAGCGATGCGCTCGTGGGCATCGACGACGCGGTGCTCCGGCTGGACGGCATGACTCAGCAGAATGCCGCGCTGGCCGAGCAACTGACGGCTGCGGCCGATGGCCTGCAGTTGCGCGCGGGTGAGCTCCACGACGTGATCGCGAGCTTTCGCAGTGGCGAGCGACCGGGCGCGGGCAGTACACCGCAGTGGCCGCAGCCCGCAGTTGCACAGGAAGCGAGCGCAGCATGACCCCCCGGCGCAGCATGACTCCCCGACGGATCTTGACTGGTGTCATCACGGCGTTCCTGGTCCTGTGCTGCCTTGCCGCGGGCGCCCAGCCTGCGGCGGTGGTGATCGGTCTGACGCTGCCGCTCACCGGGCCGGATGCGGCCTATGGCCAGGGGCTGTTGCACGGGGCACAACTGGCCGTGGCGCGTGCCAATGCGGCCGGTGGGGTCGCGGGTCGACCGCTGGCGCTGCTGAGCCTGGATGACACCGGCAGCGCAAGCCGTGCTGCGGCCAACGCGCAGCAGTTGCTCGATCGCGGGGCCGTGGCGATCACCGGTGCGCATGGCGCCAGCTCGGCACTGGCCGTGGCCGAGGTGATCTCGCCAGGCGCGGGCGGGCCGCAGGCGGCGATGGTGGCACCGGCCAGCGGCGCCGAGGCGCTGCGCGAGCCGGTCCGGCCCGGTGTGTTTCATCTGCGTGCCGGTGTGGGTGACGAGGCCGGTGCGGCCGTCCTGCACCTCGACACGATCGGTGTGACGCGATATGCCGTGCTGGCGCAGGCCGATGCGCTGGGCGACTCGGGGCGCGAGCGCATCCTGATCGAACTCACCCGCCTGGCGATGCGCCCGGTGGCGATCGAACGCATGGACCATGCCGCCACGGCACAGGCTGCGCAGGAGGTGATGGGACGGGTCTGCGCCAGGCGCCCCGAGGCCGTGATCCTGGCCGTCGACGCGGCCCTGGTTCGTGCCGCCATGGCCACCGCACGCCGACAGCCTTGTGCGGCGCACTACGTCGTGTTCAGCGAAACCGGCGCCGCGCTGGCCGCCCAGCACGACGGCAGTGCCGGGGCCCACCCGCTGGCAGGGCTGCTGGTCACGCAGGTGGTGCCGCATCCATCCAATGCACTGCACCCCCTGGTCACCGAATACCGTGCCGCGCTGGCCGCGCACGGTGCATCGGCAGGCAGCTACCCGTCGCTGGAGGGGTACCTCGCCATCAGACTGATCCAGGAGGCCTTGCGGGCCTGCGGCCGCGACGCCCAGCGCGCCTGCCTGCTGCAGTCGCTGGCCACCCGCAGTCACGACCTGCCCGGCACCAAGGTGCAGCTCGGGGCTGCGCAGCGGCAGGCGCGTCCCTTTGTGGAGATCACGCTGCTCGACGCCGCCGGGCGCTTTCGGCGCTGAGAAGCTGTGAACGTAGCCGCCATGCCCGCTTTTCCCCCCGAACGTACCGGCACGGCGTTGCCAATGCGCGCCGTAGCCCGAGCGATGGCTGTGCCTTGCGCCTGTACCCGGCACGTGCGGGCGGCCTGCTCGGTCACCCCCTAGACACACAGGACACACAGGAGAACCCGACATGAGCTTCCCTCCCATTCACCGCGTGGTCACCGGCCACGACACCGAAGGCAAGGCGATCGTTGCCAGCAGCGGCCCGCTGCCCACCGTGCTCGAACTGCAGGCCATTGCCGGCACCGTGTTCCATGAGGTGTGGGCCACGACCGGCTCGCCGGCGCCGGTGGACAACGCCGCCGATCCGACGCTGGGCCCGCTGACCTTGTCTCCCCCGCCGCAGGGCACGCGCATCCGGTTTGTCGACATCCCGCCCGACACGCCGGAGTTCCTGGCGCACGGGGCGGCACGCATGCACCAGGCGTTTTCCCAGATCGGCGAGGTCGAGGCTTCCACCGTGAAGGTCGGTTCGCCCCACCCCTTGATGCACCGCACCGAGTCGGTGGACTACGGCGTGGTCATCGAAGGCGAGATGACGCTGGTGCTCGACGACACCGAAGTGCAGCTCAGGCCAGGCAGTGTGGTGGTGCAGCGCGGCACCAACCATGCCTGGGCCAACCGCTCGGGCAAGACCTGCCGCATGTTGTTCGTGCTGGTGGATGGTCAGTACGAGCCGGCCCTGGCGCAGGCCCTGGCACAGCGATGAACCCATTTGACTGGAGCCCCTCATGAGATTTGCGACCCTGCCCGACACCTCCCCCGAGGCCTCCCCCGACGGGCGGCTGGTGCTCGTATCGCCCGATGGCACACACTGCGTGCCGGCCGGCACCCTGGCGCCGAACCTGCAGCACGCGCTGACGCACTGGCACTCGGTCGAGCCCATGCTGCGCGAGCTGCAGCAGGCGCTCGATGACGGCCGTGCGGCCGGCATGCAGGCCTTCGACGCATCACAGGCGCTGGCACCGCTGCCCCGGGCGTGGCAATGGCTCGATGGGTCGGCCTTTCCTGCCCATGGCGACCTGATGACCACGGTCTTCAAGCTCGAGAAACACAACTACGACAACCGCCCCCTGATGTACCAGGGCCTGTCGGACCACTTCATAGCGCCGCTGGCCGATGTGCCACTGCCGTCGGAAGACGATCACATCGACTTCGAAGGGGAGTTCGGCGTGATCACCGACCGGGTGCCGATGGGCGTCACGCCGCAGCAGGCCCTGCAGCACGTGCGGCTGGTCGTGCTGATCAATGACTGGTCCCTGCGGCGGATCGCCCCGATCGAGATGAAGACAGGCTTCGGCTGGATCCAGGCCAAACCGGCCAGCAGCATGGGGCCGATCGCCGTGACGCCGGACGAACTGGGCGAGGGCTGGCGCGACGCACGGGTGCAGATGCGCATGGAAGTCGACTGGAACGGCGAGCGTTTCGGCGCAGCGCATGGGGGGGCCATGTCCTTCGGCTTCGACCAGCTCATCGCACACGCAGCCTACAGCCGTACGCTGGTGGCGGGCACGGTGATCGGCTCGGGCACCGTGTCGAACGAGAACTATCGGGAGGTCGGTTCGTCATGCATCGCCGAGCGGCGCGCCATCGAGTTGCTCGACGAAGGCCGCCCCCGCACGCCGTTCATGGCCTTTGGCGACCGTGTGCGCCTGCAGGCCCGCCGGGACGACGGCGCCGCCGGCCCGTTCGGGGTGATCGACCAGCGTGTCGTGCGCGCCTGACGAAGGAGCCGACGATGCGTGTGCTTGTCACCGGGGCGGGTGGGTTTGTCGGCCGGGCGCTGGTGCGTCGCCTGCTGGCCGACGGTGTGGCCGGTCGCCGGGTCGACACCCTCGTGGCGCTGGACCTCGCGCAGGACCCGGCGCCCGAGGCGCTGGGCCCGGACCCCCGCCTGCAGTGGGTCACGGGTTCACTGGTGAGTCCGCAGGTGCTCGACCAGGCCCTGGCCGAGCCGGTGGACCAGGTGTTTCATCTGGCCAGCATGCCGGGAGGAGCGGCCGAAGCCTCGCCCGACCTGGGGCGGCAGGTCAACCTGGACGCCACCGTGCAGATGCTCACACGGCTGCGCGAGCAGGGCAGGCAGCCACGCTTCGTGTTCGCCAGCACGGTGGCGGTCTACGGGCAGCCGTGGCCGGCTGCGGTCGACGAACTCACGCCGCCGTGCCCGGGCCTGAGCTATGGCGCACACAAGCTGGCCGCCGAGGTGCTGATCGCCGACGCCGACCGGTGCGGCTGGGTGCAGGCCTGTTCGTTGCGGCTGCCCGGTGTGGTGGCCCGCCCGGGCGACGGGGCAGGGCTGATGTCGGCCTTCATGAGCCAGTTGTTCTGGCGCGTGGCCGCGGGTCTGCCCATCGTGCTGCCGGTGAGCCGCGACGGCGCCTCGTGGTGGATCTCGGTGGGCGCCTGCGTGGACAACCTGCTCCACGCTGCCCGCATCGACACCCGCAGGCTCGACCCCCGCCGTGTGGTGCAGATGCCGGCCCAGCACCTGCGCATGGGCGACGTGGTCGACGCGCTGGTGCGGCTGCACGGCGAGGCTTGCCGTGCGCTGGTGAGCCACGCGCCGGATGAACGGGTGCAGGCCCTGTTCGCCTCCTACCCGCCGCTGCTCACACCGCAGGCGCAGGCACTGGGCTTTGCGCACGACGGCACGGTCGACGAGCTGGTGCGCCGGGCGTTGGTGGCCTGACAGGGCGACACCGAAGCACGCTGCGACAGCCCTGCCAAGGACCGGCCTGGCCACCCACGGTGTGGTGCTGCGACGCCGTGCCGCAAGCTTGTATTGCCGCCAGGGCGGTTGCGCCGAATGGGGGGGCGGTGCTGCCCGGGGCTGACAAAGTGCAAGCTGTCGTTGCGTGTCACGTGCGCGACATGTTGTGACACTAAGTTCGCCAGATTTTTCACGTTTGGCGTGTCATAGCGATGCAGACAGTGGGGACACTACCCGGGTCGTCCGGGCACTACTGGAACAAGACACCGTTCCGTTCGTACCTGTTCAACGCGTTTTCGCTGCTGCTGCCTTGCGGCGAGCAGTTCGTGATCCGGGCCATGCAGGACGCCGCCGCGCGCCTGCCCGAAGATGCAGCGCTGCGCGGGGCGGTGGCCGCATTTGTTCGTGAAGAACAGGCGCACCAGCGAGCCCATCGCCACTACAACCTGCAGCTGGCCCGGCAGGGCTATGACGCGCAGGCGCTGGAGGAGCGCATTGCGCGGGCTGTTCAGGCGCTGGACGCTCGCTTGGACTGGCGCGAGCGGCTGGCGCTGGCCGCCGCGCTGGAATACCTCACGGCGCTGGTGTCGCGCCAGGCGCTGAGGGGCGGCTGGCTGGTGAACGACACCTCCCGCGAGTCGCGCCTGTGGCATTGGCATTGCGAGGAAGAACTGGCCCACCATGGCGTGGCCCTGCGCCTGCTGCATGAGACGGGTGAGGTGGGCCCTGCGCGTCGTCTGGGCCTGTACTGGCTGGCGTCCGTGATCCTGCTGGCGGATGTGGCGCGGCACATCGCGGACTTTGCCCGCACCGACCGTGCGCGTGGCTGGCTCGGGCGGGGCGAGGTGGTGCGCTCGACGGCAGCGTTCGTGCTGCGACAGGGCCTGGACCTGGTGCGGCTGGCGGGTGGCTGGCTGGCGTACGCCTTGCCCCTGCGCTGGGTGGTGCAACGGGCAGCGCCGGACGTCCCGCGGTCCGCACACATCGAGGTCCGACTGCTGCGCGCCGACGACATTCCCGCCTTGCTGGCGCTGGAGCACAAGAAATGGGACGACGCCCAGGCCGCCGATGAGCACGCGATGGCGCAGCGCATGGCAGCCCATCCGTCCTTGCGCGTCGGCGCGTTCTGCGCCCGCACCGGGGAGGCACTGGCGTCGCTGTTCCTCAAGCCCATCTCGGCGGCACAGGTGCAGGCCGCGCGCAGCTGGGCCGACTGCGCTCGGCCGATGCCCTCAGGCACCGGCAGCAACTCGGCCTGCCGCGACCTGTTCGGCATCAGCCTGAGCAGCATTCGTGCCGAGGCGGTCGATGCGATCCTGGCGTACTTCTGGCCCCGCGCACTGAAGGGCGGGTGGCGCCACATCTACCTCGGGTCACCGGTGCCGGGGCTGGCGCGCTGGCGTGACCGCAACCCTGATCGTCCCGTGTGCGCACAGGCTTACGTGCAGGCCCGACGCAGGGGCATGCCCCAGGATCCCCAGCTGCGCTACTACTGGCGCAAGGGTTTCAGGACCATCGTGGCCTGCAGGCCTGACTACTTTCCCCACCCGGCGTCGCTCGACTACGGCGTTGTGCTGAGGGGCCGGATTCCGCTGGCGTCATGGGCCCCCTTGTGGCGGCTCGTGCCGCTCGCATGGCTGCAGGGGCTGGGGCGGTGGCTGGCCGCAGTGCGGTGAGGGTCACCTGTCTCGTGCCGTGACGGCGCCGCCCATGCCACGACCGCTACCGCCACCGCTGACGCACCGCGCCACCGCTCACTTCAGCCAGTGGCGGATGCGTGCGCCCAGCGCTTCGCGGCTGATGCCGTATCGGTCATGCAGGGTGGGCAGGGCCCCGGCGTCGAGAAAGGCGTCGGGCAGCCCGGCGAGCTGGAAGCCGGCCGGCTGGACCCGATGGCGCAGCAGCGCGCTGGCGACCGCTTCGCCCAGGCCACCGATCACCGAGTGGTTCTCGGCCACCACCACGAGTCGGTGCCGAAAGCGAACCGCTTCCACGATGGTGGCCTCATCCAGTGGCTTGATCGTCGGGCAGTGCAGCACGGCCACGCCGACCTTGTCTCGGGCCAGGTCGGCGGCCACCTCCAGCGCACGCATGGTCAGGATGCCGCTGGAGATCACCAGCACGTCGGCGCCGTCGCGCAACAGCTTGGCCCGGCCGAGCTCGAAGCGGTAGCCCTCGATCTCGTCGAGCACCAGGGGCACCTGGCCGCGCAGCAGCCGCATGTACACCGGGCCAGGGTGCTGTGCGATCTGAGGCACCGCCTGCTCGATGTCGAGCGCATCGCACGGGTCGACGATGGTCAGCCCCGGCACGCCACGCATCATGGCCAGGTCTTCGGTGGCCTGATGGCTGGGGCCGTAACCGGTGGTCAGCCCCGGCAAGGCGCAGCAGATCTTGACGTTCAGGTTCTCTTCCGCGATCACCTGATGGATGAAGTCGTACGCACGCCGGGTGCCGAAGACGGCATAGGTGGTCGCAAAGGGCACCAGCCCTTCCTTGGCCATGCCGCCGGCCGCGCCCATCAGCAGCTGTTCGGCCATGCCCATCTGGAAAAAGCGCTCGGGGTAGGCCTGGGCAAAGAGGTGCAGGTCGGTGTACTTGGCGAGGTCGGCCGTGAGGCCCACGACCTCGGGACGGGTCGCGGCATACTCGACCAGGGCCTTGCCGAAGGGCGCAGCCCGGACCCGCTGGCCTTCGCTTGCGATCGAGGCGATCATCGCCGAGGTGGTGAGGCGGGGCTTCTTGTCTGCGATGGCGGTGTTCACGCGCGGGCTCCTTCGGGCTGGGTCTGGTCGAGGATGGACAGCGCCTGCTGCCATTCGGGCGGGTCGACGCGGATGAAGTGGTTCTTCTCGCGCTGTTCGAGGAAGGGCACACCCCTGCCCATCAAGGTGTTGAACAGGATCACCCTCGGCTGTCGGGCGGGCAGGGCACGGGCGGTGTCGAAGGCGTCACGCACCTGCGCGAGGTCATTGCCGTCGATGCGCTGGACGTGCCAGCCGAACGCCGCCCACTTGTCGGCCAGCGGCTCGAAGCCGAGCACCTTGCCGGACGGGCCGTCCGCCTGCTGGTTGTTGATGTCGACCAGGCAGATCAGGTTGTCCAGGCCGTGGTGCGCGGCGGACAGCGCGGCCTCCCAGGTCGAGCCTTCGTCAAGCTCGCCGTCGGACATGGAGTTGTAGACGAAGGCGGGGTTGTTCTTCCGCTTCAGCGCGAGCGCGATGCCCACGCCGATCACCAGGCCTTGGCCGAGCGAGCCGCCCGAGATCTCCATGCCCGGCGTGTAGCACGCCATGCCGGACATCGGCAGCCGGCTGTCGTCGCTGCCGTAGGTCTCCAGTTCGGCTTCGGGGATGATGCCGGCCTCGATCAGGGCAGCATAGTGGGCGATCGCGTAGTGGCCGTGTGACAGCAGGAAGCGGTCGCGGCCCTCCCACTCGGGCTCGGCCGGCCGCAGGTTGAGGGCGTGGCGATAGGCCACGGCCAGCACGTCAGCCCAGCCCAGTGCCTGGCCGATGTAGCCCTGGCCCTGGACTTCTCCCATGCGCACGGCCAGCCGGCGGATGCGCCAGGCGGCACCGCGCAGGGCCAGGAGTGAAAACTCGGTCATGAAATGCTCCTTGGAGGAATGGAGGGGGTCACTTGAGGATCGAGGCCGGCACATACGACACGAGTGCCAGCACACTGAAGGCGACCAGGTAGAACGGGCCCAGCTCGCGCACCGTGTGGCCGACCTTGACCTTGGCCAGCGCGCTGGTGATGAAAAGCGTGGTGCCCACGGGCGGCGTGTACAGGCCGATGGCGAGGTTCACGACCATCATGATTCCGAGCTGCGTCATGTCCATGCCGACCGCATTGGCCAGGGGCACGAACACCGGCGTGAGCAGCAGCACGGCGGCCGGCAGGTCGATGAACATGCCGAGGAACAGCATCAGCAGGTTCATCAGCAGGATCACCAGCCACTTCGCGTGCACGTTCTGCTGCACCCACTGCGCGATGCCCTGCGGCATCTGGTCGAAGGTGAGCAGCCAGCCGATGGCGGCCGAGGCCATGATCACCAGCAGCACCAC
>CBFGPV010000100.1:0-15661 GCA_965650765.1 uncultured Burkholderiales bacterium
CGCGGCCAGCACCACCTTCTTGGTGGGCGTGTTGGCGATGCATTCCTGCAGCGTCCTGGCGAAGTTCTCGATGATGACGATGGCCTTGGCGCCGGAGTCCTTGAGCTGGTGCTCCAGTTCGCGCGGCGTGTACAGCGGATTGACGTTGACCACCACCAGCCCGGCACGCAGGATGCCCGCCACCACGACCGGATACTGCGGCACGTTGGGCATCATGATCGCGACCCGATCCCCCTTTTCGAGGCCCTGGGCCTGCAGATAGGCTGCAAAGGCGCGCGACAGATCATCGACCTGACCGAAGGTGACCGTCTTGCCCATGAACTTGTAGGCGGGACGGTCGCGGTACTTCTGGAAGCTTTCCTCGAGCAAGGCGACGAGCGACTGGTACTGGGCCACGTCGATCTCGTGCGGGACTCCCTCGGGGTAGTGCTTCAGCCAAGTCTTTTCCATCTTGTGCTCCGTTAAGAGCCGCGATTCTGACCCAAGGCTGACATGAGACACATCAGGTGTTTCTCTACGGTGAAATGGGGGTTTGCCTCTAGATTGCACCGCGGGCGGGCATGCCTGTCCCGTCCGTGACAATCCGGTGTCGACGTTTCAGACCTTCGCCATGCCCCTGCACATCGTCACCCCCCTGCTCGAATCCCTGTCGTTCGGCGAGCGCTGTGCGCGCTCGGTCTGGCTCAAGATGGACGCCCTGCAGCCCTCGGGCTCGTTCAAGATGCGCGGTGTGGGGCATGCCTGCGAATGGCATGCACGGCACGGCGCGCGCGGCTTCGTGTCGTCTTCAGGCGGCAACGCCGGGCTGGCGGTGGCTTGTGCAGGTCGTGCACTGGGCCTGCCGGTCACGGTGGTGGTGCCCCAGACCACGTCGATGCGTGCGCGTGCGCTGATCGCCCGGCAGGGCGCTGACGTGGTGGTGCATGGCAGCAACTGGAACGAGGCCAACGCCCTGGCGCAGTCCCTGGTGTCGGCGCAGCGGGCTTTTGTGCACCCGTTCGACGATGCCCTCCTGTGGCAGGGGCACGCCAGCCTGATCGACGAGGTGGCCGCTGCCGGCCTGCGGCCTGATGCGGTGGTGCTGTCGGTGGGCGGGGGCGGACTGCTGTGCGGTGTGGTCGAAGGCCTGCAGCGCCAGGGCTGGAGCGACGTGCCGGTGCTGGCCGTCGAGACCGCCGGCGCCGACTCGCTGGCGCAGGCCTGGCAGGCCGGGCGGCCGCTTGCGCTGGAGGCCATCACCAGCATCGCCACGTCGCTGGGCGCGCGTCAGGTGTGTGATGCCGCCTACCACGTGCGCGAACGTCATCCGGTGCGCAGCGTGGTAGTGAGCGACGCGCAGGCGGTCGAGGCCGCGCTGAGCCTGGCCGACGAACACCGCGTGATCGTCGAGCCGGCCTGCGGCGCGGCGCTGGCCGCCCTGGGCACGCCCGCCGGGCACGAGGCGCTGGGCGCCGCCCGGCAGGTGCTGGTTGTCGTGTGCGGCGGGGTGGGCGCCAGCCACGAGCAGCTGCGCCAGTGGCAGACCGCCGGGGCGACGCAGGCCGCGCCGGCCTGAATGCGGGTAAGCCCGGCTCGGCGCCGCCTTGCCCGAGCGATGTGCCGCCTGCGATGATCCGCACAGATGCGCGCCGGATCATGAACATGCCTGCACCTCCCCGGGATCATCGGGCCCGTCTGGAATGGCTGGTGCTCGCGGGGCTGCTCGTGCTGTGCGCCGTGGCCCTGACCGTGCTGGCCGGGCGCAGCCTGCAAGACACCCGCGAGACCGAGGTCGAACGCCTGCGCCTGCAGTCGCATGTGATCGCAGAAAACCTGCTGCGCGAGCTGCAGGCCACCAGCCATGGACTGGCCGTGGTGCGTGACGAACTTTCGCTGGAGGCGATCGGGCGCCTGGGTCCGCTGGCGCAGCAGCGCCTGGTCGTGCTCACCGACCTGCTGGCGGGGGTGCGCACACTGGTGGTGGCCGATGCGCAAGGGGTGGTTCGTGCGTCCAACCGGCCCGAGCTGGTCGGCCGTGACTTCCGGTACCGCGAGGAATTCGTGGCAGCCCTGACGGGCGGCGACCCGCAGCGCCTGTATGTGTCGTCGCCGTTTCGAACCCTCGATGGACGCACGTCGATCACGCTGTCACGTGCCACGCACGATGGCGAGGGGCGTTTTGCCGGTGTGGTGGCGGCCGTGCTCGATCCGACCTACTTCGAGGGGCTGCTGCAGGCCGTGCTGTACGCGCCAGACATGCGCGCCACGCTGATTCACGGCCGCGGCCGCATCGTGCTGCAGGTGCCGCCTGCGCCGCATCTGGCCACCACGGACGTGAGCCAGCCGGGCAGCTTCTTCTCGCGTTTTGTGGCCAGCGGCCGTGACGAGGACGTGCTGACCGGGCGAACGGCCGGCGGCCTGGATCGCCTGTCCATCGGCCGGCGCATCGGCCAGAGTGCGGGCAAGCTGCAGCTCGACAAGCCGCTCGTGCTGTTCGTGGGGCGCGACCCGGGGGCGGTGACGGCGGCATGGCGTGCACGCACCGTGCTGCACACCGGCATGCTGGCCAGCCTGGCGCTCGTGGCCGCCCTGGCCTTGTACGGTGTGCAGTGGCAGCGGCGCACCGCGCAGACGCTGGCCACGCAGCGCGAGGCCCAGGCCCGCGAAGGGGCCGAACGGCTGGCCCTGGCGCTGCACGGGGCTGACCTGGGCCTGTGGGACTGGCGGGCCGACACCGGCACCTGCGTCTACAACCAGCGATGGGCCACGATGCTGGGCGTGGAGCTGGCCGAGGTGCAGTCCGACCCGAACGCCTGGGCGCAGCGTGTCCATCCCGATGACTGGCCGGCCGTGCAGGCACGGCTGCAGGCGCATCTGCAGGGGCATGTCGAGCTGTACGAGTCCGAACACCGGATGCGGCATCGAGACGGCCACTGGGTCTGGATCCTCGACCGCGGCAAGGTGGTGCAGCGCAACGAACACGGCGAGGCGCAACGCATGGTCGGCACCCACCTGGACATCACACCCCGCGTGCAGGCCGAACTGGCCTTGCGTCGTTCGGAGCAGCGCCTGCAGCTGGCCCTGCATGCCGCCAACGATGCGTTGTGGGACTGGGACCTCACGACTGGCGAGATGTACTACTCACCGCGCTGGTGGCAGATGCTGGGCCGCGACGAAGGCAGCCTGCCGGCCTCGCCGGCCGCTTGGCGCAGCCTGGCCAGCCCGCAGGATGCGGCCCGGGTGGATGCCGCCTTCGAAGAGGCGCAGGCCGCCGGGCGCGACACTTACCAGGTCGAGCTCCATCTGCGGCACAGCGACGGTCACGACGTGCCGATCCGCTCGCGGGCCCACATCGTGCGTGATGCATCGGGCCGGGTGGTGCGGGTCTCGGGTGTGAGCACCGACCTGACCGAACAGCGCCGGGCCGAGGCGGCGCGCAGCCTGCTCGAGGCCCAGTTGCGCGAGTCTCAGAAGATGGAGTCGGTGGGCACGCTGGCCGGCGGCATCGCGCACGACTTCAACAACATCCTCGCAGCCATCCTGGGCCATGTGGCCATGGTGCGCCAGGACCTGCCGGCCGATCATGCCGCGCAGGCCGGCCTGGAGCAGGTGCACCGTTCTGCGGTGCGCGCGCGTGGGCTGGTGCAGCAGATCCTGGCCTTCAGCCGGCGCGATGCCCTGGCCCCGGCGCTGCAGCCCCTGCAGCCGCTGGTGGCCGAAACCCTCAGCATGCTGCGCGCCACGCTGCCGGCCACGGTGCGGCTCGATGCTGCGCTGAGCGAGCCGGCCATCGTGGTCCATGTCGATGCCACGCAGATCCAGCAGGTGCTGCTCAACCTGTGCACCAATGCCTGGCATGCCCTGTCCGACGGCAGCGGGGTGATCGAGGTGGGGGTCGACGAGCAGCAGATCGACTACACGCTGGCACGCGAGATCGGTGTGCCCGCCGGAGAACGTCGCGCCCACCTGTGGGTCCGCGACAACGGCATCGGGATGGACGAGGCCACGCGACAGCGCATCTTCGAACCCTTCTTCACCACCAAACCGGTGGGCCGGGGCACGGGCCTGGGGCTGGCCGTGGCCCATGGCATCGTCAAGCGCCACGGCGGCACGATCCAGGTGGTGTCAGCCCCGGGTGAGGGCAGCACCTTCCACCTCTACCTGCCGCTGGCCGATGTGCCGGCGCCGCCGGTCGGGGCGGCGTCCGACACCGGCGCGGCGCCCGGCGAAGCCCAGGCCGGTGCACGCGGGCGGCATGTGCTGTATGTCGACGACGACGAGGTCATCGTGCTGATGGTCGAGAGCCTGCTCAGGCGCGCCGGATTCGAGGTCACCTGCTGCCGGCATGGCCGCGAGGCACTGGAGCGGCTGGCCGATGCCACCAGTCGCCCCGACATCGTGGTCACCGATCATGCGATGCCCGAGTTCTCCGGCCTGGACCTGGCGCGTGCACTGCAGCGACAGTGGCCGCAGTTGCCGGTCATCATCACCTCGGGCTACATCTCCGACGAGCTGGTGAACGCCGCGCACAGCCTGGGCGTACGGCGGCTCATGCACAAGCAGCACACGCATGAAGAACTCGTCGAGCTGATCAACGAGGTGCTGGACGAGACAGTGCCTTCGTCGCCCTGATGCCGCACAGGCAACGGTGCCCGCATTCGCCCTCGGACGTGTCGGGGGCGTGGCCGCAGTGTCTATGATCCTGGCCTGCCTGCGAGATTTCAGATGCGCCTCCTGATCGTTGAAGACGATGCCCAGCTTGGGGATGCCCTGTCCACCGGCCTGCGCCAGCTCGGGCATGCCGTGGACTGGTTTCGCAATGGGGCGCAGGCCGATGCGGCCCTCGACGGCACCCCGTATGACGGGGTCGTGCTCGACCTCGGGCTGCCCGGACAGGACGGCATGCACTGGCTGCGGCGCTGGCGACAGCGTGCGCTGTCGGTGCCGGTGCTGATCCTCACCGCCCGTGACGGGGTCGAGCAGCGCATCGCCGGCCTCGACACGGGCGCCGACGACTACCTCGTCAAGCCCATCACGATCGACGAGCTGGCGGCGCGGCTGCGTGCGCTGGTGCGGCGCAGCCACGGCCGGGCCCAGTCGGTGTGGCGTCACGGGCCGCTGGGCTATGACCCCGCCACCCGGATCGTCACCTGGCAGGGCCGTGCGGTCGAACTCACCGGCCGCGAGATGGCCGTACTCGAAGCGCTGATGGCGCACCCTGGGCGCGTGGTGTCGAAAGCGCTGCTGCAGGAAAAGCTCTACGACTGGAGCGGTGCCGAACCCGAAAGCAACACGCTGGAAGTCCATGTGCACCACCTGCGCCGCAAGATCGACCCGCGCATCGTGCGCACGGTGCGCGGGGTCGGTTATGCCCTGGGGGCGGTGGAAGACGACGCATGACGCTGCAGCGCCGACTGCTGATCTACCTGCTGATCTGCGCGCCGGTGGTGTGGGGCGTGGCGCTGGTGGTGTCGATCGACCGTGCCCGTCATGAGGTCAACGAGCTGTTCGACTCCGAGATGATCCGCCTGGCGCGCCAGGTGCAGGTGACACTGAACCCGTCGGTGGCAGCCGCCGGGGGGGCCACACCGGGTGCGGACGGCGCGAGTGACGGCGACATCGGCGAGGCCGACCTGCACGACCTGGCAATCGCCGTGTGGGACGGCACCGGCCGGCTGCTGCTGGCCGACCGCGAGGGGGTGTCGCTGCCGCGCCGCGCCGAGGCCACCGGTTTTATCGACCTGGCGCTCGATGGCGAGGCCTGGCGGGTGTACTACCTGCAGTCCTTCGATGGCAGCTGGCTGGTGGCGGCAGGCCAGAAGGCCTACGAGCGTGACGAGATCGTCTTCAACCTGACCGCCAGCCAGCTTGCGCCGTGGCTGCTGGTGCTGCCGGTGCTGCTGCTGGCCATGACCTGGGCGGTGCGCCAGGCCCTGGCGCCGGTGCGGCATCTGACCGCCGAACTGGCGGCGCGCGGGCCGTCCGACCTGAAGCCGGTGGCGTCGAACGAGGTACCGGCCGAACTGGCGCCGCTGGTGGGCGCGATGAACGGCCTGTTCCGTCGCATCGACGACACGCTGGCACGCGAGCGTCGCTTCACCGCCGATGCGGCGCACGAGCTGCGCACCCCGCTGGCGGTGCTGCGCGCCCAGTGGGATGTCGTGCGCCGTGCCGCCGAGGGGCCCGAGCGGCGCGAGGCCGAGGCCAAGCTGGGCGCCGGGCTGGACCGCATGGATCGGCTGGTGACGCAGATGCTGGCGCTGTCGCGGCTGGAGGCGGCTGCCACGCTGTCCGGGCACGACGAGATCGACTGGCCGGTGATCGTCGAACAGGTCATGAGCGACTGCCTGGCCCTGGCCGAGCGCCGCCAGATCGAGCTGGCCTGCGAATGGCCCCAGGCGCGTGATGCGCTGGGCCAGCCGGTGCCGCCGTTTGCGCTGCTGGGTGATGCCCACCTGCTGGGCGTGATGCTGCGCAACCTGCTGGACAACGCCGTGCGGTATGCGCCGCGGGGCAGCACGGTGGTCCTGCGTTTTGCGGTCGACGGCCTGCAGGTCGAGAACGACGGCCCGGCACTCAGCGCCGAGCAGCGTGAACGCCTGGGCGAACGGTTCTATCGTCCCGACGGGCAGGATGAAGGCGGGACGGGTCTGGGGGTGTCGATCGCGCAGCGCATTGCCAGCCTGCACGGCCTGACGCTGAGCTACGACACCGGTGCCGACGGCACGGGTGTCGTGGCGCGGCTGGCTTTTGCGGCCTGAAGCGCGCGCCGTCCTGGCCCGCGGTCAGGCCGTGGACGAGGGGCTCCGCCCCCAGGCCAGCCACAGGCCCCACAACAGCCCGGCAGCCAGTAGCCAGGCGAGGCTGGGGGTCCACGAGAGCAGCCAGCGCAGGCCGTCATCCTGCTGCCAGCCGCCGGATGCCGTGCCCAGGCGCAGCAGCGCGGCCAGGGCCAGCACCGACGACAGGGCACCTGCCAGACGCCCTTCATGGCCGGTGTGGCCCAGATCGAGTGCCAGCGAGAACCCGCTCATCAGCACACCCGCCCAGGCCGCACCCACCAGGGCCTGCAGCACCACCAGCGCTTCGAGCTGGGGCGCAAGGGCCAGCAGCACGGTGCCGGCGCCGGCCACCAGCGCCGAGACACCCATCACCCGCAGCGCGCCCAGCTGTCGGGTGGCCAGGCTGGCCGGCCACAGGCCCAGGTTGAAGCCGACCCAGAAGACCGGCAGCAGCCAGGGCAGCTGGTCGGCAGCGGCATGCCGCAGGTACAGCGGGCCGCTGTTGAAAAACACATGCACCTGGAAGGCCAGTGCCACCAGCAAGGCTGCCAGCACGAAGGCGGCGGCCTGCGGCACCGGCGGCAGCGGGGCTTCACGGGCCGGGCTGACCGGGGACGCGCCCGCCGCTGCGGTGCGCAGAGCCCGCTCGGCCGCCACGATGCCCAGCGTGGCCAGGGCCAGTGCGACGCTGGACACCACAAACGGCAGCCGCGGGTCGACACCACGCAGCGCCATGCCGAGGTAGGGGCCGAGCGCGCCGGCCACCCCCAGGCCCAGCATCGACAGCGCCACCAGGCCCGGGCGGGCGGGTTTGCTGGCGTGGCGGCCCACCAGCGTCAGCGGGGGCGCACGCAGTGCCGACGAACTGATCGACCATGCCAGCGTGAGCGCGAGGAACAGCGCCGGCGACCCGGTGCCGGCCGCCAGCGGCAGCAGCAGAAAGGCCAGGCACGACACCACCGTCACGCACAGCACCACCAGTCCCAGGCGGCCGACCACACGCGACATGCGGTCGGACATCACGCCCATCGCATAGTCGCTGGCGATGAACACCAGCTGGTCCAGCATCAGGATGTAGATCACCAGCCCGGGCGCGATGCCGACCTGGGCCGCCAGCGCCGGCAGGTAGATCACATAGATCGTCCAGCACAACGCAAACAGGAACTGGACAACCCCGAGGTACAGCCCGACGGGGGCGGAGGGACGGTTCGGCATGGGCGGCAAGGCGGCAGGGCCGCAGGGTCACGGGCCCCGGCAGGATACGGGGCCCGAACCCGGCCGTCCATCACCGCAGTGACCCCCTCACTGCGCCCGGGCGCGCAGCTTGTCCATCAGCGCGCGCACCTCTTCGCGGCGGCCGGTATCGGCCACCTGGCGGCCCGGGCGGGGCGGGGCCTGCAAGGCGCGTTCGAGGTAGGTCAGGGCCTCGGCCGGCTGGTCGGTCTCGGCAAGGTATTCGGCATAGAAGAAGTTCGGGTCGATGCCGCGGGGGTTGATCGACAGGGCCTTGAGCAGCAGCTCCTTCGCGCGCGCCTTGTCGCCGAAGCCCAGTGGCCAGCCGGGCACCTTGTAGTACAGCACGCCCAGGCTGTTGTAGGCCGAGCCGTCGAGCACCGTGCCGTCGATGCGGATCGCTGCCTCGTACAGCGAGCGCGCCTGCTTGACCAGGCCCAGCGCGCCCAGCCCACCCTTCTCGCCGGCCCAGGAACTGACGATGATGCCTTCCCAGACCAGCGGTTCACTGCGCCCGGCAAAAGTCTCGCTCACCTTGTGCGCCTTGGCGGCCAGCGCCTCGAAACGCTTTTCGCGTTCGGCGGCCGGTGTCTGGTAGCGCACGACCTCCCAGTCGTGCTGGAGCTCGGTGATGCTGTCCTCGACGCTGGCGGCGCGGGCGGCGGCGGGCCAGGCGGCAGCGCCCAGCAGTCCGGCGCCGGCCAGGCCGGCGGCTGCGAGTCGAAGCAGGGTGCGACGCGGCAGGCCCGTGTCGGCAGGAGGGAACGAAGGCAGTCTCATGAAGTGCTCCGGGTCGGAAGAGGGGTGGGGACGTCGGCGGCGTCGGGCGTGGCCAGGTGGCGACGATGCGGCTCGAAGACCGCATCCATCCAGGTGGGCGCCAGGCCATTGAGCTTCACGGCGAGCCGCTCCGGGAAGCCGAGGAACCTTTCTGCGCGTTCGCTTTGCAGCAGGTCCAGCACGGCCCGGGCGACCACCTGCGGCGTGTCGACGTGGGTGCGGGTGGCCGCGTGGTAGGCATCTACCCGTTCGTCATTGAAGGCCGTGCGGGTGCTGCGCGGCCCGAGGTACTGCATCACGACACCCGAGCCGCGCAGTTCGCGCCGCAGCGCTTCGGTGAAGCCGCGCAGGCCGAACTTGCTGGCGCAGTAGGCCGCATGGCCGGGCAGGGCGAGCCGACCGAGCACCGAGCCGACCTGGATCACCTGTGCCGCGCCGCGTTGCCGCAACCCGGGCAGCAGGGCCTGCGTGAGCCGCATCGGTGCCAGCAGGTTGGTGTTCAGCACCTCGGCCAGATGGTCAGCCCCCAGCGTGTCGAAGCGGCCGAAACTCGGCACACCCGCGTTGTTGACCAGCACATTGGCCTGCCAGGCGTCCGCTGCCGCACGCACCGCCGCCACACCGGCCTCGGTGCAGACGTCGGCCACCTGCCAGGCCAGGTGATGGCGCCGTTGCGGCTGCGCGTGCAGCAGCTGGCGCTCCAGCGCGGCCAGCCGGGCGGCCGAGCGGCCGACCATCAGCACCGAGGCGCCGGCTTCCAGCAAGGCGGCCGCCGTGGCCTGGCCGATCCCGCCGGTTGCACCCGTCAGCACCACACGTGCGAGTTCGGGCTTCATGCCGCCTCCTGCACCGGCCTGGGCGCGGCTTGCGCGGGCGGTGTCGCCGGCTGCGGCAGCGGCAGCTCGCGGAACACGTCGCCATACAGGCGGTAGAAGGCCCGTGCGGCATGCACGATGTCGGCCTGGTCGCCCGCGTCCTCGATGCGGTCCATCAGCAAGGCGAAATGGGCCGTGTGCTCGCGGTCCAGCGTGCCGTGCGAGCGCAGGTAGCTGAAGGCCGCGTCCGGCAGGGCCAGCCGTTGCTGGATCTGGTCGGCCGCCATCAGCGCCAGCGCCACGCTGGTGCCCTCGAGCACATGCACCATGCCGAAGAACCCCAGCGGGTTGCGCCGCGCGATCTGGTCGTACGCATAGGCCACCATCACCTCGGTGGCGTGGGCGGGCTGACCGTGCCGCACGGCGTCGGCATCGACACCGCAGGCGCGCAGGTCGTCGAGGATCCATTCGTCGTGGCCCTGTTCTTCCTCGACGTATTCGTCCATCGCGTCGTCCAGCCAGGCATGGCGGGCCGGCAGCGCCACCTTGCAGGCCTGCAGCAGCGGCACGGTGTGGCGCACGTGGTGGTAAGCCTGCGTCAGGAAGGCGACATAGCTGGGCAGCGACACCTCGCCGCGCAGGCAGCCCTGGATGATCGGCACCTGGGTCAGGGCCAGGCGGTCGGATTCGGTGTCGCGCAGCAGGCGGGCGTGAAAGCTCATGGGGACATCCTTCGGAGTCAGGGGGTGGGCACCGCGGCCGACGCCAGGGCGTCGCGGTGCAGGGTCTCGATCTGCGGGCGCAGCGGCCGCCCGTTGGGGGTGGCCAGCCCGCTGTCGGCGCTGAAGGGCGCGAGGCCACGCACCCAGTGGTGGATGCGGGCGTAATCGGGCAGGCCGGCGTTGGCGCGGCTCACGGCCTGTGCCAGCTCCGCGTCACTGACCTGCGGGCCGGTCGGCCACAGCACGGCCGACAGCGCCGGCTGGCCGTCGCCCAGCACCACCGCCTGGGCCACGCCCGGCTCGGCCCGCAGGGCCGCCTCGACCCATTCCGGCGACACATTGCGCCCGAAGGCGGTGATCAGCACATGCTTCTTGCGGCCACGCACCTGCACGAACCCATCGGCATCGATCTCGCCCAGGTCGCCGGTGGGCCACCACTCGGCGCGCGCCGAGCGGTCGCCCAGGTAGCCCAGCATCAGGCTGCCGGCCACTTCAAGCTCGCCGTCGGCGGCCACGCGCACGCGGGCATGCGGCAGGGGCCGGCCCACCGAACCCGGGCGGTCGGCGCCGGGCAGGTTCAGGGTCTGGACCGAACCGCCTTCGGACAGGCCATACCCCTCATGTGCCGGGATGCCCACGGCACGTGCCTGTGCGATCGCCGAGGCACCCACACTGGCGCCGCCCACGGCCAGGAAGCGCAGGCTGTCGGGGGCGCGTTGCGCACGCGCCTGCAGCAGCAGCGTCCAGGCGCGCAGCATCTGGGGCAGCAGGATCAGGCTGTGCGGGGCCTGTGCGCGCACCGCGGCATCGAAGCGCACCACGTCGAAGCCGGACGAACCGCTCCAGCCCAGCGAGGCCAGCGGCAGCAGCGTGCAGCGGGCGCCGGCGTGCCGGGCCGCCGCCAGGCCGGCGATGTCTTCGAGCAGCACGGCCAGTGGCAGGGCGCACAGGTGGTGCTCGATCTGCAGCGGCGCCAGGGCCTGGGCGACCGAGGCCGCGACCGTCGCCAGGGTGGTGCTCGACAGGCACACGCCTTTGGGCGTGCCGGTGGTGCCGGAGGTGAAGGTGATGCGGGCCGTGCCGGGCGGCAGCTCGGCGGGGCGCGGCGCCAGACTCAGCATGGCCAGCGTGTCCTTGCCCAGCGTGCAGGGGTGCATCGGCGCCTCAGGCCAGAGCGCCGCATGTGCGGGCGGCACCAGCAAGGTGTCCACGCCGGCGGCCTGCAGCGCATGCGCGATCTGCACCGGCGTGAAGAACAGCGGCAGCGGCACATGCACGACACCGGCACGCTGCGCCGCGCGATCGGCGATCACCCAGGCCACGGTGTTGTCCAGCAGCGTGGCCAGCACGCGGCTGCCGCGGGCGCTCAGGGTCTGCTGCAGCCGTTCGACCTCCCGGTCGAGCTCGGCGGCCCGCCAGGTGTGGTCACCGTCGAACAGCGTGGCGAGGGGCATCGAGGGAGATGTCATCGCGCGTCCCTCAGTGACCGGCCCGGCCCGCGGCGGCCTGGCGCCGCAGCAGGCGGCGCAAGGCCTGTGGCAGGTGTCCGGCCAGCACCATCGGATGGTGGTCGTAGTAGCGGCCCCAGTCGGCCGCATCGGCACCCAGCCGGGCCGGGTCGGCCACGCCCAGCGCCAGCGGGGTCACGCCCATGCGCGAGAACAGGTGGCGCAGCTCCTGCGTCAGCGTGCTCACCACCCATTCCACACCGAGCGATGCCAGGTGCGGGCCCATCTGCACGATGAGCAGGCGGCCCAGCCCGGCGCGTGTGGCCGCCAGGTGGCCCACTTCGGCCAGCGCGTGCCGCGCCACCGGCATGCCCGAGCGCGACAGCAACTGTTCGACCGGGTGGTCGAGGTAACGCTCCAGGAACAGCGGCTCGTCGCCCAGCCGGTAGCCGGCGGCGGCCACGATCCCGCCGGCATCCGACAGGCTCACCAGCCAGGGCATGAACTGGCGCACCTGCGCGCCGTGGCGTTGCGCGTAGACCGTGCGGATGAACTGCTCGACCTGCTCGCGCTGCGGGCTGTCCTGCGCGTGCAGCTGCCAGCCCGTCTGAGACGGGGCAGCCGCGCCGGCAGGAACATCGGCCAGCGGGGGCGACAGGGCCGAACCGTCGGGTTCGGCGAGGGACAGGGCCAGGGACATGCACACTCCAGTGGCGGTGCCTTTCAGCACCATGGAGCGTGATCGTGCGGGCGGGTGATTAACCCCAGCTTAAGTGCCTGGCGTGTCGCCCTGCGAGCACCACACGGCCACCCCGGCCGTGTCGAAGTGCAGGTTCAGGCGCGGCGGCGAGGCCTCGGCGTGCAGTTGCTGCGTGCGCATGCCGAAGCCCTGCGGCCAGGCCGCCCAATGGCCGCGCGGCAGCACGGGGGCGTCGAGCGGCAGCGTCAGCTCGACCTCTCCGCCACGGTTGAGCACCACCACCGTGGCCTGCCCGGCCACCACACGGGCATAGGCCCACCAGTGTTCACCGTGGCCCAGCGGCAGCCAGCCGCCGTGGCGCAGTTCGGTGCGCGACTGGCGCAATGCAGCGCAGGCGCGCTGGTGGGCGAGCAGTGCGGGCTGCCATCGGGCAGGGTCCCAGTCGAAGCAGCGGCGGTTGTCCGGGTCGTTGTGGCCGGGCAGACCGATCTCGTCGCCGTAGTAGAGGCACGGCGTGCCCGGGAAGGTGAACTGCAGGGCCATGGCCAGCTTCTGGGCGTCGACGCGTTCGCCGAGCAGCGTGAACAGGCGCGGTGTGTCATGGCTGTCCAGCGCATTCCATTGCGACAGCGCGATCTCGCCGGGCACCAGCGCAAGGCCCAGCGCCAGCCAGTCCACCAGGGCGGGGGTCGACAGCGGCGCGGCCTCGCCCTTGAGATCGGCCGCGGCCAGCCAGCGCCACAGCGGCAGCGTGAAGCCCCAGTAGTTCATCGAGGCGTCCTCCTGGTCGCCCTGGAGCCAGTCGGTGCCCTCGGCAAAGTGTTCGCCGACCAGGGCCGCGTCGGGCCGCTCGGACTTCACGGCGGCGCGCATCGCCCGCAGGTGGTCGGCATTGCGGCCAGCACCGGTTCCGTCACCCAGCATGTGGACCGCGTCGAGCCGCCAGCCGTCGGCCTGCACCGGCGGGCGCAGCCAGTGGCGCAGCACGCTGTCGGGCCCGTCGATCATCGTGTGCCGGGTGGTCGGATGGGCATGGTCGAGCTTGGGCAGGGTGTCATGCCCTTTCCAGTACACCGGCCGGCCGTCGTTGTCGCGGGCGTAGCGCACCGGGGCGGCGGGCGAGGCTTGCGCATCGGCGCTGACCCAGGGATGCGAGGCGCCGGTGTGGTTGAGCACCGCGTCCAGCACCAGCTTCATGCCGCGCGAGCGCAGCGCCTGGGCCAGGCGCACCAGCGCCTCGTTGCCACCGAGCAGCGGGTCGACGCGGAAGTAGTCCGAGGTGTCGTAGCGGTGATTGCTGGGCGAGCAGAACACCGGGTTCAGGTACAGCGTGGTGGCCCCCAGTGATGCGATGTGATCGAGCCGCTCGCGCACGCCGTCGAGGTTGCCGCCGTAGAAGACCTGGTGCGCGCTGCCGTCCTGGGGCAGCGGCTCGCCCCAGTTGCGCAGGCGACGTGGGTCGTCCCGTGCCGGGCCGACGGGCGCCGTGCGGTGGAAGCGATCCGGGAACACCTGGTAGACGACCTGCTCGCGCAGCCAGGCGGGCACCCCCCCGGGTGGCAGCAGCCTGAAGTGCACATGCTGGGCCGGCACGGCCTCCTGCAGGCCGGTGGCGGCCAGCCACAGGGTGCTGCCGGGTGCACGCACCCGGAAGCAGTAGCGCGTGGCCGGGCCGGTGCGGCAGGCCGGGACCCGGGCGGTCCAGGCGGTGGTCTGCGGGGTGGCGTCAGCAAGGGTGTCCGCCGTGGCGAGGTGGGGTGCCGGCTGCAGATCGAACAGGTATTCCTCGTTGTCGAGCAGCACACGCACGGCCACCTGCGGTGGCTCGGCCGCGCCGCGGCGGTCGCGCAGGGCCAGTTGCAAGGTCAGGGTCCGGCCGTCGTGCACGGCCCAGGGCGCCACACTCAGGTGGACGGCATCGAAGGGGAGCGAGGGGGTTGGGGCGAGGGCGGCAGGCATGGTGTGCAGGGCAGCGGTATGGGGCGCGCCAGTATCGACAGCCGAACGTGCTCGCGCATCCACCTCGCGGGGTGGAGGCCGGTGTGCGGGCCTGCACCGTCGGCGGTGCGGCTCAGCGGCGTGTGGCCTTCAGACGGCGCACCGCGGCGGCGGCCTGATGGCGGTCGCTCACCTGCAGCTTCGAATAGGCCCGGTTGATGTGCGACTTCACCGTGGCCAGCGTCACGCCGAAGCGGGCGGCGACCTGGTCGCGGCTCAGGCCGTCGGCCATGGCCTGGAGCACGTCCCATTCGCGCTGGGTGAGGCCGGCCGGCGCGGCGCCGGACGTGGCTTCGGCGTGGGCCTCGCGTGCCCGGACATGCCAGTGCAGCAGGCGTTGCGCACGCTCGCGGCCCAGGTCGTGGCGTGCAGCGCGTGCCGAGATGGCATAGGCCTCGACCTCGGGCATCACCCGGCGGCCCAGCCACAGGGCGTCGATCAGCACCGGGCCGCGCGGTTGCTCCAGCCAGTCGGCCACGCTGCCCTGGCCCTGGGCGGCCAGCAGCAGGCGCAGTCGCGCGGCCAGGCGCACGAGCTGGCGCGACTCGGCCTCCTGCAGCAGCGAGGGCGCCTCTTGCGCCAGCCGGGCGCCGCCACACTGCAGGTCGGCGGCCAGGGCCGTGATGCTGTCGTGCCACTGCGCCAGCGTGGCGCCTGAAGCGGGGCGCTCGTAGCGTGCGGCCGTCGCGGCGATGGCGGGGGTGTCGTCCCGGATGACGTCGCACCACAGCCCGAGGAAGCCGAGTTCGCAGCGCCAGCGGTGGCTGTAGAAGTCGAGTTCAATGGCGCGGCCGAGCTGCAGCTGGACCTGCCGCGCGGGCCCCAGCTGGCCGTGCACCAGCGACCGCAGGCCTTGTGCCACGTCGTACGGGAAACACCAGTACGTGCCGGCCAGGTCTGCAGGGGGAGACAGCTCGGGCAGCGGGTCGCACAGCTGGCGCAGGCGATGCTCGTCCAGCGTGCGCTGCAGGCTGCGCCCGGCGTGGCTGGCGGGCCGCCCGGCCCGGTCGGCTGCGGCATCGTGCAGCGAGTCGAGCAGGTGGTCGTCGGCCAGTTCGATGGCCGCCACGGCCAGCGCCTGCGCGGCCAGGTGTTCCAGGAGCTGCAGATGGTCGCGTCGTACGGCCTTGAGCACCGTGCGCAGGCGTTGCGCACCGGCGGCGGGCTGGCCCAGGTGCACCTCGCTGATGCCGGCCACCACGGC
>CBFGPV010000101.1:0-15542 GCA_965650765.1 uncultured Burkholderiales bacterium
CCGGGCAAGACCGGCGAGATCGTCTGGACCTTCAACCGCGCCGGCACCTTCGAGTTCGCCTGCCTGATTGCAGGTCACTATCAGGCGGGCATGGTCGGCACGATCACCGTGTCGGCCTGAGCCCGGCACGGCAGCTGAATCTCGTTTGCCGGCCACCGTGCGACCACCCCAACGACCCAGGAGTCCCCATGAAGATCCTTGCCTGTGCGCTTTCTGCCTTCGCCCTGCTGGGCGGCCCCGCCCTGGCGCAGCAGAAGCCTGACGATCACGCCGCACACCACACCGCCAGCCCGGCTGCCGCCGGCGCTGCGGACCTCGCCGATGGTGAGGTCCGCAAGATCGACAAGGAGGCCGGCAAGCTGACCTTGAAACACGGCGAGCTCAGGAACCTCGACATGCCCGGCATGACCATGGTCTTCCAGGTGAAGGAGGCTGCGCTGCTGGACAACGTGAAGGTGGGCGACAAGGTGAGGTTCCGCGCTGAAAAGGCCGGTAGCGCCTATGTCGTGACCGTCATCGAGCCTGCGAAGTGATCGTCGGGCGTGATGCTTCGCGCGCCGGCGGGCACGCCACCGGGCGGGCAAGCCCCCGGTGGCGCTTCATCACGCCTCGTGCGCCAGGCCTTGACGTGCGTCAACGGCTCGTCGAGACGTCCGCATAGGATTGACTCATCCGGCGCTGTCGCGTCGGCCGAGCACGTCCCATGCCACCACTGATGAACTTCCAACGACCCCGCCGCATTGCGGCTGTGTTGTTGTTCGTGTGGCTATTCTCGGTGGCCGCGAGCTGGGCCAATGCGTGCCTCGTTCAGCCGGTGATCGATCCCGCGAGCGCACACGGACATCACGGGTGGGTGTCCGCGGGGGCGACCGCTGCCGATGCGCAACGATCGGCCAGTGGTGGTGCAGCGCACGAACCCGATCCGGCGCAGACGCTCTGTGCCGAGTTCTGCGGCGCCGGGCAGCAGCTGGTCGCGAAGCCACAGCCCACCAAGGGTGATGGCGCGGTGGACGCCCCGTTGCATCCCCCGACGGCACTTCTGGCCTGGCCGGCTTTCGCGCCGACCCCGCTCGAGCTGCCATGGCGCCCTCTGGCGGCGCCCCTCCCACCAGGCCCGTGTGCGGCCATCGTGTTCCTGCGATTGACGCTGTAGCTCCTGTTCCGCGGTGACACGTCTGCGCGGCAAGCCCGCCTGCACGTCGTCACACGCCCCTGCCGTTCCCGATGACACCCCGGGAGCGGCTCATCCGCCGTCGTCAGACGGCCCTCGATCCCGTTCCAACAGGAGTCTGATCATGACCACCCTCCGTTCGCTGTCGCTGGCCACCTTGCTGGCCGTCACGCTCACCGCCTGCGCCCAGAATCCGACCGGCCCTGTGGGCCCTGAGCATGCTGCCCATCACCCGGCGGGCGCACCGGCGCCCGCAACGGCACCTGCCGACCGCATGGCGATGATGGATGCGCACATGGCCAGGATGCGCGACATGCATGAAAAGATGGTGCGCGCGACCACACCGCAGGAGCGCCAGGCGCTGATGGCAGAACACATGAAGCTGATGCACGACGGCATGGCCATGATGGGAGGCATGGGCCGAGGCGGCACCGGGATGGGCATGTGTGCCACCGGCCCGGGCGGTGCTGCCAGCGGGCCGATGGGCATGGCGGCATGCCAGCAGATGATGGAAAAGCGCATGGACATGATGCAGTCCATGATGCAGATGATGATGGACCGAATGGGTCCGCCGGCGCCGGGTCGCTGAGCCATGGTGCGCACCAGGAAGTCCTGGCCGGCGGTGGCGCTGGCGACGGGTGTCCTTGCCGCGGCGGCGGTCGGCGCGTCGATGTTCTGGAACACGGAGCGCGGTGTCGATCGATCGGTCCGCCTGCGGCCGGACGATGCAGCCGTCACGGCGCTTGGGCGGAAGGTCTACGCGGCGCAGTGTGCTGCCTGTCACGGCGCGCGGCTGGAGGGCCAGCCGAACTGGCGAGAGCGCCGCCCGGATGGCCGACTGCCGGCGCCGCCGCACGACGCAAGCGGGCACACCTGGCACCACCCGGATGAGGTCTTGCTGCGCATCACCAGACAAGGTGTGGCCCGGGCCGCGAACCTGAAGGACTACGTGTCGGACATGCCCGCCTACGAGGGTGTGCTCAGCGATGCCGAGATCGTCGCCGCGCTTTCGTGGATCAAGTCCCAGTGGCCGGCGGACATCCGTGCGCGCCACGATGAAATCAATCGTTCGACGGGGCGTTGACCTCGTCAAGGAGAACTCACATGTTTCTGGTCAGATTGTTGTTGCGCATGGCGCTTGCGCTCGGTGCGGCCCATGCCCTGGCCGCACCCACCGGGACGGTCTTCACCGCCAATGAGCGGGAGGGCTCGATCAGTCGGATCGATCTCGCTTCCGGCACGGTCAGCACGAGCAGGATCGACATCGCGCCGCACAACGTGCAGGTGTCGCCCGACGGCCGCTGGCTGCTCGCCACCGGCATGCCGCGCAGCGCCGACCACAAGTCGCACGCCATGGGCGCGATGAGCGGCCTGCTGCTGGTGTTTCGCATCGACGATCTCGATCAGCCGGTGCAAACCCTTCCTGCCGGCGACCACCCGGCCCACGTCGTGACGGACCTGGAGGGCAAGCGGGCCTTCGTGACCGATTCAGGCGCCGGCGCAGTACGGGTGTTCGATCTCCAATCGGGCCAGGAGGTGGGTCGGATCGCCACGGGACGCTATCCGCACGGACTGCGCCTGAGCCCGGATGGCACCACGCTGTACGTGGCGACGATGAAGTCCGACGCCGTGTCCGTCGTCGACGTCGCCAGTCTGAAGGAAACGGCGCGCATCAAGGTCGGCAAGGCGCCGGTGCAGGTCGGCTTCGCCGCGGACGGCAAGCTGGCCTTCGTCTCGCTCAGCGGCGAGAACCGGCTCGGCCTGATCGATACCTCCAGGCACGCGCTGATCGGCAAGGTGCCGGTGGCGCGCGTGCCCATCCAGATGTTCGCCACGCCCGACGGCCGGCAGGTCTACGTTGCGAACCAGGGCAGCGCCGCCGCGCCTGACGATCGCGTGACGGTGATCGATCCCGCGACGCGCAAGGTGCTTTCGACGATCACTGCGGGCAAGGGTGCACACGGCGTGGCGATGAGTGGTGATGGTGCCTATGTTTTCGTCACCAATATCGAGGACGCGACGGTGTCGGTGATCGACACCATCGCCCGCCGGGTTGTGGCGACCCACCGCGTGGGTGCCGGGCCGAACGGCGTGAGCTTCAGGGCGCCATGAGGAGCCGTGCCATGAAACACCTTGGCAATGCATCGCGGGCACATGGTGCCGTGTCGGGTCGCACGTCCTTCACCGTCGCGCTGGTGATGGTCGGGCTGATCGGTGGGTTCTATCTGCTGCGGGAACACTGGGACCATGCCGTTGGCCTGTGGCCCTACCTGCTCTTGCTCGCGTGCCCGGTGATGCACCTCTTCCATGGCCACGCGCGCCACCATGCAAAGGGCGGGAAACGGGACGATCCCGGCCCGCACGGGGGCTGATGCGATGGACATGAATGCACACCCGCGCCGCAGCGACCCCCCCGTGCACGGGAACGACCACGTCCACGCGCACGACCCTCATCGCGGCCACACCCATGAGCATGGCGCTGCGCATTCCGCAGCGCTCCAGCCCGCGCCACCGGTCGCGGTGGCGCCTGCCGGCACGGAGTACACCTGCCCCATGCATCCCGAGGTGAGGCAGGACCATCCTGGCAACTGCCCCAAATGCGGGATGACGCTGGAGCCGGTCCTGCCGGTGCCGGAGGACGACGAGCCTGCCGAACTGGCCGACTTCCGCCGGCGCTTCTGGTGGACCTTGCCATTGACGGCGGTCGTGACGCTGCTGGCGATGGTCGGTCACCGGCTGTCGTGGTTCGAGATGGCCACCCAGAGCTGGATCGAACTGGTGCTGTCGGTGCCCATCGTGCTGTGGGCTGGTTGGCCGTTTTTCGTGCGGGGTGTCCAGTCGGTGCGCCAGCGCAGCCCGAACATGTGGACGCTCATCGGCCTGGGCACGGGGGCGGCCTTCCTCTACAGTGTGGCGGCCACCGTTGCGCCCGGGGTGTTCCCTGCGTCCTTCCAGGCCATGGGCCGTGTGGCGGTGTACTTCGAGGCCGCCGCCGTGATCATTTCGCTGACGCTGCTGGGCCAGATCCTCGAGCTGAACGCCCGTTCGCAGACCTCGGCTGCGATCAAGTCGCTGCTTGGCCTGGCGCCGAAGACGGCGCGCCGCATCCGCGCCGATGGTGGCGAGGAGGACGTGCCGCTGAACCACGTGCATGTCGGCGACCTGCTGCGTGTGCGTCCCGGCGAGAAGGTGCCGGTGGACGGCGTGGTCACCGAAGGATCGAGCGCGGTCGACGAATCGATGCTGACCGGGGAGCCTGTGCCTGTGAGCAAGAACCCAGGCGACAGACTGATCGGTGCCACGCTGAATACCAGCGGGGCGCTTGTCATGCGCTCAGAGCGCGTCGGTGCGCAGACCATGCTGTCCCAGATCGTGCAGATGGTGGCCCAGGCACAGCGTTCGAAGGCGCCCATGCAGCGCATGGCCGACCAGGTTGCCGGCGGGTTCGTGGTGGCAGTCGTGGCCATCGCTGCTGCAACGTTTTTCGCCTGGGGCTGGTTCGGCCCCGAGCCGAGCTGGGTCTACGGCCTGATCAATGCGGTGGCTGTGCTGATCATTGCCTGTCCCTGTGCGTTGGGGCTGGCCACCCCGATGTCGATCATGGTCGCCACTGGTCGCGCTGCCACGCGCGGCATCCTGTTCCGCGACGCGGCGGCGATCGAGCACCTGCGCAAGGTCGACACGCTGATCGTCGACAAGACCGGCACGCTGACGGAAGGCAAGCCGGCGTTCGATCACGTGGTGCCGGCCGGCCGCTTCACGGCCGATGCGGTCCTGCGCATCGCTGCCAGCCTGGATCAGGGCAGCGAGCACCCTTTGGCCGATGCCATCGTGCAGGCGGCCCGCACCCGGGGGCTGCCCCTGGTCAAGGCCGAGGCGTTCGAGTCGAGTTCCGGCATCGGCGTGCGAGGCCGCGTCGAAGGGCGCCGCACGGCGCTGGGCAACACCGCGCTGATGCAGCGCGAAGGCGTGGCGGTCGAGCCACTCCTGGCACAGGCGGAGGCCTTGCGCGCCGAGGGCGCGAGCGTGATGTACCTGGCGGTGGACGGGGAGCTGGCCGGGCTGCTTGCAGTGTCCGACCCCGTGAAGGCCAGCACGCCCGAGGCATTGGCGGCACTGCGCGCCGCCGGCTTGCGTGTGGTGATGGCCACCGGAGACGGCCTGACCACCGCGCGGGCGGTTGCACGCCGGCTCGGCATCGACGAGGTGCACGGCGAAGTGAAACCGGCCGACAAGCTGGCGCTTGTGGAGTCGCTCCAGCGACAGGGGCGGGTCGTGGCGATGGCCGGGGACGGTATCAATGACGCGCCGGCGCTGGCGCAAGCCGACGTGGGTGTGGCGATGGGCACGGGCACCGATGTGGCGATGAACAGCGCTGCGGTGACGCTGGTCAGGGGTGACCTGCGCGGCATTGCGCAGGCACGTCTGCTGTCGCAGGCGACCATCGCCAACATGAAGCAGAACCTCGGCTTCGCCTTCGTCTACAACGCGCTGGGCGTACCGCTGGCGGCTGGCCTGCTGTTCCCCTTCACGGGGTGGCTGCTCTCGCCGATGATCGCAGCGCTGGCCATGAGCCTGAGTTCAGCGTCGGTCATCGCCAATGCCCTGCGCCTGCGTGGCCATGCCTGAGCGGTGGCGCGCAGTGGCACCGGCGCGCGCCGGCACGGGCGCCGGCGCCGCGCACCGCGTCACGCCGGATCGACGGTCGGCCTCATGGACATCGTCGCCTTGCCGACCCGTGTCCACACTGACTGCCACGCGCTGGCGGCGGTGCGCATCGTGAAGCGCTCGGCAAGGGTCTGCCGGACGGCCGCGCGACTGTGAATGGCCAGGCGTGCACGACCGAAGGCAGACAGCCGCATCGTGCAGTCTCTGTCGACGACATGCGCCGCGCCGTGTTCGATGAAGACATCCGTCGGCTCGCCGTCGACCGTGGCCCACACCAGTCCGCCATCACTGCGCAGCATGTCGCCTGCGCGCAGCCGGACAGTCACGAGGTGGTGCCCGACCAGGCGGATCTCGGTGCGCATGCCGATGCCGAAAGCGCAGGGCGGTGAAACGTTCGTCTTGAGCATGTTCTTGCTCCGGTTGATGAAGTGTGCGGTGGAGTCTTCCCGTTCCCGCAGTGTCAAGGTCAAGTGCCCGGAAGGTCTGCCTCCATCGATGGGCGGCGGTGGCGTGCAATGACTTGACCTTGCCATTGCGTCAATGCGCAGCATCCCGGCATCCCTTCATCAGGAGCCGAACATGACAACCGCTCAACCCACTCCGAAGTCGCGCCGCCAGGGCCTTGTCGGCACGATGGCCACCGGGGCCATGGCCATCGCAGCCGCCGCCGTGCTCTCGGCCTGCCAGCCCACCAGGGCGGATGCCGAACCCGGCGCGGCGGAGCCACCTCCATTGCCCTCCGTTGCCGTCGCGCGGGCACGCGCCGTCGCGGTGGACGGCGGCCCGATGCAGGTGGCGCGCGTGCTGGCGGCACAGCAGGTGGATCTTCAGTCGCGCGTCTCCGGCCCTGTCGAGGCAGTCCTCTTCACGGAGGGGCAGCTTGTGCGGGCCGGGCAGCCCTTGTTCCAGATCGACCCCAGGACGTTCGACGCAGCGCTGGCGCGTGCCCGAGCCGAGTTGCAGCTTGCCAGGGCACGCGAAGCGGTGACGACCACCGAGGCCGATCGTGCCCGCGAGTTGCATGCCGAGCAGGCCATGGCGGCCGAGGAACTGGAGCGTCGCCTTGCCGCGCACGCCGAGGCCCAGGCGCGACGCGCTGCCGCTGAAGCGGCGCTGCAGACAGCCCAACTCGAGCGTGACTTCACACTTGTTCGTTCGCCCATCACCGGGCGCATCGGTCGTGCGCTGGTCACACCGGGGCATTTCATCTCGGCGGGCAACCATGCCACCGCACTCGCGACGATCGTCGGCGTGGACCCGCTGCATGTGCACATCGACGTGGCAGACAGGGACCTGCTGCAGCAACTCGGGGCGGACCGCAGCGTCAAGGGCTGGAAGGCCCGCATCTTTGACGCGCAGGGCGAGCGTGAGCTGGTGAGCGCGCCCATCGATTTCGCGAATCACTCGATCGATGCGGCCACGGGGACCGTCCGCCTGCGTGCGCGCGTGGACACACCGCCGCCCCATCTCATGCCCGGACAGTATGTTCGAGTGCGGCTTGCCACGGGCGAGAAGCGGCAGAGCATTCTGGTTCCTGATCAGGCGCTCGGCACCGACCAAGGTCGCCGTTTCGTCCTGGTCGTCACCGAGTCCGGCGCGGTCGAATACCGGCCGGTTGTCACAGGCGCGGCCGTCGGGACCGACCGGATCGTCGTCGACGGCCTTCAGCCCGGCGAGCAGGTCATCGCCTCCGGCCTGATGCGGGTGCGCCCAGGGATGACGGTCCGCCCGCAGGCAGTTGATGCGCCCGCAGCAAGCGCCGGCAAGACGGCGCACGCGGCCGAACGTTCCTGACATGCACGGAGACTCCGCCATGAATCGCCTTGCCGCCTTTTTTGTTGGCCGCCCGATTGCCGCGATCGTGCTGTCGCTGGTGCTGCTGATCGCCGGACTGCTGTCGATGGGCAGACTGCCGTTGACCGAGTACCCCAACGTGATGCCAGTGACGGTGCAGGTGCGCGCCACCTATCCGGGAGCCCATCCGCAGGTGATTGCCGACACTGTGGCCACCCCCCTCGAGACCGAACTGACGGGTCTGCCCGGACTCCAGTACATGAGCTCGAACGCCAGCGGTGATGGGCGCTATCTGCTGACGCTGACCTTTTCAGCGAACGTGGATCCATCCCGGGCCGAGACCGATACCCAGAATCGTGTCGCTCGCGCGCTGCCGCGGCTCCCTGCCGCGGTGCAGAAGCTTGGTGTGGTCAGCGAAAGCGTCGCGCCGGACATGCTGATGGTGGTGCACCTGACGTCGCCGCAGGGACGCTACGACCTGCTGCACCTGTCCAACTTTGCGCAGCTCCAGGTCCGCGATGCGCTGTTGCGGGTGCCGGGCGTCAGCAAGGTGGTCGTCTGGGGCGCCGGCGACTACAGCCTTCGTGTCTGGCTCGATCCTGAACGGATGATGGCGCGTGGCCTGGTTGCAGGCGATGTGGTGGAAGCGATCCGCGCGCAGAACGTGGAAGTCGCTGCGGGATCCGTCGGGCAGCAACCGGACGCACGCAGTGCGCACCAGCTGCCGCTCACGGTCGCGGGTCGGCTCGGGTCGCCGGAAGCCTTTGGCGAAATCGTGCTGCGCAGCGGTCCGACCGGGGAGCAGTTGCGTCTGAAGGACGTGGCTCGTGTCGAGCTCGGGGCGAGTTCCTACTCGCTGCGCAGCCTGCTCGACGGGCGCCCTGCAGTGGGTATCCAGATCGTGCAGGATCCTGCGGCCAGTGCCGTCGAGGTGGCTGCGGCGGTACGCGCCGAGATGACCCGGCTGCAGCAGGGCTTCCCGGCGGACATCGAGCACCGGATCGCCTACGACCCGACCTTGTTCGTCAAGGCATCGATTCGCAACGTCGTGCAGACGCTGGCGGAGGCCATGGTGCTGGTCGTGCTTGTCGTGTTGCTCTTCCTCCAGAACTGGCGGGCGTCGCTGATCCCGATCGCTGCCGTGCCGGTGTCGCTGATCGGCACCCTGGCAGTGATGCATGCGGCCGGTTTCACGCTCAACACGCTCAGTCTCTTCGGACTGGTGCTGTCCATCGGCATCGTGGTGGACGACGCCATCGTGGTGGTCGAAAACGTCGAGCGTCATCTCGCGCGCGGGTTGAGTCCACGGGAGGCGGCCCTGGCAGCCATGCGGGAGGTGACCGGTCCGATCCTTGTCATCACGGCGGTACTGGCGGCCGTCTTCATTCCGACCGCGTTCATGGGCGGCCTGTCGGGCCAGTTCTATCGCCAGTTCGCACTGACGATTGCCATCTCGACCGTGCTGTCGGCGGTGAACTCGCTCACGCTGTCACCCGCGTTGTCGGCGATGTGGCTCAAGCCGCATACGAACGCCGGGACCGGCAGGTTGCAGCGATTCTTCGGGGGCTTCAATCGTGGCTTCGAGCGGGCCTCGACACACTACGGCGTGTTCACCCGTGCCAGCGTGAAGCGCAGTCTTCGCCTGCTTGTCATCTATGGCGTCATGGTGGCGGGCGCCGTGTGGAGCTTCCGGCACGTACCCGCGGGCTTTGTGCCGGCTCAGGACAAGTACTACCTGGTCGGCATCGTGCAATTGCCGCCAGGTGCATCGCTTGACCGCACGGAGGCCGTGACGAAGCAGGTGACGCAGATGGCGCTTGCGCAGCCTGGCGTCGAGAGTGTCGTCGCCTTTCCAGGCATCTCCATCAACGGTTTCGTCAACAGCCCCAACACGGCGGTCATCTTCACGATGCTCGACCCGTTCGAGCAGCGCAAGGCGACGAGTCTGGCCGCCGGCGCGATCGCAGGCGCGCTGAATGCCCGGTTCCAGTCCATCGACGAGGGATTCGTCGCCATGTTCCCGCCGCCCCCGGTGCCCGGCCTGGGCCAGGCGGGTGGGTTCAAGGTCCAGATTCAGGACCGTCGGCAGCAAGGTCATGAGGCCCTGAACGCCGCGCTCGGCGCCGTGATGGCCGAAGCTGCGAAGGACCCGCGGCTGGTCGGCCTGTTCAGCGGCTACCAGACCGGGGTGCCACAGCTCGCGCTGGACATCGACCGCGACAAGGCGCTGGCCATGGGGGTGCCGCTGGAGGCGATCCACCAATCGCTGCAGGTGTATCTCGGGTCCGTCTATGTCAACGACTTCAACTTCCTTGGCCGGGCCTGGCAGGTCAACGTGCAGGCCGACGCGCCCTTCCGCGCCGATGCCACGGCACTGGATCAGCTGTGGACACGCAATGGGCAGGGCCAGATGGTGCCGCTGGCCGCGCTGGTCACGAGTCAGCCGGCCACCGGCCCGGACCCGGTGGGCCGCTACAACGGTTTTGCATCGGCCGATCTGTCCGGCATGCCGGCGCCGGGCGTGAGTTCGGGTGATGCGGTGGCCGCGATGGAAGAGATCCTTGCGCGGGCGCTGCCCGATGGTTTCGGACACGAGTGGACCGACCTGACCTACCAGCAGATTCAGGAAGGCAGCAGCGGCCTGTGGGTGTTCCCGCTGGCCGTCGGCCTGGCGTTCCTGATCCTTGCCGCGGCCTATGGCAGCTGGAGTCTGCCGCTGGCAGTGCTCGCCAGCGTCCCCACGGTGATCCTCGGAGCGCTCGGTGGCGTGTGGCTGGCGGGCGGTGACAACAACCTGTTCACACAGATCGGTCTGGTGGTGCTGGTCGGGCTGGCGACCAAGAACGCGATTCTGATCGTGGAATTTGCGCGCCTGCGACAGCAGCAGGGCGCCTCGGCGGTCGATGCCGTTGTCGAGGCGGCGCAGCTGCGGTTGCGGCCGATCCTCATGACCTCGATGGCCTTCGTCATGGGTGTGCTGCCGCTCGTGTTTGCAGGCGGTGCGGGCGCGGAGATGCGTCAGGCCGTCGGCGTGGCGGTGTTTGCCGGAATGCTGGTGGTCACCGTTGCCGGCCTCGCATTCACTCCGATGTTCCATGTGCTGCTGCAGCGACGCCGCGCCAGCCGTGTGGTCCCACAGACAGCGGTTCAATGAGGAGAGCAAGATGATCAAGACAACTTTGCTGGCAGCCGTGATGGCCGTCCTGTTGGCCGCGTGTGGCACGTCGACACCGTACACGGCACCGACACCCTTGGTGGCGCCCCGCTTTGCCCAGGCCGAGGGGTTGGCGCCGGGCCAGGTGGCCAGGTCCGACTGGTGGACGGTCTTCGAGGACCCCGCTCTCGATCACCTGATGCACCGCGGACTCGACGCCAATCCGGACCTGCGCCGGGCTGCAGAGCGAATCGTGCACTCGCGCGCCCTGGCGGCCGGCGCACATGCGCAACGGTGGCCGAGTGCGGACCTGGGCCTGCATGTGCGGGAAGAACAACTCAGCCGTCTGCAGGCTCCCGGCGCCAGCAGCGACGAGCGTCGCTCCGGCAGTGTGGCAGCAGGCGCAAACCTGTCCTGGGAGCTTGATCTGTTCGGCCGCTTGCGCAACGCCGCACGCGCCAGTGACGCCCGTGCCCAGGCCGTCGTGGCCGATGCCCAGGCGGTGCGTCTTGCCGTCGGTGCCGAGATCGCACAGGCATGGTTCGAGCTGAGCGGTGTGCGTCATCAACTGCGCCTGGCGCATCGCATCGTGCAGAACCGCCAGGCCACGCTGGAGCTGGTCCAGCGCCGTTCGAGGGCGGGCCATGCTGCACCGCTGGATGAAGCACGCGCCCGCGCAGAACTGGCAGCGGCCCATGCCGAGCTTTCGCCGCTGGAGGCGGCCCTGGCGGTCAACAGCCACCGGCTGGCGGTGCTGCTCGGTGAGTCGCCTTCCACGTTCGAAGCGCCGGCATCGCTGGAGCGACCCGCCGTAGCGGTGGCCGTGCGTGTGCCGGATCCCGTCCAGTGGGCCGCCCAGCGCCCGGACCTGAAGGCCGCCGAGGCGCGCTTGCGTGCGCTGGCACTTGACGTCGAGGCAGTGCGTGCAGAGTTCCTGCCACGACTCACGATCGAAGGTGCGCTGGGGGTGGCCGCGGGCTCGTTGTCCGGTCTGGCCTCGGCAGGCGCAGCCACCTGGTTCATGGCGCCCAGCATGTCGATCCCGGTTTTCGATCGCGGCCGGATCGAGGCCCGGTTGCAGGCGGCCCGATCCAGCGAGCGCGAGGCGCTTCTGGCCTACCACCACCAGGTCTTGCTGGCCACACAGGAAGTGGAAAGCGCACTGGCCCGCGTCCGCCACGGCCAGCGCCGGTTGGGCTGGTTGCAGGAACGAAGCCGTCAAGCCCTGCAGGCTGAAGACCTTGCGAACAGGCGCTTTGCGGCGGGAGGGTCGGATCTGCTGGAGCTGCTGGACGCGCAGCGCACCGCTCAGCAGGCTGAGATGAGCCTGGCCGCGCAGTGGACACTGCAGCACCAGCAGGTCGTTGTCTTGCAGCGGGCGCTGGGTGCGCGATTCGAGCCCGTGGATGCTGCGGCAGCGGCCACCCGGCTGGCCGGGGCGAACGGGCCTGCCTGAGCCGGCTCGCCAGCAGGATCGTCCCGACGGCGCGACGCGGTCGACACCGCAGGCCGCAGGTCATGTGCTGCACGGGTCACCGCGCGCACCAGCCGATCGATGCGTTCAACCTTGCCGCGAGGCTGCCGCGATGCAGGCGCGTGCAGCCTCGACCACCCTGGCATCGAATGCACAGGCCCGTCGGGTCGTGGTGTCCAGGTGCACACCGATGATCGTGGTGCTGGCGGCGAGTTCACCGGACTCGTCGTTGTGCATCGTGTGGGTGAAGCGCAGCTTGCGTTCATGGATCTCGTCAATGACGGTGGAGATGGACACGACCGCACCGGCATGCAGCTCGCGCCGGTAGGCGATGTGCTGGTCGACCGCCGCCATGCCGCGCCCGGCGGCACGCAGCGCGGCCGGCCCCAGCCCGAGGGTGCTGAAGAGCTGCCAGGTCGCCTCGTCGAACCTGCTCACGTACCACATGACGTTCATGTGGCCCATGTGGTCGCAGTGCCAGGGGTAGATCGTGCCGCGGTGGGTCAGCATGGTGTGCTTTCAAAGGTGTGAGTCGGACCCTGGCCTCGCACGAGGTGCGCCCAGGCCGATGTCGTGCAGGGTGCGATCGTCCAGGTCATGGACGTGGGTGTGGCCGGCCGGGCGACACATGCTGGCGATCTGCCGCACGAGTCGCATCATGTGCACGAGCCAGCACCCGCGTGCTGCACGGCGCGAGAAGGCGGGGGCGACCGCAGCGGCGCTCGCGCATGGCGCAGCGGGTCGGGGAAGGGGGGCGGCGGACATCGGGACTCCTGTCGGGCTGCAGCGTGGGTGGCGTGTCGATGGGTTGATTGAGCCGCGGGCGCATTGCGCAGGCATTGCCGCAGGTCGCGGGCGGGTTACGCCTGAAACCTCGACAGCCGTGTCGGGGTGAGCCAGGGGTCGGCGTCGGGCGTGCTGCCGAAGGTCTCGACGAGGAAGTCGCGAAAGGCGCGCGTGCTGGCCGGCAGATGCTGTCGTGAGGGCAGCCCGACATGGATCGACAAGGTGGCAACGCGCCAGTGATGGAGCACACGTTCCAGCCGCCCCGTGCGCAGCGCCTCGTCCGCCATGAACGAGGGCAGGCCGACGATGCCCATGCCGGCGGCCGCTGCGGCGTGGATGGCGTCGAGCTGCATGCTCGACACCACCGGATGTCGTGGTCGAACCGTGACGATGGAGGCCGGCTCGTCGCTGCATGGTTCGCGATGAAAGTCCAGCCCGCGGCGCACGCTGGCCAGGGGGGGCACCAGCAGCTCGTGCGCCGCCAGATCGTCGGGGTGTTCGGGGCGACCGCGCCTGTCCAGGTAGGACGGTGAGGCGCACAGCAGCAGTTCGGACCGTGCCAGCGGCCTGGCGACAAAGTCACCGTCGATCTGCAGGCCCGGCGCCACGATGAGCGCGATGTCGCTGTGTTCACCGACGCTCTGCACCGGCCCCGAGGCCTGCAGCTCGATCGAGACCTGGGGGTGGCGCGCATGGAAGGTCGGCAGCACCCTGGCCAGCTGATGTACCGCAAAGGATGGCGGCACCTGGACGCGGACGTGGCCAGCCGTGGTGCCGGACGCAGCCCGCGCCACGGCATCGGCTTCAGCCAGGGCGGCCAGCAGGCCGCGCACCTGTTCGACGTAGCTTGCACCGGCCAGCGTCAACCGCACCCGCCGTGTGGTGCGGTTCAGCAACCGGGTGCCGAGATGGCGCTCGAGCTGGGCCACCAGTCGCGTGACCACGGCCGGCGCCACGTCGAGCGTGCGCGCTGCCGCCGCAAAACTGGCTTGATCGACCACCTCGAGAAAGGTGCGGATGGCGCGCAACTGGTCCATGGGGCTTCCCTTGTTGTTGGCGGGGCCGGGTCGCAGCCTGCGGACCCGCTGCCTGCATTGGACCCAGCGCGCAATGCAGGCCGGTTGCAGCGCCCGGGTTCACGATGTCGTCCGTAACCGAGCGACAACGCCCGGGTGCACGGCACACGGCATGTGGCGGATTGCATCGGCAATGCACGCGGCGGCGCGCGACATCGCCGTGCAATGGGCAGATCGCGAAATGAGGTTCCCTCAACCTCATCTTCTCTTCGGCCATGAACATCGATTCGACCCCTCGCCTGGACGCCGACGTGCTGATCGTCGGTGCCGGCCCCACCGGACTGACGCTGGCCTGCGCGCTGGCAACACGCGGCGTGACGGCCGTCATCGTGGATCGACAGGCCGCAGGCGCCAACACCTCACGGGCTGCCGTCATTCACGCCCATACCCTCGAAGCCCTGGAGTCGCTGGGCGTTGCGCAGACGCTGGTCCGCCTGGGTGTGCAGGCCACCCGGTTCACGATCCGCGACCGGGACCGGGTGCTGGTGCCGATCGACTTTGACGACCTGCCCACACGCTACCCCTACACGCTGATGGTGTCGCAGGCCGTGACGGAGCAGGTCCTGCTGCAGCGGCTCACGGCGCTGGGCGGGCGTGTGCTGCGGCCTCACCGGCTGGTGGCCGTGCGCCAGCACGAGCCGTTTGTCGAAGCCCTGCTCGACGACGGCCGCACGCTGCACGCCCGGTTCGTGGTGGGATGCGACGGCATGCACAGTGCGGTGCGCGAAGGTGCGGGCATCGGCTTTTCAGGGGGCAGCTATGGCGAGTCCTTCCTGCTGGCGGACGTGCACCTGTCCGGCGGCGTGCCGACCGACGAGGTCATCCTGTACTTCTCGCCCAAGGGGATGGTGGTGGTCGCGCCCTTGCCCGATGGTGTGCACCGCATCGTGGCCCCGGTGGACGATGCGCCCGAACATCCCGACGCCCGTTTTGTCCAGGCCTTGCTCGACGAGCGTGGGCCGGTGCGCAATGCGGTGCGCGTGCTCGGCGAGCCGATCTGGGGTTCGCGCTTCAGGGTGCACCACCGCATCGCCGACCACTACCGGGCAGGCCGGGTGCTGCTGGCCGGCGATGCGGCCCATGTGCACAGCCCCGCGGGGGGCCAGGGCATGAACCTGGGCATCGTGGATGCGGTGCACCTGGCCGATGCCCTGCAACGCGCGCTGGGGGGGGCGCCGGCGGCGCTCGACGCCTATGCGGCCGGCCGGCGGCCCATTGCCCATGAGGTCGTCAGCCTGGCAGACCGGCTCACCCGGCTGGCCACGGTGCCACCCTGGCTGCGCGGGGCGCGCAATCTGGCCTTGCGAGCGCTGGCCACGCTGCCTGCGGTGCGTCGCAAGCTCGCCTGGCGGCTGTCGGGGCTCGACTATCGGCCGGCGCAGGCGCAAGGGCCTGCTCAGGGCAACTGAGCTTTCGGGC
>CBFGPV010000102.1:0-15408 GCA_965650765.1 uncultured Burkholderiales bacterium
CGTGACACCCGCTCAGCCACCGTTGCGGTGGCATGGCCGTCGTGCGCCAGGGAGCCCAGAAGATGAACGATCCGCAGGAGCACCCCAGCCGCGAACGCGTGCTGGTGGTCGACGACGAGCCGCATGTGCTGAGCGCGCTGCGCCGCTCATTGCACAAGCAGGGTTTCGAGGTGCTGACCGCGCCGGACGTGCCGCATGCCCTGGCGGTGCTGGCGATCGAGCCTGTCGATGCCATCGTCTCGGACATGCGCATGCCCGGCCAGACCGGCGCCGAACTGCTGGCCAAGGCACGGCAGCTCGCGCCCGACGCGGTGCGCATCCTGCTGACCGGCTATGCCGACATGCAGGCCACGCTCGAGGCGGTGAACGAGGGCGAGGTGTTCCGCTTCCTCACCAAACCCTGGGAGGACGCGCTGCTGGTGCAGGCGATCCGCGAAGGGCTGCACCGCCGGGCGCTGGAGCGCGAGCGCGATGCGCTGCGCGAGATCACCGCACGCCAGAACGAGGAGCTGCGCCAGCTCAACGAAGGCCTGGAGCGCAAGGTGGCCGAGCGCACGGCCCAGCTGCAGACGGCCTACGAGCAGCTCAAGGACCTCACCCAGCAGCTCAAGACCGACTTCTCCAGCACCGTGCGCCTGTTGTCCAGCCTGATCGAGGCACGCACCGGCATCACCTCGGGCTGCCCCCGGGCGGTCGCCCAGCTGGTGCGTCGTGTGGCACCGGTGCTGCCGATCGAGGGCGACACGCTGGGCGACCTCACCTTCGCCGCGCTGCTGGAAGACATCGGCAAGGTCGGGCTGCCCGATGAGCTGCTGCAGCAGCCCTTCGAGGCACTGCCGCAGGACGCCCGCGCGCGCCTGCTGCGGCACCCGGTGACCGGCGAAGGCCTGCTGATGGCCTTGCCCTCGCTGCGCGGTGCCGGCGAGGTGCTGTGCCATCTGTACGAGAACTACGACGGCAGCGGCGGCCCGCGCGGCCTGTCGGGCAGCGCCATTCCGCTGGCCGCCCGGCTGTTGCGGGTGCTGACGGACTTCGAGCAGTACCGCACGGGCGCGATCGAGCTCACGCGCTTGAGCGACGAGCTGGCGCTTCAGCGCATGCGCCGCTGGCGCGGCAAACGCTATGACCCCGATTGTGTGGACGCGCTGGTGGAGGTGCTGCAGGGGCAGGCCCCGGCGCCCCAGGCCACGGCGCTGCTGTCCAGCGCACAGCTGCGCCCGGGCATGGTGCTGGCGCAGGATCTGCTCTCCGCCGCCGGTGTGCTGCTGCTGGCCCAGGGCCATGCCTTCGACGAAGACCTGGTGCGGCGCATCCGGGCCTATGAAAAGGCCACCGACGAATTCCTGTGGGTCTGCGTGAAGGCCGACACGCCCCCCGGCCCGGCCGCCGCCGCGCTGGCCTGAGACGGTTTGAAAGAACCCGACATGCCGCACACCCAGGTCAAGTGGCGTCTTCCGGTCCCGCTGTTGCGGGTGCGCCTGAACCTCACCGTCGACGCCTGGAGCAGCGGCGCCGTCGACTGGCTCGGCGAGCGACTGCACGCGGGGGTGGCACTGCGCGACCTGCTGGATCCGCAGCTCACCGCCGACGTCGAAGAACGCGTGCGCGCGGTGATGCACGACGGCCAGCCGAGCTGGCGCACCTGGCGTGGCCAGCAGGTGCCCGGCGGGGTGGCGCAGACCGTGGTCTATGCGCAGGCTGAAGAGGGGCGGCTGGTCGGCTTTGGCGTGATGGTCGTGCCGGCCGTCAACCCCGAGGAGGTGCCTGCCGCGGCGGCCGGCGCCGACCCGCAGGACCTGCAGCAGCAGCTGCAGCATGCGCAGCGCCAGCTCCTGCAGGCCGAGAAGATGGCCGCGATCGGGCAGCTGGCCGCCGGCGTGGCGCATGAGATCAACAACCCGATCGGGTATGTGTTCTCGAACATCAACACGCTGGCCGGTTATGTGAACGACCTGCTGCGGCTGATCCGCGCCTACGAGGCCGCTGCACCGCGTACACCGGAACTGGCCGCCCTGCAGCGCGAGATCGACATCGAGTTCCTCACCGAGGACATCCTGGCGCTGATCGCCGAATCGCAGGACGGCATCGACCGCGTCAAGCAGATCGTGCGCGCGCTGAAGGACTTCTCGCGCGTCGACGACGACAGCGACTTCCGCCAGATCGACCTGCACTCGTGCATCGACGGTGCGCTGCAGGTCGCGGCCAACGAGATCAAGTACCGCGCCACCGTGGTCAAGGACTATGCCGAGCTGCCCGAGGTCGAGTGCCTGCCGTCGCAGATCGGCCAGGTGCTGATGAACCTGCTGGTCAATGCGGCCCAGTCGATCGACGGCCAGGGCCAGATCACCGTGCGCACCGAGGCGCTGGACGACGGTGTGCAGGTGTCGATCACCGACACCGGCGTGGGCATCGCGCCGCAGTTCCTCGAGCGCATCTTCGAGCCGTTTTTCACCACCAAGCCGGTGGGCAAGGGCACGGGGCTCGGTCTGTCGATCTCGTACAGCATCGTGCGCAAGCACCACGGCTGGATCCGTGCCGACAGCACACTGGGCCAGGGCACCACCTTCCGGTTCTGGCTGCCGCTGCGCCAGCCGGTGGCCGGTGATGCCCCGGCCACCGCCTGGGGAAGCTGACCACGTGCGCAACGTCATGACCACGGCACGGGCGGAGCCACAGTGATCACACGGCAGCTCAAGAGCACGGCGCTGCTGCTCGCATTGATGGTGCTGGGATTCGGCCTGGCCGTTGCCGTCGGCTGGGTCGAAGGTGTGGTGCCGGTGATCGCCACCGGCGGCCAGTCGGTGCCCACCGCCTTCAATACCGCGGCGGCCCTGGCGGTGTCGGCGTTGTCGCTGGTGGTCAGGCTGCAGGGCCATGTCGTGCTGGGACGCTGGCTGTCCCTGGCGGTGGTGCTCCTGGCCGGGGCAGCACTGCTGCAGCGGGCCGGCTGGGCGACCATCGACCTGGACATGCTGTTCCTCGCCTACGTGGCCCCCCAGGAGGCCCCCTGGCTCAACAAGATGGCGACAAACACCGCGGTGGCGCTGCTCGTGGCCGGCCTCGTGGGCGTGTGGCCCGAGCAGCACACCCGTCTGCGCCAGGCGCTGGCCGCAGGCGTGGCGGCACTGGGCGCACTCGCGGCCCTGGGCTGGTGGGCGCAGTGGGACACCGGCGTCACGCTGGGCGGTGCGCTGCGCATGTCGCCGCTCACGGCCGGGGCGCTGCTGGCGCTGGGCCTGGCCTGGGCCGTGGCCAGCCTGCCGCGGGTGCGCCGCGAGGCGTTCCGGCTTGAAGCCGGTGTGGTGCTCGTGGCCCTGGGCGGCACGCTGTTTGCCATCGTGACCTGGTTCTCGCTCGCGTTCACCCAGGTGCAGGTGCTGAGCGCCCAGGCCCGCCTGGCCACCGAACGGGCCGAACGCATCGTCACGCAGACCCTGATGTCGCGCGCCCGGGCCGTGGTGAGGCTGGCCGAGCGCACCCGCGCCTGGCAGGTCGCACCCGCCACAGCCATCGCCGGGGCCGCGCCGTCACAGGGCTTCAACCCGGTGGATGCGGCCACGTACTTCCGCGACTTTCGCGGGCTGCAGGCGCTGGCGCTGGTCGATGCGCAGGGACCTCGACTGCTGCAGCGGCCCGACGCACGACACGGCGCCGACGAACTGGCCTCCACCCTGCTGGGGCTGTGGCCGCCGCTGCGTGGCGGTGCCGGCCCGGACTCGGTGAGCCTGCTGGACACACCGCAAGGTCTGGTCTTCCGCGTGGTGCCCGAAGGTCAGCAGCCGGCCTGGGTGATGGGCGCCGTGTTCGACCCTGCGGCCTTGCTCGACGAGATCGGCGTGGGCCTGCCCCCCGACCATGGCCATGAGCTGCGCCTGCGCCGGCGTGTGCTCAGTGCCCAGGCCAGCGACCAGCGCAGCGGCTATGTGATGGCGCGTGAATTCGCCCTGCTCGGCCAGAACTTCGAACTCGCCACCTGGCCCACCCCCGAGCTGGTGGCCCGCGAGCTTGAGCAGGCCTCGCCTGCCGTGCTGCTGCTGGGCTTGCTGCTGAGCTTTCTGGCGGCCATGAGCCTGCGGCTGTCGTACGAGGCACGCCGACGCAGTGCCGATGCCGCGGCCGCCAGCCAGCGGCTGGCCGCAGAAACGCAGGAGCGCCTGCAGGCCCAGCAGGCGCTGCGCGATGAACAGCTGCGCCGTGTCGAGGCCCTGGAGTCGGCGCGTCGCGCCCTGCTCGAAGCCCAGCTGATGGCGCGCATCGTCGCCTGGCAGCTCGACCCTGCCAGCGGGTCGCTGCGCTGGTCGGAGCAGGCCGAACTGGTGCTGGGCGTGAGCCCGACCATGCTGCCGGGTGACCATGCCGGCTGGCTGGCCTGGGTGCACCCCCAGGATCGCGCCGAGGTGGAAACCCTGCGCGGCGAGGCCATGGCGTCGCGCCTGCCGCAGCAGCTCGAACACCGCCTGACCCTGCCGGGACGCGAGTCGCCGATGTATGTCGTGCTGCGGCTGCAGCGCCATGCGCCGCCCGGCGAGCCGCACGAGCACCTGGCCGGCACCTGGCAGGACGTCACCGAACGGCGCCTGGCCGAGATCGATCGCCAGCGCATCGAGGACGAAAACCGGCTGGTGCTCGAATACTCGCGCGATCTCATCTGCATCGTCTCGGGGCGCGGCCGCTTCCTGCGTGTCAACCCGGCCAGCCAGGCCATCCTGGGCATCGCACCGGAGGCACTGGTCGGCCGGCACTACCGCGAGTTCCTGGACGCCCGCGATGAGCTGATGACCAGCGAGGCGCTGCAGGAGGCCACCACCGGCCAGCCAGCGGCCAACTTCGAGAATCGCTACAGCCACGCCAACGGCCACCTCGTCGTGCTGTCGTGGACGGTGCGCTGGGATGCCCAGCGCCAGCAGATGTTCTGCATCGGGCGCGACGTGACCGAAGGCCGGCGCCGCTCCGACCTGGAGATGCAGCAGCGCATGGTGCTGTCGCTGATCGCGCGTGACCGTGCACTCGACGAAGTGCTGCTGGCCGTGGTCGAGTCGCTCGAACAACAGGCCCCCGGCATGCGCGGTTCGGTGATGCTGCTCGACCCCGACCGCCAGACCCTGCACGTGCGCGCCGCGCCGCGCCTGCCGCCGGACTACTGCCGCGCGATCGACGGCGCACCGATCGGGCCGCAGGCCGGTTCGTGCGGCACGGCCGCCTACCGGCGTGCGTTCGTGCATGTGGACGACATCGCCACCGACCCGCTCTGGCAGGACTACCGCGATGCCGCCCTGCCGCATGGCCTGCGGGCCTGCTGGTCGACTCCGATCTTCGGCGCCGGGCAGGAGGTGCTGGGCACGCTGGCCTTCCACTACGACGAGGTGCGTGCGCCCGACGCCTGGACCCTGACGCTGGCCGAGACCGGCGCCGACCTGGCCGGCATCGCGATCCAGCGCGAACGTCAGCGCCAGGCCCAGCTGCACAGCGAGCTGAGGGCGCGCTCGCTGTTCGCGCATGTGCCGGCGGCCGCGCTGGCCCTGGACACCACCGGCCAGGTCGTCGAGGGCAACGAACGGGTGCCGACGGTCCTGGGCGGTACGGTGGACGACTGGCTGGGTCGTGCGGTGCATGCGCTGTGGCGCGATCCAGCCGCGGCCCCGGAAGACTTTGCTGCCTGGGCGCATGCGGCGTCCGCCCTGCCCTATGTGACGGTGGCCGCCCGCCGCCAGGACGGCACCGACCTGGAGCTGGCGGTGTCGGTGGCGCCGATCGAGGTCGAAGGTCAACAGCAGGGCTACTACCTGCTGGCCACCGACATCACCGAGGTGTCGCGCAAGAACCGCCAGATTGCGCTGCAGGCCCAGCTGATCGAACGCACGCGCGATGCCATCGTGGCGGTGGACATGGCAGGGGCCGTCGTGCTCTGGAACCGCGGTGCGGTGCAGCTCTACGGCCTGGGATCGCAGGACATGGCCGGGCGCGACTTTGCCGCGCTGTTCCCGACCGACCAGCAACGTGTGCTGCGCGAGGCCATCGCACGGCTCGCCCACCAGCGCCAGGCGCGCCCGAGCGAGATCGAGCTGAGCATGGGCCAGCCCTCCGGCGTGCGCCAGCATGTGCGGCTGTCGCTGTCAGGCCTGGAGGACGACGACGCCGCGGCGGTGCTGATCTACGGCATCGACGTCACCCAGCGCAAGCTGGCCGAGTACTCGATGCGCCGCGCCCTCGTGCGCGCCGAGACACAAAGCGCGCGGCTGGCCACGCTCGGGCGAATTGCGGTGGACGTCGGTCGGCGCATGGGCGAGGGCGGCCTGCTGCAGTACCTGGTGGACCAGGCTCGGGTGCTGGTGAGCTCGCACATGGCCGTGATCAGCCTGAGCGCCGGCAACGGCCAGGCGCAGGACATCCACGCGACCTCGCTGTCCGACAAATACGCCCGCTGGCGCGACTACGATGTGCAGCCCGATGGTTCCGGCATCTATGCGGTCGTGCTCGAGACCGGGCAGCCGATGATGCTGACCCAGGCCGAGCTCGAGGCGCATCCGCGCTTCCGGCATTTTGGCGACCAGGCCTCGGCCCATCCGCCGCTGCCGGGCTGGATGGCGGTGCCGATGTTCGGGCGCGACGGCACGGTGATCGGGCTGGTGCAGGCCTCCGACAAGGTCGACGGCCAGTACGACAACGACGACCTGGCCATCCTGACGCAGTTTGCGCAGATGGCGGCCGCTGCCTCCGAAGGCGAGCGGCTCTACCAGCGCGCGGCGCAGGCTGAACAGGCGCTGCAACGCCAGCTCGACCTGGTCGAGGCGGTGGCACGCAGTGTGGGTGAAGGCCTGATCAGCGTGGCGGCTGATGGCCAGGTGGTCTTCAGCAACCCCGCCAGCCGTCGCCTGCTGGACCTGGGCGAAGGCGACGACGTGGCCGGGGCGCTGGCCCGCGTCGATCTGGGCGGACGCACGCTGACCGAACTGGCGCGCGAGGTGGTCGAGAGCGGCCGCAGCCTCGGCGGCAGCGACGGACGCATCGACCGCGCCACCGGCGGCGCGCTGACGCTGGCCTACACGCTGGCACCGCTGCGCGAATCGGGCCAGGTGCGCGCCTGCGTGGCCGCGCTGCGCGATATCACCGACCTGCAGCGCGCGCATCGCCACATGCAGGAGCGCGATGCGTTTTTCACGCTGTCGCGCGACATGTTCCTGACCGCCGATGCGCAGGGCGTGCCGCGGCAGGTGAATCCTGCCTTCAGCCGCCTGCTGGGCTGCTCGGTCGAAGAACTGCTGTCCGGACCGTTCAACCGGTTTGTCCACCCCGACGATCGCGACCGCACCGCCCAGGCCTACTACGACAACACCGGCACCGACACGGTCAAGACGCTGGTCAACCGCGTGCGCACCGCCGACGGCGACTACCGCTGGATGGAGTGGACCGGCAGCATGGGCCCGGACGGTCTGTTCTATGCCGTGGCCCGTGACGTGACCGAGCGGCTGCAGGCCGAACGTGAGGCTCAGCGGCTGCTGGCCGACCTGGAACGCTCGAACCAGGAGCTGCAGGAGTTCGCCTTCGTGGCCTCGCACGACCTGCAGGAGCCGCTGCGCAAGATCCTCGCCTTTGCCGACCGGCTGCAGGTCAAGCATGCCGCCGAGCTGAGCGAGGGTGCACGTGACTATGTCGAACGCATGGCCGGCGCTGCCGCCCGCATGCGCGGCCTGATCCAGGACCTGCTCGCCTACTCACGCGTGAGCACACGCGAGCGCCATCCCGAGCCCGTGCCCGTGCAGGCGCTGCTGGGCGAACTGCTCGAGCAGGACCTGGAGCCCACGCTCACCGCCACCGGCGCGCAGGTCGAGGTGCAGGCGCCGCACACGGTGCTGGCCGACCGGGGGCAGTTGCACCATGTGCTGCTCAACCTGTTGTCCAACGCGTTGAAGTTCACCGAGCCGCAGCGCCCGGCCCGGGTGCAGGTCAGCACCCGCCATGTACCCGCTGCGGACGACACACCGGCCAGCGTGGTGATCGAGGTGTGTGACAACGGCATCGGTTTCGATCCGGCCCAGACGGCCCGGATCTTCCAGCCCTTCCAGCGCCTGCACGGCCGCGGCCGCTATGACGGCTCGGGCATCGGGCTGGCCATCGTCAAGAAGATCGTCGAGCGCCATGGCGGGCGCATCGACGTGCAATCCACCCCCGGCGTCGGGTCGGTGTTCAGCATCCGCCTGCCTGCCGCCATCCCCGAGGGAGCCGACACCCCATGAGCACCCGCCAACCTGCCACGCTGATCCTGGTGGCCGAGGACGACCCGGACGACCGCGAGATGCTGTGCGAAGCCTTCGCGCACACGCCTGCGGCCATCGAACTTCGTTTTGTCGAGGACGGGCTGGGCCTGCTGCGCGACCTGGCCGAACGCCACGAGGGCAGCAGCTCTTGCGAATCGGCCCTGCCCAGCCTGATCCTGCTCGACCTGAACATGCCCGGCCTGGACGGCCGCGAGGCCCTGCGCCGGCTGCGGGCCGACACACGCTGGCGCCGCATTCCGGTGGTGGTGTTCACCACCTCGGTGTCGCAGGACGACGTCGACCAGGTCTATGCGCTCGGTGGAAACTCCTATATCACCAAGCCCGCCCGCATGGACGATCTGGTGCAGATGGTCCACACGCTGGAGCGCTACTGGCTCGACACCGTGCAACTGCCCACCTGACCCCGCATGACACTCACCGCGCGCTACCGCATCCTGCTGGTCGAGGACGACGAGGAAGACGTCTTCATCCTGCGCGACCTGCTGGGCGACCTGGCCGAACTGCAGGTCGACATGGACTGGGTGCCCAGCCTCGATGCGGCGATCGAACCGATGCGCCAGCGCGACCACGACCTGTACATGGTCGACTACTACCTGGGCGCCGGTACGGCGCTCGATTTCATCGCGCTGTGCGCGCGGGAAGGTGTACGCAGCCCGGTGCTGATCCTGACCGGGCGTGACGACCTGGAGGCCGACCGTTCGGCCCTGCGCAGTGGTGCCGCCGACTACCTGCCCAAGGCCGGACTGACCGCCGCGATGCTGGGCCGCAGCATCCGGCATGCGGTCGAGCGCCACCGGCTGATGAGTGCCCTGCAGGACGGCGCCATGCGCTACCGCCTGCTGTTCGACGACCACCCGCTGGCCATGATGCTCGTGGCGCCGCACGACGGCGAGATCATGCTGGCCAACGGCTCGGCAGCCCGGCTGCTGGGTCGGGCCGGCGAACGGCTCGGGCAGCTGCGCCTGGACGAGCTGGCCGCACCGCACTGGCAGGGTCAGCTGCTGCAGCAACTGGCCCGGACGGCCGAGCGCGAGATGCCCGAATCGCTGCGCGGTGCACTGCTGCGGCCCGACGGCACGGCGGTGCAGGTTGAACTGTCGCCGCATGCCTTCGAATTCGGCGAAGGAGCCGCCTGGCTGGTGATGCTCGACGACCTCACGGAACTCGCCGCGGCACAGAGCCAGGCGCAACGCCTGGAGAGCACGCTCAGCGGCGTGCTGCAGGACACGCTGGACGCACTGCTGGTGGTGGTGGATGACCGCGTCGAGTACCTCAACCCGGCGGCCGAGGCCCTGCTGGACGGCCAGGTGAAGCGGGGCGGCTCGCTGCCACCGGTGCTGATCGCCTCGCAGGACGAGGCCGTCCAGCGCCAGCTCACGCTGTCCGACGGGCGATTGCGTGACGTGGAGCTGCGCACCAGCGTCACCGAATGGGAAGGGCAGCCGGGGCGGCTGCTGACGGTGCGTGACGTGACCGACGAGCTGCAGTCGCGGCGCGACGCCCTGCTGGGCCAGCGCGCGATGACCCAGAGCGCCAACGGCATCGTCATTGCCGATGCCCTGGCCGATGACATGCCGGTCGTGTACGTCAATCCGGCATTCGAGCGCATCACCGGCTACCGCAGCGAGGAGGTGCTCAACCGCAATTGCCGCTTCCTGCAAGGGCCCGATACCGACCAGCCGGAGCGCCGGGCTGTGCGCGACGCCATCGCCCGCGGCGAGGACATCCAGGTGGTGCTGCGCAACTACCGCAAGGACGGCACGCTGTTCTGGAACGAGCTCAGCCTGAGCCCGGTGCGCGACGCCAACGGCCGCATCACCCACTTCGTCGGCCTGCAGAACGACATCACCGAGCGCAAGCAGCACGAGGCCGAGCTGGCCCACCGCGCCACCCACGACAGCCTGACCGACCTGCCCTCGCGCGAGACCCTGCAGGACCGCCTTCAGCAGGCGCTGAGCCTGGCGCGCCGCAGCGGGCGTACGGTGGCCGTGCTGTTCATCGACCTCGACCAGTTCAAGGCCATCAACGATTCGCTCGGTCACGACCAGGGCGACCAGCTGCTGCGCGAGGTGGCGCAGCGACTGGTGCAGGCGCTGCGCGACGGCGACTCGGTGTGCCGGCTGGGCAGCGACGAGTACGTGGCCGTGCTGCCGGACCTGCAGCGTGGCGACGACGTCATCGCCGTGGCCGAGCACCTGCTGCAGGACCTGGCCCGCCCCTACCTGATGGCCGGCCAGGCGGCCCACCTGACCTGCAGCATCGGCATTGCGCTGGCCTCGCCCGACACCCTGTCGCCCAGCCAGCTGATCGGCCATGCCGACCTGGCGATGTTTGCCGCCAAGAAGGCCGGGCGCAACACCTACCATGTCTACACCGACGACCTGGACCTGCGCGCCCGCGAGCGCCTGGAGCTGCGCAACCGGCTGCAGGTCGCCATCGAGCGGCAGGAGTTCTCGCTGCACTACCAGCCGCAGATCGAACTGGGCTCGGGCCGCCTGTGCGGCATCGAGGCGCTGCTGCGCTGGAACCACCCCGAACTGGGCCAGGTGGCGCCCAGCCGTTTCATTCCGGTGGCCGAAGACACCGGCCAGATCGTCACCATCGGCCAGTGGGTGCTGCGCGAGGCCTGCCGCCAGGCGGCCGAATGGATACGCCGCGGACTGATCGACTGTTCAGTGGCCGTCAACATCTCGGGCCTGCAGTTCGTGCGTCCGCAGTTCGAGCAGACGGTGGCGGCCGCGCTGGCCGAGACCGGCCTGGACCCGTCGAAGCTGGAACTGGAGCTGACCGAGTCGGTCATGATGGACCAGAGCGGCCGCGCGATGGAGGTGCTGCACCGGTTGCGCGCGCTGGGGGTGCACATGTCGATCGACGACTTCGGCACCGGCTTTTCGAGCCTGAGCTACCTCAAGCGCATGCCGGTCGACAAGGTCAAGATCGACCGCGCCTTCGTGACCGACATCACCACCAACGCCGAGGACGCGTCGATCACGCTGAGCATCATCGCGATGGCCCACCACCTGGGGCTGCGGGTGATTGCCGAAGGGGTCGAGACCGAATCCCAGCTCAACTATCTGCGGCGCCACCTGTGCGACGAAGGCCAGGGCTACCTGTTCTCGCGGCCGCTCGATGCCCAGGCCTTCGAGACCTTCCTCACCTCCTCGCGCGCGCGCGCCGCATTGCGCCCCGCCGACGAGACCGACGGCGACAGCCGACCCACGCTGCTGCTGGTGGACGACGAGCCCAACATCCTGCGTTCGCTGGTGCGGGTGCTGCGCCATGACGGCTACCGCATCCTGACGGCCGACGGGGCCCGAGCCGCCTTCGAGTTGCTGGCCTCCAACGAGGTGCAGGTGGTGCTGTCCGACCAGCGCATGCCCGAGATCTGCGGCACCGACTTCCTCGGCGAGGTGAAGTCGCTCTACCCGCACACCGTGCGCATGGTGCTGTCGGGCTACACCGACCTGGCCACCATCACCGAGGCGATCAACCGCGGCGCCATCTACCGCTTCCTGACCAAACCCTGGGAAGACGACACGCTGCGTGCGCACATCCGCGAGGCGTTTTCTCACCAGCGCATGCTGGCGGCCGGCAGCGGCGGCTCGGGCGGGGGCGGGGGCGGCAGTGCCGGCGCGGCATGAATGCCGATTCGGCCTCAGAGCTTGATCGGAAAGTCCGGCCCGAGCGGGTTGGGCGGCGCGGGTTCGGGCGGCGGGTCGTCAGGCGCGTCGATGTCCGACCAGTCGGTGATGGGCGCGTTGTCGGGCAGCGTGCTGCCGCGCGCCTGGGCCTCGGCCACCAGCGAGGCCACCCGCTCGCGCCGCGCCCGCACCGGGAACTCCTCGGTGTGGTCATAGGGGGTGTCGACATCGCTGCCGATGCGCCAGTAGACATACCCGGCCCGCACCTGGAGCTGCTGCCACAGGGTGTCCCGGATGCGCTTTTCGATGATCTTGCTGAGCAGCAGCAGCTCGGGCTGCCAGACGTTCAGCCGCACGAACAGCATGATGCCCGGCACACCGCCGTCGGTACCGCCAAAGCTGCGCAGGCCGACCTCGGCCCCGCCGGCGGACAGGCCGTGGTGTTCGAGCACGGCACGGGTGACGGCCAGGATGCGGTCACGCAGGAGATCGGCTTGTTGCATGTCGTGTGCCATGAGGCAGCCCTCGCGCGCCTGGGCGCCGGTGAGCGAACCTGCATGGTAGGCCGAGGCCCGTCCACCATGCAAGCCGCAGGAGAGTCTTCATGGATACTGCCACCTCCTCGCTGAGCGAGCCCGGCGCCACGCCGTCCGCCGGCGCGCTGGCACCCTGGCTGGCCCTGTTCGAGATGGCATCGGTGGGCATGGTGATCACCGACCCGCAGGACCACGTCGTGGCCGTCAATCCGGCCTGTTGCAGGCTGCTGGGCTGCGACCGCACCACGCTTGAACAGCAGCCACATGCCACGCTGCTCTCGCCCGACGAACATGCCGCCGACCAGGCGGTGCGTGACGCACTGCTCGGCGGCAGCCCATCCGACTGGAGCGGGGAGCGCCACTACCTGGCCCGCGACGGTCGTATCGTGTGGGCCCTCACCCGGGTGTCGGCCGTGCGTTCGCCGGCGGGCGACGTCACCCATCTGGTCCGCACGATCGAAGACATCACCGGACAGCGCGAACTCGCCCTGCAGCAGCAGCGCCAGGAAACCCTGCTGCGCATGGCCGGCAAGGTGGCCCGTGTGGGCGGCTGGCTGGTCGGTGTGGGCCATGACCGGGTGCAGTGGTCCGACACCGTGTGCGAGATCCATGAGCTGCCACCGGGCACCTCACCCACCGTGGCGCAGGCGCTTGCGCACTACACGGCCGACTCGCTGCCCCGCATCACGGCGCACGTGGACGCCTGCCTGCGCGACGGCACGCCGTTCGATGACGAACTGCAGATCGTGACCGCGCGCGGTCGCTGCATCTGGGTGCGTGCCATCGGCCAGGCCGTGCGCGACGTCGACGGCCGCATCGTGCAGATCCAGGGCGCCTTCCAGGACATCACCGAGCGCCGCGACGCCGAGTGGCGCGCGCGCGACCTGTCCGAACGGCTGACACGCACGCTGGAAAGCCTGACCGACGCCTTCATCATGCTGGATCCGGACTGGCGACTCACCTACCTCAACCGCGAGGCCGAACACCTGCTGCTGCGCGAGCGCAGCAAGGTGCTGGGCCGCGACGTGTGGGAGGAGTTCCCCGACGCGACCAGCTTCGAGCACCACTACCGCCGTGCAGTGCGCGAGCAGCAGGCGGTGTCGTTCGAGGAGTTCTATGCCCCGCTGGACCGCTGGTTCGAGGTCAAGGCCTACCCGTCCGCCGAGGGGCTGGCGATCTACTTCCGCGACGTGACCGAACGTCGTCGCGCCCAGGAGCAGCTGCAGCGCACCCTGGCCGAGCTGCAGCGGCGCAACCGGGAGCTGCAGGACTTCGCCTTCGTGGCCTCGCACGACCTGCAGGAGCCGCTGCGCAAGATCCGCACCTTCTGCGATCGCCTGCTGACCCGGCACGAGCAGGCCCTGCCGGCCACGGTGGTCGACCAACTGCAGCGCATCGACCGGGCCGCACAGCGCATGAACAGCCTGATCGACGCGCTGCTGGGCTACACGCGTGTGGCATCACGCAACGAGCCCTTCACTCTGGTGGACCTGGGCACCGTCTGCACGGGGGTGATCGACGACCTGGAGGCTGCCATCGAAGCCAGTGCCGCGCACATCGACGTCGGGCCGCTGCCGACCGTGCCCGGCGACGCCCTGCAGCTGCGCCAGCTGTTCCAGAACCTGCTGTCCAATGCGCTGAAGTTCAGAGACCCGCAACGCCCTGCGCGGATACGGATCACCGCGTCGGCCATCGACGACGGCGCGCGATGGCGCGTTGTCGTCCAGGACAATGGCATCGGATTTGACAGCCGTCATGCGGCCAAAATATTCTCACCCTTCCAGCGACTGCATACCCGCGAGGAATTCGACGGCACGGGCATCGGTCTGGCGATCGTGCAACGTATCGTGGAACGCCATGGCGGCCACGTCGAAGCGGCCGGTGAACCCGGGCTGGGCGCACGATTCACCCTCCTCCTGCCGTCACGGCAGGCCCGGCCCGACCCGTCTGCCGCCCAGGCGCCCATCAGCGCGGTGTGAATGCCACACCGCGCAAACGTGGTGCCCGCCCCCAGGACCCTCATCATGCCGATGCATGCCAGCCCGTCGGCCATCCTCATGGCCGACGACGATCCCGATGACCGTCTGATGACCGAAGAGGCCTTTGCCGAATGCGGCGTGGGCCACCCCTTGCGCTTTGTTGTCGATGGCGAAGCCCTGCTCGACTACCTGCTGCGACGCGGGCCCTATGCCGACGAACAGGCCTACCCCATGCCCTGCCTGATCCTGCTGGACCTGAACATGCCGCGCAAGGACGGCCGCGAAGCGCTGCAGGAGATCAAGGCGCATCCGCAACTGCGCCAGATCCCGGTGGTCGTGTTCACCACCTCGAAGTCCGACGAGGACGTGCGACGCAGCTACGAGGATGGAAGCAACTCCTTCATCACCAAACCGGTGAGCTTCACCGGCCTGCTGGACATCGTGCACATCCTGGGCCGGTACTGGCTGGACCTCGTGCGCCTGCCCAGTGGCCCCGCGCCCGTGGCGGGGCCTGCCTCCCGCTGACACGTTCGCCGGCCGCAGGTGCCGCCGGGTTCGCGGCTCAGGCGTCGTGCCGGTGATCGGCCTCGGCCCAGCTGAAGCGGTTGCGCCCGGCAGCCTTGGCGGCGTACATCGCGTGGTCGGCATGCGCGACCAGGTGGGCCAGGTCGCGCCCGTGCAGCGGGAACAGCGCTGCCCCCACACTGCCCGAAATGTTCACTGACTCACCCTCGACCACAAAGGGCTGGGCCAGCGCCTGCAGCACCTTCAGCGCCACCACCTCGGCATCGTCCTCCTGGGTCAGCACCGTCAGGATGATGCCGAACTCGTCCCCGCCGAAGCGGGCCACCGTGTCCTCGGCCCGGACACAGCCTTCGAGCCGGCGTGCCACCTGCTGCAGCAGCAGGTCGCCGGCGGCGTGACCCCGGCTGTCGTTGACCGCCTTGAACCCGTCGAGGTCGATGTAGAGCATCGC
>CBFGPV010000103.1:0-15130 GCA_965650765.1 uncultured Burkholderiales bacterium
CCTCACTCCCCCCGCACGATCCACTGCGCCGCACGCTCGGCGATCATCAGTGTGGGTGAGTTGGTGTTGCCGCTGGTGATCGTGGGCATGATGCTGGCGTCCACGATGCGCAGGCCGTCGATGCCGAGCACCTTCAGGCGGGCGTCGACCACGGCCATCGGGTCGTTGCTGCGGCCCATCCGGCAGGTGCCGACGGGGTGGAAGATGGTGGTGGCAATGTCGCCGGCCAGTTTGGCCAGGTCTTCGTCGCTCTGGTACTGCACGCCGGGCTTGTATTCCTCGGGGCGGTACTTCTGCATCGCGGGCTGCGCAACGATGCGTCGTGTCACGCGCAACGAGTCGGCCGCGACCTGGCGGTCGTCCTCGGTCGACAGGTAGTTCGCAAAGATCCGCGGGGCATCTTCAGGGCGGGGCGAGCGGATGCGCACGTGGCCGCGGCTCGACGGGTTGAGGTTGCACACGCTGGCGGTGAAGGCATTGAAGTCGTGCAGGGGCTGACCGAAGGCGTCGAGCGACAGTGGCTGCACGTGGTATTCGATGTTGGGCCACTCGAACTGCGGTGACGAGCGCGTGAAGGCGCCCAGTTGCGACGGGGCCATGCTCATCGGGCCGCTGCGTCGCAGCGCGTATTCCAGTCCGATGCGGGCCTTGCCGATCAGGTTGTTGGCCATGGTGTTGAGCGTCTTCACGCCCTGCACCGTGTAGACGGCACGGATCTGCAGGTGGTCCTGCAGGTTCTCGCCGACGCCGGGCAGTTCGTGCTTCACCTCGATGCCGTTTTCTTGCAGCAGCGCCCCCGGCCCGATGCCGCTCAACTGCAGGATCTGCGGCGAGCCGATGGCGCCGGCCGACAGGATCACCTCGGCGCTGGCGCGCGCGGTCTGGACCTCACCCGAGGGGCTGCGCGTCTCGACCCCCGTGACCCGCAGGCGGCCGTTGCTGCCGCGTTCGGTGAGCAGCCGCGTGACCTGGGCGCCGGTCCACATCTCGAAGTTGGGGCGGCCATAACAGGTCGGGCGCAGGAAGGCCTTGGCGGTGTTCCAGCGCCAGCCGCGGCGCTGGTTGACCTCGAAGTAGCCCACACCCTCGTTGGTACCGCGGTTGAAGTCGTCGGTGGCGGGGATGCCGGCCTGCTGCGCGGCGGCCGCGAAGGCGTCGAGCACTTCCCAGCTCAGGCGCTGCTTCTCGACGCGCCATTCGCCGCCGTGGCCGTGCAGCATGCGCAGCCGCGCGTTGTCGGCATCGGCCTCGCCGGGGTCGAGCCGCCAGTGGTTCTCGTGCTGCTTGAAGGCCGGCAGGCAGTGCTCCCAGCGCCAGGTGTCGTCGCCGGTGAGCTGCGCCCACTGGTCGTAGTCGCGCGACTGGCCGCGCATGTAGATCATGCCGTTGATGCTGGAGCAGCCGCCCAGCACCTTGCCGCGCGGGTAGCGCAGCTTGCGTCCATTCAGGCCGGGGTCTTCTTCGGTGAAGTACAGCCAGTCGGTGCGGGGGTTGCCGATGCAGTAGAGGTAACCGACCGGAATGTGGATCCAGTGGTAGTCGTCCTTGCGGCCGGCCTCGATCAGCAGCACGCGCCGCTTCGGGTCGGCGCTCAGCCGGTTGGCCAGCAGGCAACCGGCGGTGCCGGCCCCGACGATGATGTAGTCGAATGTCGTGTCGTCTGCCACGCTGGTCTCCGGCGCGTTCTGGTTCTGATGGGCTCGGGTGCAAGTCTAGGCTGCATGCGCCCTGGTGCGATCAGCGTCTGTACGACGATCGAGTGACAACATTGTTCACGTGAACGAACAATGCGCCCGGTCAGATCCAGGTCAGATGATGCGGCGTGGCGGACAGTCGACAATACGCCCATGCAGAACACCCGCCCCATGCAACCGCCGCTGCTCGACCTGTGGCGCCCGATCGTGGCGATGACGGTGGTCATCGTGGCGTCCAACTTCCTGGTCCAGTTCGCCATCAACGACTGGCTGACCTGGGGCGCGTTCACCTATCCGGTGGCCTTTCTGGTCACCGACCTGACCAACCGGGCCGTCGGTGCGCCGTCGGCGCGGCGTGTGGCCTGGGCCGGTTTTGCGGTGGCGGTGGCCGTGTCACTGGCGCTGGCGCCATGGCGCATCGCCGTGGCCTCGGGCGTGGCCTTCATCACCTCGCAGATCCTGGACATCGCGGTGTTCAACCGCTGGCGCAGCCAGTCGTGGTGGAAGGCGCCGTTCATCGGGTCGGTGGTGGCCTCGGTGATCGACACGGCGATCTTCTTTTTCATCGCCTTTGCCGGCACCGAGATGGACTGGCTGATGCTGGGCACCGGCGATCTGGCCGTGAAGTGGCTGATGGCGGCCGTGCTGCTGGCGCCGTACCGCATGATGCTGCCGCACCTTCAGCACTGGGTGCCGTCGGCACGCTGAGCCGGGTGCGGTGAGGTCCGTCCCGGCCGGTGGCCCGGGGCCTGGGCGCCAGCGTTGCCTCGCTGCGCCCTTGCCGTGACAATCGGCCCCAATGCGACTGGTGTCCTATCTTCCCCTGCGGCCGATCGCCTTCCTGGGTCAGGTGCTGCTGTCGGCCGTGGCGATGGTGCGTCGTGGTGCCCGTTTTGCCGCACGCGACCTCGCGCGGGCCACGGCTGACAGTGGTGCGCGGGCGCTGGCGATCGTCAGCGTGGTGAATCTGCTTGTGGGCGCCATCCTGGCGTTTGTCGGTGCGGTGCAGCTGATCAAGTTCGGGGCCGGCATCTTCGTGGCCGACCTCGTGGGCATTGCGGTGGCGCGCGAGATGGCCGCCGTGATCACCGCCGTGGTGATGGCCGGGCGCACCGGCGCGGCGTTTGCGGCCGAACTGGCCACCATGCAGACCAACGAGGAGATCGACGCCTTCGAGGTCCTGGGCCTGGGCGCCGTCGACTACCTCGTGCTGCCGCGGGTGCTGGCCCTGCTGCTGATGATGCCGCTGCTCTACATCTATGGCTGCGTGGCGGCCATCCTCGGTGGTCTGTTCGTGGGGGCAGGCATGCTGGAGCTGGCGCCGGCGGCCTACATGGACCGCACCTTCGCGGCACTGACCTGGACCCACCTCGGCCTGGGTCTGGCCAAGTCCTTCGTGTTCGGTGTGCTGGTGGCCATGACCGGCTGCTACTACGGCCTGCATGCGCAACGCAACGCGGCCGGTGTGGGCACGGCCACCACCCAGGCGGTGGTCGTGAGCATCGTGGGCATCATCACGGTGGACGCGGTGTTTGCGCTGTGTGCCAACGCACTGGGGTTGTGACATGCAGGCATCCGACACCGCGCCGCAGGCCACCCCCCCTCAGCTTGCCGTCAGCGGGCTCGAAATGCGCTTCGGCAGCCGCCTGATCCAGACGGCGATCGACTTCCGCGTCGAGCGCGGCACCATCTTTGCGGTGATGGGGGGCAGCGGCTGCGGCAAGAGCACCCTGCTCAAGCATGTGATCGGCCTGCTGCCGCCCGCGGCCGGGCGGGTCGAGCATGAGGGCACCGACTATTGGCGCGGCGACGAGGCCACCCGGTCGCGCCTGCGCTCGCGCTGCGGCATGCTGTTCCAGAGTGCGGCACTGTGGTCGTCGATGACCCTGCTCGAAAACGTCTGCCTGCCGCTGGAGCAGCTCACGACCCTGTCGCCGGGCGAGCGTGAAGCACGCGCGCGCGAGGTGCTGACCTGGGTGGGCCTGGGCGAGTTTGCCGGCTACTACCCGGCCGACATCAGCGGCGGCATGAAAAAGCGCGCCGGGCTGGCGCGTGCCATCGCCGCCGAACCGCCCTTGCTGCTGTTCGACGAGCCCTCGGCCGGGCTGGACCCCATCAGTGCACGCCGGCTCGACGACCTGATCCTCGATGTGCGTGACCGCACACGCGCGGCCATCGTGATCGTGAGCCATGAGCTGCCCAGCCTGCTGGCGATTGCCGACGACGGCATCTTCCTGGACGCCGACAGCAAGCAGCCGATCGCCCACGGCAGCCCGCGCGCGCTGCGTGACGACCCATCCACCCACCCGACGGTGCGGGCCTTCCTGCGCCGCGAAGATCCGGCCCGTGCGGCTGCTGCTCCTGCGGAGGTGACGAATTGATCAAGAAACAGGCGCTGCTCGTGGGCAGCTTCGTGATCGGCGCACTGGCGCTGGTGATCGCGGCCATCCTGTGGCTCAGCGACACCAGCCTGTTCCAGACCCAGCTGCGAGCGATCGTCTACTTTCGTGGCAGCGTGAGCGGCCTGTACATCGGCGCGCCGGTGACCTTCCGGGGGGTGCAGGTGGGCCAGGTCGACCAGATCGACATCCAGGTCGATCATGGCTCGCTCGAAGCCCGCATTCCGGTGCGCCTGCGCATCCGCCCGGACGCCGTCACCTTCACGCGCAACGGCGAGCAGGCGGTTGATCTGCCGGACCTGGTGCAGCGCGGCCTGCGGGCCCGGCTGGTGGCCCAGAGTTTCGTGACGGGACAGAAGTCGATCGATCTCGACTTCGTGCCCGACGCCCTGCCACCGCAGAACCTCACCGCCGGGCCGGGGGGGGCGGCCGAGATCCCGGCGGTGGCCGACCGCTTCGATGCGTTGTTCGACCAGCTGGCCGAACTGCCGCTGCGCGAGACCGTGCGCGACCTGCGCATGACGCTCGACGTGCTGCGGCTCACGTTGGACAGCACGCGCAAGACACTCGATGTGGCCAGCGCCGAAGTGGCCGAGACGGCCGCCGAGGCACGCAAGACGCTGGCGGTGGCCTCGAGTTCGCTGCTGCAGGTGCAGGGCAGTGCCCAGTCGGCGCTGGCCTCGATGGCCCGCCTGACCGACACCACCCGCGAGGCAGTGCAGGCGGCCCAGCCCGAACTGCAGCGCAGCCTGGACGGTGCCCGGCAGGCCGCTGACCAGGCGCGCCTGGCGATGACGCGGGTGGCCGAGCTGACGGCGCCCGGCGCCCCGCTGCGCAGCGACCTCGACGGTGCCGTGCGCGACCTGTCCCAGGCGGCCCGCAGCCTGCGCGAATGGGCTGAGCTGCTGGAAGACCAACCCAATGCCGTGATCTTCGGGAGTGAACGCCGATGACATTCCGACTCCGCCCGCTGGCCGGTGGGCTGGCCCTGCTCGCGGCGGCCGGCCTGGCCGGCTGCGCCAGCGACACCCCGCGCCCCACCCTGATCACCCTGCCGGCGGTGGCCGTCGCGCCGGTGGCAGCCAGCGCCCCGGCCGCAGCGGCGAGTGCACCGGTGCTGGTGGTGCGTCGTGTGGCGATCCCCGAATACCTGGCGTCGCGCCGGGTGCGCTTCAGGGCCGATGCGAGCACCCTGGCCGAATGGCCCAACACCTACTGGGCCGAACGCATCGAGGTGGGGGTGTCGCGCGAGTTCACCGCAGCCATGCGCCAGGCCCTGCCGGGCTGGACGGTCTGCGAGGGCACCTGCGCCGACCGAACCGCCGGCTACAGCCTGCAGGTCGAGCTGCAACCCTTCGACTACCGGCGTGCCAGCGGCCCGGCGGTGCCGGCCACCCCCGGGCTGCTGCAGGCGCGCGCCCACGCGATCCTGGCCACCACCGAGGCCCCGCCCCGGGTGCTGCACAGCGTGGAGCTGCCGCTCGATCGCCCGGTGGCGGCCGACACGCCGCAGGCCCATGCGCAGGCGATGAGCGAGGCGCTGCAGGCACTGGCGCAGCGGCTGGCAGGCGCCGTGACGGCCGCAACACGCTGAGCGGGCCGGTCGGCCTCATGCGGCGGTGCGCCCGACGGGCCCGGAGGCCCCGGAGCGTGTGGCGTCAAACAGGCCATACCAGTCCAGCCGGCGCGTGAGCACCATCACCGTGGCCAGCACGGCAAACAGCAGCAGCGAGCCCATCACCAGGGCCGTCTGTTCGAGTTGCAGCAGCACGAACAGCGCGCCGTAGAGCGTGGCCACGCCGGCGCCAAAGCCGATGCCGGCCCGCCGGCCGCCCAGCATGTGACTGGCATAGAAGCTCAGCAGCGCCACGCAGGCCAGGCTGGCCAGTCCGTAAGCCAGTCCGAAGGCGAGGTGTTCCGACAGGCTGAGCAGCAGCAGGAAAAACACGCTCAGCGCCGAACCCACCAGCAGGTACTGGATGGGGTGCACACGCCGCCGCCCCAGGGCCTCCAGCAGCGCCACCGCCACGAAGGTCAGCACGATGAACAGCATGCCGTACTTGATGGCGCGGTCGCTGAGCACATACGGGTTGACCGGGTCGATGAACGACACGCCCAGGCTGTCGAGGCAGCGTTGCGCTTCGCCACCGGCGCCATGGCTGATGCTCAGGCTGGCACTGGCGGTGCTGCTGGCCAGGTCGCACATCGGGGCGCCGCGCAGGAACTCGGCCGGGGCCGTGGTGGCCAGCGACGACACGCGCCAGCTCGCATCGAAACCGTCGGCCCGCACCTCACGCGTGGCCGGCAGGAAGCGCCCGGCAAACGACGGATGCGGCCAGTCGGACTGCCACTTCACCTGCGTGTCCATGGCCAGCGGCACGAGCGACAGCTCGGTCGTGCCGAGCAGCTCCAGATCGACCTGGGCACTCAGGGCCTGGTCGACCCGTGCCGGCTGCATCATGGCCTCGGGCAGCACCGCATGAAAGCCGCGGCTGTAGGTGGGGTGGGTCGTGCCCGGCTGCGCCACCAGGGTGGCCTGGTCGAGCCGGACCTGTGCGGAGCGGATGCCGCGCGCATCGCTGACGGCCACCATCATCACCGCGGGGCCGCAGTTCATGCGCGAGTCAGCCCGGCTGCGCGAGGGCTGCAGCGCGGCCAGGTCGGCCCAGCGTGCGTCGAGCCGGGCCCGTGTGGCATACCCGTTGATCTTGAAGAGGCCGCGCTGGCGGGCTTCGAGTGCCACCTGACCGTTCACGTCGAGCTGGGTCGGCACGGCGCTGAGCAGCACCTCGCGGCGCTCGACCACCGGCCGTGCGTCACGGCCTTCGCCCTGGCTGCTGTCCCACTGCTCGGTGCAACTGCGCCGCAGCACCGGCCCCATCACGGTCTGCCCGGCCGCCTGGCTCTGTTCGACGCTGGCCTGGGCCTCGAGCTGGCGCATGCGCCGTTCGTCGACCACATCGTCGATGTGCCACAGGGCGAACATCAGGATGCCCACGATCCCGATGATGGCCAGGGCCTTGCCCATGAAGGTGTTTCTCATCTTCCTTGCTCCGCTGTGTTGAATGCGGCGCAGTCTGGAAGCCCCGCGTGAAGGCGGGGTGAAGCGTGTGAACGGGCTGTGTGAAGTGGGTGTGCGCCTGTGGCGGGCGATGCGGGAGGGTGCCGGGCACCCCCGCGTTCAGGCCGCGGCAGCGCCTGGCCGTTGTGCCTGGGCCTGGCGACGGCGGGCCGCCTCTTCGAGCTGGCGTGCCAGCTCGCGGGTGTTGATCGGCTTGACGAGGAAGGCGTCGCAGCCAGCGGCCAGCAGTTCGTCACGCCGGTAGGTGTCGGTGAAGGCGGTGACCGCCACCACCGGGATGCCGGCCGTGCGCGGGTCGCCGCGCAGCTGCTTCAGGAAGGCCAGGCCGTCGATGCCGGGCAGCTGCAGGTCCAGCAGGATCACGTCGGGCAGGCTGGCGGCCACGGTGGTTGCTGCCGCTTCGGCCGAGGTGTCGGACAGCACCATGTGCCCGTTGATCTGCAGCACCGCGCCCATCAGCTTCAGGTCGATGCGGTCGTCTTCGACCACGAGGATCTTCACTTTCTGGCGCTCCTGTTCGCTGCGGTCGAGCAGCTCCTGCACCTGGCCGGGCAGCCGGCGCGTGTCGATGGGTTTGGTGATGTAGCCCGAGCAGCCGGCCTCGAGCGCCTTGCGGTCGTCGCCCTTCATCGCAAACGCGGTCAGCGCCACCACCGGGATGTGGGCCAGCCGCGCGTCGGCCTTGACCACACGGGTGAAGCTCAGGCCGTCCATGCCGGGCAGGGCGATGTCGGCCAGGATCAGGTCGGGCAGGCGTTCACCCAGCACCACCAGCGCCTGTTCGGCGTCCACGGCGGTGGTGACCTGGTAGCCGCTCATCTCCAGCACATCGCAGGCCAGCTTCAGGTTGAGCGGGTTGTCGTCGACGATCAGGATGCGCGAACTCATGATGATGGCTCCAGTGCATGCGGCAGATGCACGCTGAAGGTGCTGCCCTGCCCCGGGGCACTCTGGACCTCGATGCGCCCGCCCTGCAGCTCGACCAGCTTGCGGGTCAGGGCCAGGCCCAGGCCGGTGCCCTCATAGCGCCGGGCCGAGCCGGAATCGAGCTGCTGGAATTCGCGGAACAATCGGGGGATCTGGTCCGGGTGGATGCCGATGCCGTTGTCGCTCACCCGCATGCACAGGTGGGTCGCCGACGTGGCCTCGACGCTGACCTCCACCCGCCCGCCTTCGTCGGTGAACTTCACCGCGTTGGACAGCAGATTGAACAGCACCTGCTTGAGCTTCTGCTGGTCGAGCATCACGCTGGTCGGCGCCTGCTCGAGCTTGCGGTGGATGCTGATGCGCTTCTTGCCGGCCGTGGCGCCGATCACGGTGCAGATGTCCTCGACCGCCCGCGCGACGTCAAAGCTTTCCGGGAAGACTTCCATCTTGCCGGCCTCGACCTTGGACAGATCGAGCACGTCGTTGATCAGCTGGAGCAGGTGCCGCCCGCAACCCAGGATGTCCTCGAGGTATTCCTTCTGCTTGGCATTGAGCGGGCCGGGCCGCTCGTCGACCAGCAGTTCCGAAAACCCGAGGATGCCGTTGAGCGGTGTGCGCAGTTCGTGCGACATGTTGGCCAGGAATTCGCTCTTGAGCCGGTTGGCCTCGTGCAGCGACTGTTCGAAGCGCTTGCGGTCGGTCGCATCGCGGATCGCGCTGGACACCAGCAGCCCGTCTTCGGTCTCGATCGGGCTCAGGCTGATCTCCACCGGGAACTCCGAGCCGTCCTTGCGCAGCCCGGCCAGCTCCAGCCCGGCACCCATCTGTCGCACCTTCGGGCTGCCAAAAAATCGGGCCCGATGGCCGGGGTGGTCCGAGCGCAGGCGCCGCGGCACCAGCTTCTCGATCGGCTGGCCCAGCAGCTCGTCGCGGCTCCAGCCGAACAGCCTGACCGCCTGGGTGTTGACCAGCACGATCTCGCCGGCTGCATTGACGATCACCATCGCGTCGGGCGCCGACTCCAGCAGGTCGCGGAACTTGCGCTCGGCCTTGCGACGGGCTTCCTGCCGGTCGGCCACGTCACGCACCGCGCTGACGACCATCTTGCCTTCTTCGGTGTCCATCGGGCTCAGGCTGATCTCGACCGGGAACTCCTCACCGTTGCGGCGCTGGCCATGCAGCTCCAGGCCGGCCCCCATGGTGCGCGCGCGCGGCGCCTCGAAAAACCGGCCGCGGTGGCCCAGGTGCGAGGCCCGGTAGCGCGGCGGCAGCAGTGTTTCCACCGGCAGGCCGATGAGCTGGTGTCGTGCGTAGTCGAACATGCGCTCGGCCTGCGAGTTGGCCAGCACGATGCGTCCGCTGGCATTGACCACCACGATCGCGTCGGGCACATATTCGAGCAGCGAACCGTAGCGCCCCTCCAGCAGCTTGGCGTCACGCAGCACCTTCAGGTGGGTCACGTCCTTCATCGTGCACAGGAAGTTGCGCACGCTGCCGTCGGAGCCGCGGATTGCCTTGGTCGACACGCTCACGTAGACCAGCGAGCCGTCCTTGCGGCGGCGCATCGATTCCTCGACGGCCAGGCCGCTGGCGGTTGCGGCGGCCAGCGAGGCGGCCACCTCCTGGTGGCGGTCGGGCGGCACGATCAGCTCGGTGAGCGGCTGCCCGAGCGCTTCGCTGGCGGCGTGCCCGAAGATGTTGCTCGCGGCGGCCGTCCATTCGGACACCCGGCCGTCGGGCTGCAGCAGCACCAGTGCGTCGGGGTTCTCCTGGAGCAGCAGTGCTGCCTGGTCGCCATTCATCGTCACGCCCTGTCGGTCGGCCCGGTCGAGCCACAGGGGGAGGGTCCGTCCGGAGCTTGATGTTTGTCAAGCCCCCCGGAAGGGGGTCAGCCGGCCAGCGCCGGGAACAGCTTGATCAGGCCGTCGGCCATGATCTCGACCGCCAGGGCGGCCAGGATCAGGCCCATCAGGCGTGTCATCACGTTGATGCCGGTCTTGCCCAGCAGGCGTGCGATGCGTCCGGCCGTGGACAGCGCCAGGAAGGCCGCCGCACCGATCACCACCCCGTAGCCCACCAGCACACCCAGCTGCCACCAGTGCTGGGTCTTTTGCGCATAGATGACCATCGTGGAGATCGTGGCCGGTCCGGTCAGCAGCGGAATGGTCAGCGGCACCACGGCAATGCTGGCGCCGGCGTCGACCTTGGTGTCGCCTTCGTCGACGTCTTCCTTGCGGGTTTCGGCCGGCTGGGCATTGAGCATCTGCATCGAGCTGATCAGCAGCAGCGTGCCGCCGCCCACCTGGAACGAGGCGATCGAGATGCCGAAAAACTCGATCAGCTTCAGGCCGGCCAGGGCACTCACGGCCACCACGATGAAGGCGGTGAACGAAGCGACCCGGATGGTGTGGCGCCGCTGCTCGCTCGTGAAGCCTTGCGTGAAGTGGATGAAAAACGGCACGACGCCGATCGGATTGACGATGGCCAGCAGGGCGATCAGGGGTTTGAGCAGATCCATCGCCGGATTGTGGCGCGAGGCGTGGCCCGCCGCCATGACGGCAAACCCTTCGATACCGACACGCTGCGCGTTCGCGCCACAATGGCACCTCCACCAGCACCCCGACCATGACCACCGACACGCAACGCTTCGCCGACGCCGAGGACGCGCTGCACGGCGAGATCAACGCCCTGACTCTCACGGCCATGCACGACGCGGGCGTGCGCAGCCAGTACCAGCAGGCCATCCGGCAGGCGGTCGACGAGATCAAGCGCCGCGCAGGCCGCCGCGAGATCACCTGGGCCCAGGCGGCCAGCGAGGTGAACGAGCTGCGCAACACCACGATGGAGTGGATGCGTGGGCGCTCCTCCCCGGTCGGGCGGGCACTGGCCGAATACCTCAAGCCCAAGGGGCTCACGCTCAACGAGCTGATTGCCAAGCGCACGCTCGAGCGGTTTGGCGAGTCGGCCGACTTCAACCGGCTGCGCCCCAGCGACCAGAACAAGGTGTTTGCCGACATCGTCGAGGGCGCAGCACGTTCCCGGCCGTCGGTCGACCAGGCCCTGCGCAAGGTGGCCCGTTTCGGCCGCGGGCTGATGGTGTTGTCGGTCGCGATCTCGGTCTACGAGGTGGCCACGGCCGAGGATCCGCTGCGCCAGGCCCGCAAGGAGGTCGTCACCACCGGGGCGGGCATCGCCGGCGGAGTGGCCGGTGGTGCACTGGCCGGGCTGGCCTGCGGCCCCGGCGCGCCGGTCTGCGTCACGGTGGGGGCATTTGTGGGCGGCACGCTGGCGGCGCTGGGCGTGAGCCTGGCCTGGTAGGGCCGGCCGGAGCGGTCACACGATGCAGCCGACGGAAGACTACCGGCTGGAGGTTGTAGAGCGCCACGACCAGGCCGACGACCGCTCGCGCCTGCTGCACCAGGGCCGCGATACCGGGGTCGTGCTGCCGGGCAACGTGCTCGAACTTGCACTGGACACCCCCAGCGGCCTGCTGCTGTTCATCACCCACGACACACCGTATGAAGAACAGCTCGACATGGCGCTGCTGGGCCCGGACCGCCGGCTGCGCGATCGCGCGGTGATGGTCTGGCCCTATTCGACCGGCCTGTTCAAGCTGGTGGCGGTGCGAGATGCGCACCATCTGCGCTTCGAGTTCCTCGGTGATCGCGACTGGGAACTCGAGCTCTTCGACCGCCCGCGCTGGCGGGTGCCCGGTCTGAGCGAACCCGCCGGCGTGTGGCGCCGTCCGGGCTGGCAGCGCTGGTTCCGGCTGCAGCGGCTCTGAACGAGCCACAACCCGGCTCAGCGCCCGCCGCTGACGTCCAGCACCGCACCCGTCACATAACTGGCTGCATCGGACAGCAGCCACACGATGGATTCGGCCACTTCATCCGGATGCCCCGGGCGCTGCATCGGGATGAGCGGCGCAAGTTTCCAGGCCCGCTCGGGCTGACCGCCGGAGGCGTGGATGTCGGTGTCGGTGATGCCGGGGCGCACCGCATTGACCCGCACCCCTTCGGCAGCGACCTCGTGACTCAGCCCCAGCGTCATCGTGTCGATCGCAGCCTTGGCCGCGGCATAGTCGACATACTGGCCCGCACTGCCCAGTCGGGCGGCGATCGATGACACGTTGACGATCGCACCGCCCGAGCCGCCGTGGCGGGTGCTCATGCGCCGCACGGCCTCGCGGGCGCAGTAGAACGACCCCAGCACATTGATCGAGAACATGCGCTGCAGGCGGCTGCCGCTCATCTCGTCGACCCGCTGCGTGATGTCGACCACCCCGGCGTTGTTGACCAGGCCGGTCAGCCGGCCCCAGGTCCGGTCGACCACGTCGAACAGATGCAGCACCTCGGCCTCGGAGGCGATGTCGGCCTGCACCGTGAGCGCCTCGCCGCCGAGCGAGCGCACTTCCTCGGCCACCCGGTGGGCGGCGGCCGCGTCGCGGGCATAGTTGATGACCACGCGGTGACCGCGCGCCGCACACAGGCGCGCTGTGGCCGCGCCGATGCCCCGGCTGCCGCCGGTGATCAGGGTGATGGGTGACATGCGGCCCATTTTGCGCGAGTTCCGGCGCAGGTGGCAGGCGCTGGGTGTCCCTGGCCTCGCTAGGGCAATTCCCGAACACCGACGGCTCGCCGGCTCGCTACAGTGCATCGTTCACAACTGAGCTTTCGCCCACACAGCATGTGCGCCCGCGAGGCGCCGATCAGGAGACACCATGCAACGCCGCAGCTTCCTCACCTCGGCCACGGCCAGTGCCTGTGCGCTGGCCTTTCCCCGGCTCGTTTCGGCCCAGGCCATCGAGAAACCCAAGGTCAGCATCGCGGTGGGCGGCAAGAACCTGCTGTACTACCTGCCGCTGACGGTGGCCGAGTCGCTGGGCTTCTTCAAGGACGAAGGCCTGGACGCCCAGGTGATCGACTTCGCTGGCGGCTCGCAGGCGCTGCGGGCAGTGGTCGGCGGCAGTGCCGACGTGGTGTCAGGTGCGTTCGAGCACACCGTCAACATGCAGAGCAAGGGCCAGCGCATGCGCGCCTTCGTGCTGCAGGGGCGGGCGCCGCAGATCGTGCTGGCGGTCAACCGCAAGACGATGCCCGGCTTCAAGTCGGTGGCCGACCTGCGCGGCAAGAAGATCGGCGTCACCGCGCCGGGCAGCTCGACCAACGTGATGGCGAACTTCGTGCTGGCCAAGGCCGGGCTGAAACCCAGTGACGTGAGCTTCATCGGCGTGGGGGCCACCAGTGCGGCCATCGCGGCGATCCGCCAGGGACAGATCGACGCGCTGTCGCACCTCGATCCGGTGGTGACCATCCTCGAACGTTCGGGCGACATCCAGATCGTCACCGACACCCGGGTGGTGGCCGAGGCCGACCGCGTGTTCGGTGGCCCGATGCCGGCTGGCTGCCTGTACGCCCCGCAGGCCTTCATCGACCGCCATCCGGGCACGGTGCAGGCCCTGACCAATGCGATGGTGCGGGCCGACAAGTGGCTGCAGGCCGCCGGCCCGAGCGAGATCATCAAGGTGGTGCCTGAGGGCTTCCTGCTGGGTGACCGGGCGGTCTACATCGATGCCTTCCTGAAGAGCAAGGGCGCGATGTCGCCCGACGGTGCATTCCCCGAGCAGGGAGCGGCCACGGCGCTGCGGGCGCTGGCCAGCGTCGACCCCGCCATCGCCCAGGCCAAGCTCGACCTGAAGGCGGTCTACACGAACGACTTCGTCAAGAAGGCCAATCTGAAGTACCCCAAGGCATGACGGGCCGCGTTCAGGGAGGCTGCGCGTGACGCCCGCACTGTCGTTGCAGGACGTCACCTGCACTTTCGTGAGCCGCGAGGACCGCCAGCAGCGCTACACGGCCGTGCGCGACGTGAGCCTGACGGTTGCGCCGGGCGAATTCGTCTCGGTGGTCGGGCCCACGGGCTGCGGCAAGAGCACGCTGCTCAACGTCGCCGCGGGGCTGCTGGCGCCCAGCACCGGGTCGGTCAGCGTGTTCGGCGAGCCGCTGCAGGGCATCAACACACGGGCCGGCTACATGTTCCAGTCCGAGTCGCTGATGCCCTGGCGCACGGCCGCGCAGAACGTGATGGCCGGGCTGGAATTCCGTGGCATGGCGCCGGGCGAGGCGCGCGAGCAGGCCGAGCAGTGGCTGCGCCGCGTGGGCCTGGGCGGCTTTGGCGACCGGTATCCGCACCAGCTCTCGGGGGGCATGCGCAAGCGCACCAGCCTGGCCCAGACCCTGGTGCTCGACCCGGACATCATCCTGATGGACGAGCCCTTCTCGGCGCTCGACATCCAGACCCGCCAGCTGATGGAAAACGAGGTGCTGCAACTGTGGGCCGAGCGCAAGAAGGCGGTGCTGTTCATCACGCACGACCTCGACGAAGCCATTGCGATGAGCGACCGGGTGGTCGTGATGAGCGCCGGGCCGGGCTCGCACCCGATGGGTGAGTTCCACATCGACCTGGATCGCCCGCGCGATGTGGCCGAAGTGCGAGTCACGCCGCGTTTCATCGAACTCCACCAGGCCATCTGGGACGTGCTGCGCGAGGAGGTCCTCAAGGGCTACCGCCAGCAGCTCGCCGCCTGAACCGGAACAGCACAGGATGTGGAACCTCATCAAACCGCGCCCGGGCAACCTGAGGCTGTGGCAGGGCGGCCTGCTGGTGGCCGTGTTCGCCTTCTGGCATGCGATGACCACCCCGGGCCTGCTGCCGAACTTCGTGTTCGACAACGATCAGCAGGCGGCCTTTTTCTTCGGTGAGCCGCTGAAGATCTTCGGGCGCATCTGGAACTGGTTTTTCGTCGCGGCCGACATCTACGTGCACCTGTGGATCACGCTGCTCGAGACGCTGCTGGCGTTTGGCCTGGGCACGGTCTTCGGTCTGGCCATGGGCCTGTGGCTGGCGCTCAGCCCGATGGCTGCGGCCATCCTCGACCCGTACATCAAGGCGCTGAACTCGATGCCGCGCGTGATCCTGGCGCCGATCTTTGCGGTGTGGTTCGGCCTGGGCGTGGCCAGCAAGGTGGC
>CBFGPV010000104.1:0-15090 GCA_965650765.1 uncultured Burkholderiales bacterium
CCTTGTCACCCTTGACCGGGCGGGCCGGCTTGAGGGTGGACACCACTTCTTCGTCGTCGGCTGCATCCTGCGCGGCCGGTTTGGCCCGGGCGTCGCGCGGGTTGGGGATCTGCGGCGCCACTTCGGCGATCTCGTTTTCCCGCATGTAGTCGTTCATCTCGCGCCAGCCGGCGAAGATCGCAGCCTTGTCGGCCTTGGGGTTGAGCGCGTAGCAATCCTCGATCGCCCGCCCCGCATGGCGGCAGGCACCGCCCAAGGCCTTGCCCTCGCCTTCCTTGCGTGCCGCAATGGACTCGGCCGTCTCGATGCCGAGCAGGTCACAGCCGGCCAGCAGCCCGGTCAGGACGGCAAAACAGGCGACGATGACAGTACGGTGCGGCATGACAGGGTTCCCGGGCTCAGTCCCTGATTCATCGGCACCCTGGCCGCCAACTTGAGGCTTGCAGGTTGCGGCGCGCTCACATGCAGCGGGTGGTGTAATTCTTCTCGAAGCGTTCGAGGTCGGCGCGTTCGCCCGGCGTCATCCCGTCGACACGTGCACGGCGCTGCGACAGCGACAGGCGCATCTCGCCACACTGGGCGCGGCGGCGCTCCTCCGCCTCGATCTGCGTCTGCTCGGCCTTTTCGTCCTGCAGGCGCTGGCTGTAGGCCTCGCGACGCTCTTCGCGCAGTCGTCGATAGGCAATGGCCTCGTCTTCCGAGCATTTCTGGCTCCACTCCTTGCGCAGGCCGTAGATGGTCTCAGACTTCAAGCCTCGCGCTGGAGCGGTGCGAATCGCATCGTGCAGTTGCTGGCAGCCCGCACTCATGTGAGCGTAGTGATCGGGCAGCCGGTAGCCGTCTGGCGTGTCGTAGCGGCGCGACGACAGGGGCTGGGAGCGGTAGATCGGGGTTGTGGTCGGCAGGGGATCGCCCGTGCACGGACGGTCGGACAGCACGGCCGAGCCGTTGGGGGCCTTGCAGCGGTACATCGTCTGGGCCGAGGCCGCCTGCGGCGCCACGGTCATCGCGGCGATCGCCGCACCCACTGCCACTGATGCGGCAAGTGCGAACACATTGCCAGGATTCATGCTCCACCCCCTCGGTTTGTGTCCGGGAACAGCCCATGCCGCCCCGTTTGCGCGCCATGCGCACCACACTGCTGATGTTACCTGCAGACACGAAAACGCCCGGCAGCGCCGGGCGTGAAGTCCGTCACGGAAAGACAGGCTTACCGGTAGGCACCGTTGCGTGCCATTTCCATCAGGCGTGCCACACGATCTTCGGTGGCCGGGTGGGTGCTGAAAAGACCGCGCAAGCCGCCGCCCGACAGCGGGTTCATGATCATCATCTGCGCAGTTTCAGGGTGGCGCTCGGCCGCCTCCATCGGAAGGCCTTGCGCCACGCGCTGGATCTTCTGCAGTGCACTGGCCAGCGCCTGCGGATCGCCCGAGATCTCGGCACCGCCCCGGTCGGCCTCGAATTCGCGCGCCCGGCTGATGGCCATCTGGATCACGCTGGCCGCCAGCGGCGCCAGCAGCATCACCAGGATGCTGACGATCGGGTTGGCCGGGCGGCCTTCGCTGTCGCGCCCGCCGAAGAACATCGCGAAGTTCGCCAGCATCGAGATCGCACCGGCCATCGTCGCGCTGATGGTGCTGATCAGGATGTCGCGGTGCTTCACGTGCGCCAGTTCGTGCGCCATCACGCCACGCAGCTCGCGCTCGTTGAGCACGCGCATGATGCCGGTGGTGGCCGCCACCGCCGCGTTCTGGGGGTTGCGGCCCGTCGCAAACGCATTGGGCGCGTCCTCGCGGATCAGGTACACCCGCGGCATCGGCAGTTCGGCCCGTTCGGCCAGCTCGCGCACCATGCGATAGAACTGCGGCGCGGTGGTCTCGTCGACCTCCTGCGCGTTGTACATCTTCAGCACCATCTTGTCCGAGAACCAGTAGCTGAAGAAATTCATGCCCAGCGCAACGACCAGGGCCAGGATCATGCCCTGCTGTCCGCCAAGCAGCGAACCGAGCGCCATGAACAAGGCCGTGATGGCAGCCATCAGGATGGCTGTTTTCATCATGTTGAACATCGTTTGCTTTCCTTTGCGGTCAAATGCCGTCGGACATCAGATGATGGTGAAACGATCGCAATTCAAGCGGGCGCCGATCCGAACACCTGCCCTGCCTTGACCCCGTGGCCTTGCAGAAATTCCCTGGCGGACAGCCGCCGGCCACCCGGTTTCTGCAGTTCGGTGATGCGCAGCGCGCCCTCGCCGCAGGCCACCGTGATGCCCGCCGCATCGGCGCCCAGCACCTGGCCGGGCAGGCCCTGGCCGCTCACCACATCGCCTCGCCAGCATTTCAGCGCCACGCCGTCCAGCCAGGCGGCACCGCCGGGGAAGGGATCGAAGGCGCGCAGACGGCGCTCGATCACCTCGGCGGGCGCCCGCCAGTCGATCGGAGCCTCGGCCTTGTCGATCTTGTGGGCATAGGTCACGCCGTCCTGCGGCTGCGGCTGCGCCACCAGACCGCCGCAGGCAGCCAGCTCCAGCGCTTCCACGATCAGGCGGCCGCCCAGTGTGGCCAGCCGGTCGTGCAGGCTGGCGGTGCTGTCGTTCGGGGCGATGGCCAGACGTTCGGCCAGCAGCATGGCGCCGGTATCCAGCCCTTCGTCCATCTGCATGATCGTGATGCCGGTATGGGTGTCGCCGGCTTCGATCGCCCGATGGATGGGTGCCGCCCCCCGCCAGCGCGGCAGCAAGGAGGCGTGAATGTTCAGGCAGCCCAGGCGCGGCAGCTCGAGCACCCAGCGCGGCAGGATCAGCCCGTAGGCAGCCACGACCATGACATCGGGCTGCAGCGATGCGAGCCGCGCCTGGATGCCGGCTGCATCATCGGGGTAACGCCCGTCCAGGCGCAGGCTGCGTGGCTGGGCGACCTCGATGCCATGTGCCAGGGCCAGCTGCTTCACGGGGCTGGGCTGAGGCTTCATGCCCCGACCGGCCGGCCGGTCAGGCTGGGTCAGCACCAGCGGCACCTCGAAGCCCGCCGCCAGCAGGGCCGCCAGGGCCTCGCGGGCGAACTCCGGGGTGCCGGCAAACGCAAGCTTCATCGTCATGGTGGGCCTGGGAGGGTCAGTGTGCGTCGTCGCGGGTGCGCTTGAGCATCTTGGTGCGGATGCGGTTGCGCTTGAGCGCCGAGAGGTATTCGACAAACACCTTGCCCATCAGGTGGTCCATCTCGTGCTGCACGCACACGGCCAGCAGGCCTTCGGCGTCGAACTGGTAGCTCTCACCCTGGCGATTCAGCGCCCTGACCGTGACGCGGGCGTGACGATCGACCTTGTCATAGATCGCCGGGACCGACAGGCAACCTTCTTCCCACTCGATGATTTCCTCGCTGCGGGCAATGATCTCGGGGTTGATCAGCACCCGGGGGTCATCACGCTCGTCGGAGGTGTCGATCACGATCACCCGCTCGTGCACGTCGACCTGGGTGGCCGCCAGCCCGATGCCATGGGCTTCGTACATGGTCGCCAGCATGTCGTCGACCAGCTGCCGGATGCGGTCATCAACCACGGCGACCGGCTTGGCCACCGTGTGCAGACGCGGGTCAGGGTAGCGCAGGATGTTCAGGATGGCCATTGTCAGGACGTGAATGCAGGAGCCGCGGGGAGCTGTGGATGCCACACAACGCGCAGACCGTGAACCAGTGCCGCAGCGCCGGTAACGCTCAGCAAATTTCGTTGCGGCATCAAGGGTTTAGGGGCAGAATCTGTGAAACTATGTGAGGATTTTCGCCGAACTCGGCTGCCGTAGCGAGGCAAAGTCTCATTAACCATATTGCGCATGGCCCAGGGAGACCCGGCCATGGCGGCACGCGGAGACCCCTGCATGACCCGATTCCCTCTGTTGCGCATCCGGCCGAGCGCCATCCCGGCTATCCGGCTCCGCACAGGACTGCAGACCCTGGCGGGTTTCCTGGTCGCTGCAGGCTGCGTGGGCGCCGTCCACGCCACCAATTATCCGATCACGCCGCAACAACGCGCCACGGCGGAGCAAGTAGCCCAGGCCGGTGTGCCGCTGTCCGAGCTGGCGCCCGACGCGCCCGACGCCTACACCGTCAAGCGCGGCGACACCCTCTGGGACATCTCCGGCATCTTCCTGCGCACACCGTGGCGCTGGCCCGAGCTGTGGGGCATGAACACCGACCAGATCCGCAATCCTCACCTGATCTTCCCCGGTCAGGTGCTGTATCTGGACAAGTCCAACGGTCGCGCCCGTCTGCGGCTGGGCAATGCCATCGACGGCAACGGTTCCTCGGGAACTGTCAAGCTTTCGCCACGCATCCGCAGCGAATCGCTGATGGCGGCGGCCATTTCGGCCATTCCGGTGCACCTGATCGAGCCCTTCCTGAATGAAGCGGTGATCTTCAACACCAACGAACTCGAGGCCGCACCCAGGGTGGTGGCCGCCCAGGAAGGGCGTGTGCTGCTCACGCGCGGCGACCTGGCCTATGTGCGCGGCGACATCGGCACCCGGCGCGACTGGCGGCTGTTCCGCAATGCCAAGCCGCTGATCGACCCCGGAACCCGGGAAGTGCTCGGTTACGAGGCCCCCTTCCTGGGCACGGCCGAGTACCGTCGCCCAGGCAGCACCACCGCCGCTGGCGAGATCGTGCCGGCCACCTTCGAAGTGCAGTCAGCCCGTCTCGAGATCGGCATCGGCGACCGCCTGGCCCCGGTGCCGCCGCGTGACTTCATCCGTTATGTCCCGCGTGCGCCACAAGGCACGATCGACGGGCGCATCGCCTCGATCTACGGTGATGGCATCACCGCCGGCCAGAACCAGATCGTGGCCCTGAACAAGGGCACGCGCGACGGCCTGGAACGCGGCCATGTGCTGGCCCTGTGGCGTTACGGCCAGCCTGCGGCCGACACCACGGGTGAAAAGCGCGTCGACATCAAGCTGCCCGACGAACGGCATGGCCTGCTGTTCGTGTTCCGCACCTTCGAGCGCATGTCGTATGCGCTGATCCTGAATGTGCAGCAGCCGGTGCAGATCGGTGACCGCTTCACGCAACCGTGAGCGCCGCGACCCGGCAGTCTGACACCCCCCTCCCCCGCGCCGAACTGGCCGCCTGGCTGCGCCTGACCACCACGTCGGGCGTGGGTCTGGCGGCCGCGCGCAAGCTGCTGGCCAGTCTGGGTTCACCCGAGGCGATTTTCGCGGCCGGGCCTCCGGCATGGCGCCAGATCGTCGGACCGACACTGTCCGCCGCCCTGGCCGACGCGCCGCCCGGACTGGACGCACTGACCGACACCACCCAGCAGTGGCTGGCGGATGCCCCATCGCGTCGGCTGCTCACACTGGGTGACGCCGACTACCCCGCCGCCTTGCTGCACACGGCCGACCCGCCGCTGCTGCTGCACGCCCATGGGCGCATCGAACTGCTGTCGCGCGCCGCCGTCGCCGTCGTGGGCAGTCGCAACCCCACGGCACAAGGGCTGGACCATGCCCGGGCCTTTGCAGCCGCCTTCAGCGAGGTGGGCCTCACGGTGGTTTCGGGGCTGGCGCTGGGTATCGACGGGGCGGCCCACGCCGGTGCGCTGCAACATGCCGACACGGGCGGCAGCACGATTGCCGTGCTGGGCACCGGGCTGGACCGCGTCTATCCCAGGCGCCACCTGGCCCTGGCCCATCAGATCGCCCGCGAAGGACTGCTGCTGAGCGAGTACACCTTGGGCACCCCCCCATTGCCGGCCAATTTTCCGCGGCGCAACCGCATCATCTCCGGACTGTCGCTTGGCACACTGGTGGTCGAGGCGGCGCTCAAATCGGGCTCACTGGTCACCGCCCGGCTGGCGGCCGAGCAGGGGCGGGAGGTGTTTGCCATCCCGGGCTCGATCCATGCACCGCAATCGCGCGGCTGCCATGAACTGATCCGTCAGGGGGCACGGCTGGTCGAAAGCGTGACCGACGTGCTCGACGAACTGCCCTGGCAGCCTGACGCCCGCCAGCCCAGCTCGGTCGCCCGACAGCAGCTCGCGGCACATGAGGGCGAACCTTCACCCGCAGGGCATGGCGACGACCCGGTGCTCACAGCCATGGGCTACGACCCCGTCAGCCTCGATGCCTTGCTGGCTCGTACCGGCTGGCCGGCAGCCGAACTGAGTGCCCACTTGCTTTCACTTGAGCTCGAGGGACGCGTCGTGCGCCTGCCCGGCTCGCTGTTTCAGCGCCGCGCGGCAGCCTGAGATCCACCCGTGGCGCACGCCACAAGACCGCAATCGCCCTGCACAAACCCCCGCTTTTTTGGCGCAGACGGCCGGATCCGCTGGGGTATAGTGGGCCTCATGTTTGATGTGCTGGTCTACCTCTACGAAAACTACTGGCGCCCGGACGCCTGCCCCGACCATGCGCAACTCACGCGCAAGCTGTCGGCCGTCGGCTTCGAGACCGACGAGATCCAGGAGGCGCTGAACTGGCTGGACGGTCTGGCCCATGCCAGCCGCTCGCACGCCGGGACACAACTCCCCACCAGCATGCGTGTCTACACCCCCGCCGAGCAAGAGCGCCTCGGCGAGGAATGCATCGGTTTCGTGAGCTTCCTGGAGTCGGCCGGCGTGCTGCCCCCGGCCATGCGAGAAATCGCCGTCGACCGGGCCATGGCCACCTCAGGGGGGCCGGTGTCGCTCGAAGACCTCAAGATCATCGTGCTGATGGTCTTCTGGAGCCTGGGCGAAGAACCCGACGCACTCATTCTCGACGAACTGTTCGTCGACGCCGAGGATCGGCTGATCCACTGATCCACTGACCCGCCCCGGGCCGGCTCAGCCGCGCGCGCCGGGGGCCCTGGCCCGCCTCGCCCACGGCCCGGCCTCCACCGACACTGCGAGTTCAGTTCAGCAGGCGTGTCGGGTCGGCATCGAGCTTGGCCAGCGCGTTGCGAGTCGCGCGCACCGTCAGCGCCTCGTCCTCGGCGGGCACCAGCAACCCGGCCTGCAGAAAACCGGCCAGACGGTGCTGCTGGAACAGCACACAACGCCCGCTCGGTGACGAAAACAGGCTGAGCTGCTTGCGCAGGCCCTGCCAGGCGAGCTGCACCGGCTCGTGGCGACCGCGGTAGTCGAGCTTGAACCAGCTACCCACCTGGATGCCGCGGGCCCAGTCGATCATGGCCTGGGACGGCATCGAACCACCCTCGGCCACCACCTCCAGGCCGGACGACTCATGGCCGGACAGGTCCAGCACCATGGACTCGTCGATCTCGACCTCGGTGTCGGGCAGCATTTCCTCGAGGGTTTCCAGACGCAGCATCAGCTCATCGAGCCGGTCGTCCGGAATGGCGGCCGTCTTGGCGGTGAAGGCCGCGGCCAGCGAATTGTTCAGGGTCTGGATCTGCTCGTCCTGGCGCTGCGGCGTGACGCCCGCGCCGGCCATGCCGTCGCGCAGGGTCTTGAGCAGCGGCGGCAGCCGGCGGATCACTTCGGCGCGTTCCTCGCGCGACACCTTGGCACTGGCCGACCAGATCAGGTCAGCCGCCGCGCGCTTCATGGCCTTGGTCTCGTCGCTCTGCACGCCGTTCTTGACCGCCGTCATGGCCAGGACGTCGGCCCAGATCTGGAAAAGGAACTCGCGCACCCCTTCCTGAACCGGCACCTCGTTGAGCATCTTGCGCAGCTCGATGGTGTACTGGATCGCCAGGATCTCGCGCTGCTCGACCTGCTGCGCCAGCGACACACCCTTGCGCGAGGTTTCGTTCTCGTTCTTGAAGTAGTGATCGAGGAACTTCTCGAACTCCACCAGCACGGTCTGGAACACGCGCCGGCCGGTATCCGGATAGGCCTCGACAACCTGCACGACACGCTTGATTTCCTTCTCGAGCGCGTCGCCCATGGCACCGGCCGTACCGGCGTCGAAGCCCATCACGCAGGCGCCCATGCGGTCGATCAGGCGGCGCGCAGGGTGGTCGGTGGTGGCAAAGAAGTCAGGCTCGGAGATCGCCACCCGCAGCACCGGCATCTGCAGCCGGGCAAACCACACCCGCACCGACGCCGGCAGCCGCTCTTCGGTCAGGATGGCCTGGAACAGCAGCGCCACCACCTCGATCGTGGCTCGCTCGATCGGGGACTCGGTCTGGCGTTTGAGGGCCTGCTTGCGCTCGTAGAGCTCGTCGGCAACGGCGCCGACGTTGTAGGCGCCCTGGGCATCCTGCTGGGTGCTGCGCAGGCGCTGGGCCACGTCACGTTCGGCCTCGGCAATCGCGGCCACCAGCTTGGGCGAGGCATGGTGGGTGGTCGAGGCCTCGAAATCAGGCACCTGCTTGCCGACCATGCGATTCAGCCGCCCCAGCACCGCCTGGGCCTGCTCGGACGCTTTCATCAGGCTGGACGCCCGGGTCATCAGGCGTGTTTCTTCACCCACCGAACTGCGCAGCCCGGCGCCCGTGGCACTGAGCGAGGTGGCGGCCCCGCCGGCCAGTGCACTGGCCGCGGGTGTCATGCCGCCGGTCTCGACCCCGCCACGGCTCGACGGTACACCGGCGTCGCGCGCCCGGCGGATCAACGGGCGCAGGTCGATTTCGGGCAACACTCCGTGCGCGATCAGCCACTTGTTGGTCTCGTGGTAGGCCAGTACCAGCAGATGACCGATCTCGTCGTGCAGCGTGGGCTGCACGCTGCGCCAGGCCTCGATGGTCAGGCCACAGGAGCGCCAGGACTCCAGCACCTCGCGTGCAATGACATGCGGGCGCAGCACGTCGGCGGCAGAAAACTCGTCACGCCGCTCCAGCGCATTGAGCCGGGAGCGCAGATCAGTGAACTCGGAGGCCGCCTGGTCCATCACGGCCAGCGCCAGCCGGGAGGTCAGGATCTCGTGTTCGATGGTGTCGTCGTCGACCAGCGACAGCTCGGCCCCGCGCAGGCTGGTGCCGTGGGCTACCGCCCGGGGATCGGGGTCCACACCCTGATGGCGTTGCACCCGATCGACCAGATGCTGCTGCCAGGTGCCGCGCAGGCGCTGCAGGTCAGCCCAGGCATCCCGGCGACGGGCCAGCAGCTCGGGGGGCGCAGGCTGGGTGGCCAGCTGACGCGCGCCAGCCTCCACGGCCTGCAGGGCATTGGGAGCGCCGTACAGGACGACATTCAGGAACGTCCTGCGCGCCTGTGCCGCCAGTGCCTTGGGGTCGGCAGGAATCGCCATGGTGAAGGGGTGCGCCTCGATCCTGGTTAGGAATTCGATGAACTCTACACCACGGCACCGGCGTTCGGGTCATCCGGGTCGCCCTGCTTGCGCGGCGTGGCCGAAACCAGGTCTTCACGCTTGACGCCCAGCCACATCGCAATGGCTGCCGCCACGAACACCGACGAGTAGATGCCGAAGCAGATGCCGATCGTCAGCGCGATCGAGAAGTAGTGCAGCGTCGGCCCGCCGAACAGCAGCATCGACAGCACCATCATCTGGGTGGACCCGTGGGTGATGATGGTGCGGCTCATCGTGCTGGTGATGGCATGGTCGATGACCTCGGGGGTGGTCATCTTGCGGTACCGGCGGAAGGCCTCGCGGATCCGGTCGAAGATCACGACCGACTCGTTCACCGAGTAGCCCAGCACGGCCAGCACCGCCGCCAGCACCGACAGCGAGAACTCCCACTGGAAGAACGCAAAAAAGCCCAGGATGATGATCACATCGTGCAGGTTGGCAACGATCGCGGCCACCGAGAACTTCCACTCGAAGCGGAAGGCCAGGTAGATCATGATGCCGACGATGGTGACGGCCAGCGCGATGGCACCGTCACGGGCGAGCTCGGCACCGACCTGGGGGCCGACAAACTCGCTGCGCTGCAGCCGCAGCGGCTCGGACTCGCCAGCCTTGCAGACCTGGCGGGTCGAGGCTTCACCCTTGTCGCTCGTGTAGGCCTCGGTCGATACGGTGCCGGAGTCGGCCTTGCACAGCGCCTCGAACACCCGGCCCACCACCTCCTGCTGCTTCACGTCGCCGCGCAGGGGCAGGCGGATCAGCACGTCGCGCGAGGTGCCGAAGTTCTGCACCTGCACCTCGCCAAACCCGAGCGCATCGACCGTGGAGCGCACCTTGGGCAAATCGGCCGCCTGGGTGTACTGCACCTCGACCACCGTGCCGCCGGTGAACTCGATCGACAGGTGCAGCCCGCGCGTCACCAGGAAAAACACCGCCGCAGCGAAGGTGGCGAACGAGATGATGTTGAACACCAGCGCGTGCCGCATGAACGGGATGTCGCGCTTGATCCGGAAGAATTCCATCGTTCGGGCTCAGTCTGTAAAAGGATTCGGGCGGTGGCCCGGCCCTGGCAGGCACGGGCACCGGTCCACGTCAGGCTTCACTTTCGACCTGGGGCGCCACAGCGCCATTGGGGCGCCATACCTGGCCGATCGCCACCGACTTGAGCTTCTTCTTGCGGCCATACCACAGGTTCACCAGGCCACGCGAGAACACCACCGCCGAGAACATCGAGGTCAGGATGCCCAGGCAGTGCACCACAGCAAAGCCGCGCACCGGGCCCGAGCCGAAGGCCAGCAGCGCCACGCCAGCGATCAGCGTGGTGATGTTCGAGTCGAAGATGGTGCCCCAGGCGCGCTCGTAGCCGGCATGGATGGCCGCCTGCGGCGAGGCGCCGGCGCGCAGCTCCTCACGCACACGTTCGTTGATCAGCACGTTGGCGTCGATCGCCATGCCCAGCGTCAGCGCGATGGCGGCAATGCCGGGCAGCGTCAGCGTGGCCTGCAGCATCGACAGCACCGCCACCAGCAGCAGCAGGTTCACACCCAGCGCGAGCGTCGAGAACACGCCGAACAGCAGGTAGTAGCCGATCATGAACACCGCGATGGCGATGAAGCCATAGAGCACGCTGTCGAAGCCCTTGGCGATGTTGTCGGCACCCAGGCTGGGGCCGATGGTGCGCTCTTCGATGATTTCCATCGGCGCCGCCAGGGACCCGGCGCGCAGCAGCAGGGCCACGTCATTGGCTTCCTGGGTGGTCATGCTGCCGGAGATCTGCACCCGCCCGCCGCCGATCTCGCTGCGGATCACGGGAGCCGTGACGACCTCGCCGCGGCCCTTTTCGAACAGCAGGATGGCCATGCGCTTGTTGATGTTCTCGCGCGTGACATCCTTGAAGATGCGTGCACCGCGGGCATCGAGCGTCAGGTGCACGGCCGGCTGCTGCTGGTCGTCGAAGCCGGCCTGGGCGTCGGTGAGGTTTTCGCCGGTGAGCACGACCTGGCGCTTGACGATCAGCGGGCCGCCGCCGCGCTCGACGTAGCGCTCGGTACCGAAGGGCACCGGGCCGCTGCCGGACAGCGCGGCCATCGCCTCGGCACCGTCGTCCACGAGCCGCACTTCCAGCGTGGCGGTACGGCCGATGATGTCCTTGGCGCGGGCGGTGTCCTGCACACCGGGCAACTGCACCACCACACGGTCCAGGCCCTGCTGCTGGATCACCGGCTCGCTGGTGCCCAGTTCGTTGATGCGGTTGTGCAGTGTGGTGATGTTCTGCTTGAGCGCCTGGTCCTGGATGCGCAGGGCCGCCTCCGGCTTGAGCCGGCCCACCAGCAGCAGGTCCGCCCCCGAGCCGGACTGCGTCCAGGCCAGGTCGGGCAGCTGGGTGACCAGCAGGTCGCGTGCCGAGTTCAGGGTGGCTTCATCACGGAAGCGCACCTCGAGGTCGTTCGCATTGCGCGTGATGCCGGCATGGCGGATGTTGCGGTCACGCAGCAGGGTGCGGATGTCGCTGGTCAGCGACTCGACCCGTTTGGTGAGCGCCGCCTTCATGTCGACCTGCATCAGGAAGTGCACGCCGCCGCGCAGGTCCAGACCGAGGTACATCGGCAGCGCATGCATCGCGCTCAGCCAGGTCGGCGAACGCGACAGCAGGTTCAATGCAACGATGTAGGTCGGATCGGAGGGGTCGGTGTTGACGGCCCGGGCGATGACGTCCTTGGCCTTGATCTGGGTGTCGGTGTCCTGGAAGCGGGCACGCACCGAATTGCCTTCGAACTGGACAAAGTCGGCCTGGATGCCGGCGTCTTTCAGGGCCTGGCCGATGCGCTCGGCCAGGGCGGCATCGACCTTGACGGTGGCCTTGCCGCTGGACACCTGAACCGCAGGCGCCTCACCAAAAAAGTTGGGCAGCGTGTAGATCAGGCCCACCAGGATCGCGATCACCAGGATCGCGTACTTCCACCACGGATAGCGGTTCATGACGTCTCTTCACCCTCGGGAAAGGCTGGCGGGGCCCCTGCCCCGCTGCGAGCCCCCGGCTCCCTTGCCTTGGTTGAGCAAAGCGACGCCAGGGTTCCTTGGCTGCCCCGGATTACTTCAGCGAGCCCTTGGGCAACACCTGAACCACGGCACTGCGCTGAACCTGGATCTCGACGCCGTTGGCCACCTCGACATGCAGGTAGGTGTCGCCCAGCTTGGCGACCTTGCCGAGCACCCCACCGGCGGTGACGACTTCATCACCCTTGGCCAGGGCCTCGATCATGGCCTTGTGTTCCTTCTGCCGCTTCATCTGGGGCCGGATCATGATGAAGTACAGCACCACGAACATCAGCACCAGCGGCAGCATGCTCATCAGGGTGGACTCGGTACTGCCGGACGCGGCAGCCGGGGCGGCTTGAGCAAATGCTTCAGAGATCAACACGGACGGGTCTCCAGGTACGGAACAGACAAACAGCAGATTGTATGCGCCGCGCGACACCCTCACCCGGTCACCCCCGCCCGGACTCGCCCATTGTGCGCCGGCCTGCGGTAGCCTCGCGGGCCAGCTCAATGCCCCTCCCGTCGTGAATCCTGCCCCCACCGCGCCCGGCGCGGCCCCCGCCGAACGCCTGCCGCTGATCGACGCCTTCAAGGCGATCGGCTCGCAGCTCATCGTGCTCCACCACCTGGCGTTCTACGGCCCGATGTCGGACCGGACGCATCAACTGGCTCCGGCACTGGTCGAATGGTTCAGCCAGGATGCCCGCATGGCCGTGCAGATCTTCCTCGTGGTGGCCGGATTCCTGGCCGCGCGCAGCCTGGCCCCGCTGGGCACGCTGCCGGCCGGGTGCCGCCCGTCGGCCCTGCTGTGGCAGCGCTATGTGCGGGTGGCCCTGCCGTATCTGGCCGCCCTGCTGCTCGCCATGGCCTGCACCGAACTGGCGCGGCGATGGATGACCCACGATTCCCTGCCCGACCCGCCCGGACTGTGGCAGGTGCTGACCCACGCCCTGCTCGTGCACAGCCTGCTCGACGTCGATTCGCTCTCGGCCGGCGTGTGGTACGTGGCGATCGACTTCCAGCTGTTCGCGCTGCTGCTCGGGCTGCTGTGGTTGGCCCGGCACTGGCCGGCCGGGGCGCGGGGCCGTGCCGGTCTCCTGGCCCGTGTGCTGGTGGCGCTGATGGTGCTGGGCTCGCTGTTCCACTTCAACCGTGATGCCGCCTGGGACGACTGGGCGCTCTACTTTTTCGGCGCCTACGGCCTGGGTGTGCTGACCTGCTGGGGCAGCCACCCGCGGGCCAGCACCGAAAGCCGCTGGGGGCTGGTGCTGATCCATGGGGCCACGCTGCTGGCGCTGGTGGTGGAGTTTCGCACCCGCATCGCGCTGGCGCTGGCTGTGAGTGCCGTGCTGGCCACCGCCCACCATGGCGGCTGGCTGACCACCTGGCCGCGCAGCCGCAGCCTGGCCTACCTGGGCCGCATCTCCTATTCGGTGTTCCTGCTGAACTTCCCGGTGGCACTGGTGGTGAACGCGTGGTTCACCCGCCACGCCAGCCCCGACCCGGTGATCCAGACCTTCGGTGTGCTCGTCGCCTGGCTGGCCTGCAACGTCGCCGGTGCGGCCTTCCACCACGGTGTCGAAAGCCGGCTGAGCCGCCTGGGTCGGCGCCCGAAACCCGCCGGCCCGATCACGAGGGCCGGCTGACAAAGCGGTATCGCAGCCCCGGGCTCAGCCCGACGCCTCAGGCCGCCGCCGATGCCGCGGCATTCAGCCGGAACACCCGCACCGCCTCGGCCAGCCGCGCCGCCTGCTGCTTCAGGCCGTCGGCGGCCGCTGCGCTTTGTTCGACCAGCGCGGCATTCTGTTGTGTGGTGCGGTCCAGCCCCGCCACGGCCCCACTCACCTCCCCGATCCCCCCGGCCTGCTCGCGCGACGCGGTGCTGATCTCGGCGATCAGGCTGGACACGCTGCGCACCTGGGTCAGGATGTCTTCCATCGAGGTGCCGGCCTCGCGCACCAGGCGTGTCCCGGCGTCGACCTTTTCGACGCTGGCGCCGATCAGCGACTTGATCTCGCGCGCGGCCTCGGCACTGCGCTGGGCCAGGCTGCGCACCTCACCGGCCACCACGGCAAAACCACGCCCCTGCTCGCCGGCCCGCGCGGCCTCGACCGCCGCGTTCAGCGCCAGGATGTTGGTCTGGAAGGCAATGCCGTCGATGACACTGATGATGTCGGCAATGCGGCGTGAACTCTCTGCAATGTCGTCCATCGTGTGGACCACTTCATTGACGACCTCCCCCCCGCGTGCCGCGGCCTGACTGGCCGAACCGGCCAGCTCGGTGGCCTTGCCGGCCGCTTCGGCATTGTTCTTGACGCTGGCGTTCATCTGCTCCATCGAAGCCGCCGTCTGCTGAAGGCTGGACGCCTGCTGCTCGGTGCGGGCCGACAGGTCCGCATTGCCGTTGGCGATCTCGACCGAACCGGTGGCGATCGAGTCCGAGGCATGCCGCACCCGGCCCACCACATCGGCCAGGCTGGACTGCATTGCCGCCAGCGAGGCCAGCACGCTGCCGGACGGCGCCGACACCGCGCCCGGCACCGGGCTCAGGTCACCGTCGGCCACCCGGCGGGCGGCGTCACTGAGCGCTTGTGGTTCGGCCCCCAGTTGCACCAGCACGCTGCGCCCGATCAACCACGCCAGCACCGCCCCGCCTACAAGCGCGGCCGCCAGCAGGGCCAGCATCACGGCCAGGAAGCCCTGCGCCTCGTCCAGCGCGATGCGGTTCTTGGCCTGGAGCTTGGCCTCCTCGAAGTCGATGAGCTTGTTGATCGCGGCCAGCCACTGCTCGTAGAGCGGCTTGGTGTCACGCC
>CBFGPV010000105.1:0-15062 GCA_965650765.1 uncultured Burkholderiales bacterium
TCGGGCAGCCACGCCCCGATGCACTGCGCCGGCAGGGCGCGGGTGATGGCCACGTTCAGCAGGTGCCGCAGGAAGGCCCGCGGCTCCAGCGTGCCTGCCGGTTGCCGTGCGTCACAACGCAAGGCGTCGCGCCACATCACGCGGCCGCCTGCAGTTCGCTCGCCACCTCGTGGCCGGACATCAGCTCCAGCGCCTTCACCAGGGCCGAGTGATCCAGGTCCTGCCAGCCCTGTGCCGCGCAGGTCTGCATCAGCTGGGCTGCGTTGGCCGTCTGGGGCAGCGCCACGCCCAGGGCGCGTGCGCCCTGCAGGGCCAGGTTCAGGTCCTTCTGGTGCAGCCCGATGCGGAACCCCGGCTGGAAGGTGCGGCGCACCATGCGCTCGCCATGCACCTCGAGGATGCGCGACGCGGCAAACCCGCCCATCAGGGCCTGGCGCACCTTGGCAGGGTCGGCGCCGGCCTTGGCGGCAAACACGAGGGCTTCGCCGACCGCGGCGATGTTGAGCGCCACGATGATCTGGTTGGCGACCTTGCAGGTCTGGCCGTCGCCGCTGCCGCCCACATGGGTGATGTTCTTGCCCATCTTCTCGAACAGCGGGCGCACCCGCTCGAACACCTCGGCCTTGCCGCCCACCATGATGGTCAGCGAGGCCGCCTTGGCGCCGACCTCACCGCCGGAGACGGGGGCGTCGAGGTAGTCGCAGCCCAGGGCCTCGATGCGGCGGGCGAAGTCCTTGGTCTCGATGGGCGAGATGGAGCTCATGTCGACGACGATCTTGCCGGCACTCAGGCCTGCGGCCACGCCGTGCTCGCCAAACAGCACGGCGGCCACGTCGGGTGTGTCGGGCACCATGATGAAGATGATGTCGGCACGCTCGGCCACACCCTGCGAATGGGTGCACACCGTGGCGCCGCCTTCGACCAGGCTCACCGGCAGCTTGCCGTGCGTGAAGACGAAAAGCTGGTGGCCGGCCGCCTGCAGGTGGGCCGCCATCGGGGCGCCCATGATGCCCAGTCCGATGAAACCGATCTTGTGTTGTGTGCTCATGTCAGAAACGTCCTGAAAGAATGGAGAAGGGGAAATGCAGGAAGGGGGTGTCTCAGGCCAGGCGGGCCGAGGCGCCGCGAGCGCGCTCCAGCCAGACCAGGCCAGCCTCGGTGCTGGTGGCGGGTGCGTACTCGCAGCCCACCCAGCCGGTGTAGCCCAGGGCGTCGAGCTGGCTGAAGACGAAGTCCCAGGCGATCTCGCCGGTGCCCGGTTCATGACGCCCGGGGTTGTCGGCGATCTGCACGTGGGCGATCTGCGGCAGATGCCGCTTGAGCGTGCCCACCAGTTCGCCTTCCATGCGTTGCGCGTGGTAGAGGTCGTACTGCAGGTAGACGTTGTCGACGTCGGCTGCGTGGCGCACCTCGTCGATCAGCGTCAGGGCCTGGGCGCTGCGGTTCACGAAAAAGCCCGGAATGTCGTGCGTGTTGATCGGCTCGACGAGCAGCTTCAGGCCGGCGCGCTTGAGCTCGGTGGCGGCGTACTTCAGGTTGGCCAGCAGCGTGGAGCGCAACAGGGCGTCGCTGGCGCCCAGCGGCGTCTTGCCGGCCAGGCAGTTGAGCTGGCCCACGCCCAGGGCCGTGGCCGTCTCGATCGCGCGGGCCACGCCCTGGCGGAACTCGTCCACCCGGTCAGGCAGGATGGCGATGCCGCGCTCGCCGGCGGCCCAGTCGCCGGCCGGCAGGTTGTGCAACACGAGCTTCAGGCCGTTGCCCTTCAGTCGGGCCTGGATCTCGGCCGTGGGAAAGTCGTAGGGGAACAGGAATTCCACCGCGTCGAAGCCGGCGCGCGCCGCCCGCTCGAAACGATCGAGGAAGGGCGCGTCGGTGAACAGCATCGACAGGTTGGCGGCAAAACGGGGCATGGGATGTCCTTTGCAGTAAGCGGAGGGTGCGTCAGTCCAGCAGCGCGACCGCCGTGGGTGCATCCTCGGCAGCGTTCTCGGCCAGCGGCTCGAACTCGTTGATCGCGTTGATCTCGGTGCCCATCGCGATGTTGGTGACGCGCTCGAGCATCACCTCGACGACCACCGGCACACGGTGCTTGCTGGCCAGTTCCCGGGCGCGCTCGAGTGACGACGCGATCTCGTCCGGGCGGAAGCAGCGGATCGCCTTGCAGCCCAGGCCCTCGACAACGGCCACATGGTCCACGCCCGCTCCGGCCAGTTCAGGCGCATTGAGGTTGTCAAAGCCCAGCTGCACGCAGTAGTCCATCTCGAAGCCGCGCTGTGCCTGGCGGATCAGGCCCAGGTAGCTGTTGTTGACCAGCACGTGCACATAGGGCAGCTTGAACTGCGCGCCCACCGCCAGCTCCTCGATCAGGAACTGGAAGTCGTAGTCACCCGAGATGGCGACCACCTCGCGGGTGGGGTCGGCGGCCACCACGCCCAGCGCGGCCGGGATGGTCCAGCCCAGCGGGCCGGCCTGGCCGCAGTTGATCCACTGGCGCGGGCCGTAGACGTGCAGGAACTGCGCGGCAGCGATCTGGCTCAGGCCGATGGTGGTGACGTAAGTCACGTCATGCTTGCCCTGCGCCTCCAGCACCCGGTTCATCTCTTCGTACACACGCTGCGGCTTGACCGGCACGTTGTCGAAGTGCGTGCGACGCAGCATCGTGCGCTTGCGCTCCTGGCAGCTTTCAGCCCAGGCGCTGCGGTCCGGCAGGGTGCCTTGTGCGCGGCGCTCGCGGGCGACTTCGACAAACAACTGCAGCGCGGCGCGCGCATCGGACACGATGCCGTAGTCGGGCATGAACACGCGCCCGATCTGGGTAGGCTCGATGTCGACGTGCACGAACTTGCGGTCCTGGGTGTAGACATGCACCGAACCGGTATGGCGGTTGGCCCAGCGGTTGCCGATGCCGAAGACGAAGTCGCTCTCGAGCAGGGTGGCGTTGCCGTAGCGGTGGCTGGTCTGCAGCCCGACCATGCCGGCCATCAGCGGGTGGTCGTCGGGAATGGTGCCCCAGCCCATCAGCGTGGGAATCACCGGCACGCCGGTGAGCTCGGCGAACTCCTGCAGCAGGTCGCTCGCGTCGGCATTGATGATGCCGCCGCCGGCCACGATCAGCGGGCGCTGGGCGGCGCACAGCATGTCGATCGCCTTCTCGGCCTGCGCGCGGCTGGCGGCAGGCTTGTACACCGGCAGCGGGGTGTAGGTCTCGATGTCGAACTCGATCTCGGCCATCTGCACGTCAAAGGGCAGGTCGATCAGCACCGGGCCGGGCCGGCCCGAACGCATCACGTGGAAGGCCTGCTGGAACACGCGCGGCACCAAGGCCGGCTCGCGTACCGTCACCGCCCACTTGGTCACCGGCTTGGCGATGGACTCGATGTCCACGGCCTGGAAGTCCTCCTTGTAGAGGCGCGCACGCGGCGCCTGGCCGGTGATGCACAGGATGGGGATGGAGTCGGCGATGGCCGAGTACAGCCCGGTGATCATGTCGGTGCCCGCCGGGCCCGAGGTGCCGATGCACACGCCGATGTTGCCGGCGCGCGCCCGGGTGTAGCCTTCGGCCATGTGCGAGGCGCCCTCCACGTGGCGCGCCAGCACATGGGCGATCGAGGCGCGTTGCCGAAGCGCCGCATAGAAGGGGTTGATGGCGGCACCCGGAATGCCGAAGGCCTGCGTGATGCCTTCCTTTTCCATCACCAGCACGGCAGCCATTGCCGCGGTCATACGAGCCATGTCGAGTCTCCTTGGGTCATTGGATCGGATGGCTCGCATGGTCGGACGTCGCGCACGTCCCGTGAATCCAAGTCAGGACATAACTGCCATTCCGTGCAGGAATGGCCGGCCGCTTTGCGCCTAGATTGGTGGCATGGATCGCATCACCGGCATACAACTGTTCGTGCGTGTGGTCGAAACCGGCAGCTTCTCGAAGGCCTCGGCCGATCTCGGCATCACGCAACCCACGGCCACCAAACACGTCGCCGCACTGGAGGCGCACCTGGGTGCGCGGCTGCTGCACCGCAGCACGCGCGGCGTGACGCCCACCGAAGTGGGGCAGCGCTACTACGACAAGTGCAAGATCATCCAGCGCGAGCTGGAAGAGGCCGACAACGTGGCCAGCCTGATGCAGTCGCGGGTGAGCGGGCAGCTGCGGGTCAGCACGTCGGTCGCCTTTGGCCGCCGTGTGCTGACGCCGCTGGTGCTGTGTTTCATGGCCGAACATCCCGAGGTGACGGTCGACCTGAGCTTCGATGATCGTTACGTGAACCTGGTCGAGCAGGGCGTGGACGTGGCCATCCGCATGGGGCGGCTGGCCGATTCATCGCTGGGAGCGCGCTACCTTGGCGTGAACCCCTGGGTGCTGGTGGGCTCGCCCGACTACCTGCGCCAGCATGGTGTGCCCGGTCAGCCGCAGGACCTCGCGCGTCATGCCTGCCTCGTCTACAGCAGCGTGCAGGGCGACGACCTGTGGCAGTTCACCGATGCACAAGGGGCGGGTGTGAGCGTGCCGGTGCGCGGGCCGCTGCGCTCGAACAACCTGTCGGCGGTGCTGGCGGCGGCGCGCGCCGGGCTGGGGCTGGCGGTGCTGCCGTGTTACGTGGCGCGCGAGTCGCTGGCAGAAGGCCATCTGCGCACCGTGCTCGACGACTGCCGGCTGCCGGTGCAGGAGATGCATGCGGTGTTTCCCTCGCCCAAGCTGCTGCCGGGCAAGGTGGCCGGTTTCATCGCCTTCCTGCAGGAGGCGCTCAAGGGGGAGGGGTGGTGGCGCTGAGCGCCAGGCTTGCCCAGGGGGCCGTCAGCCGCCGTCCAGCGCCATCATGCGGCGCTGCTTCTGGGTCTGGTCGATGAAGCGTTGCAGCGAGCGCAGGGCGTCGCCGCTCATGCGCTCCATCTCGCAGCCCACGCGCACGCCGCGCGACGACGGGTTCAGCGCGGTGACGTGGGCAACGCGCAGCGTGGCGCTGAAGCGGGTTTCGGCATCCAGGTCGATCAGCACCTTGTTGATGATGCTGCCGGGTTCGAGCGGGGGCTGGTCCTCGGGCAGGAACAGCGCCACACCACCGATGCTCACGTCGATGACGCGCAGTTCCATCACATGGTCGGTGGCCGTGGGGTGCACCATGCGTGCCGACGGCGGGGCGTTGAGCAGCGGGCGCACGCGGAAGCTCGAACGGCGCTGGAAGCGGAACATCTCCCGCGGGAAGCTGCAGTTCAGCGCGCTCATGCCTTGTCCGGCGTGCACGTGCACCAGGCCGTCCACGTCGAACTGGATCTTGATGTTGTCGAGGTAGGCCACGGCCACGGCGTCGTCGGCATCGAGCACCCGCTCGAGCTGAGGTTCATGGCGGTCGGCCGAGAAGCGCACCACACCCTTGTTGCGGTCCACTTCCCACACGGTGGTCGAAAAGCCCGCGCCGCTGGGCGTGGCCAGCGTGACGAGCACGCGCTGCTCGCACATCTGGCGCAGCAGCGACAGCATCTCGAACGGCTCGGTGATGCGAAAGTCGTCCAGCGCAGCCTGAGCCTCGGGCTCGGGCGACAGTGGCATCGGCATCGTTTCCATCATGGCGTGTCCCGGCGTGCGACGAGTGCGTGCCCTGCTTTCAGTGCAGCGTGCGAGGCGAGCCGCTGAGCAGGCGGTCCAGGTCGTCGAGCCAGGGCTCGGCGAGATTGCGGATCTGCGCATCGTTGACGAGGATGCGCTGCATGATGCGGGTCTTGAGCTTGGCTTCGTCCGGGGCGAGTTCGCGCCCGGCAGCGGCGTGCTTGAGCTGGGCGATCAGCACCGCGCAGGCGCCCTCGAGCTTGACCACGCGATCCCAGTCGCCGTTGCGTGCGGCTTCGAGCATCTCTTCGCTGGCGCGTTCGATGGCTTCGTAGCAGCTCAGGAGTGCCTGGTCAGCCATCGCAATCTCCAGCTTCAAGGGGGTCATCGGCGTGGCGGAGGTATTCATTCGGGGGGCTTTCCGGCTCACTGGGCCGCCTTGTTCATGTTCACCCAGCCATCACGCACCGAGGCGATGAGGTCGTGGCATTCCTTCATCATCGCGTCGTCGTTGCGCAGGTTGGCCAGGGTGAGGCGCTGGGTGACGTAGATGTACAACTGGTCGAGCTTGACGGCGAGGTCGCCGCCGGCATCCTTGTTGAGGGCACCGCGCAGGCCTTCTTCGACAATGCGCACGGCCTTGCCGATCTTCTGGCCTTTCTCGGCGATGTCGCCTCGCGCCAGGGCACCCCGTGCGGCCGTGATGGCCGACAGCGTGCCGTCAAAGAGCATGGTCACCAGGCGGTGCGGATCGGCGGCTTCGACGCCGGTTTCCACCTGAACCTTGTGATACGACCCTGCGAAGCTTCTGTGCGGAGCGAACATGATGCGTAGTCCTCTGAGTTATGCCTTGTACCTGGGTTATCGGCAGGTCAGGAGCAGGTCTTGAGCCCTGCGATGACCCTCAGGACTTCGCCTTGTTCCAGTTCGTGACCTGCTGGGTCACATAGGCATTCAACGCATTGAGCGTGCTCATCTTCGAGTCCAGCGCGCTGTACTGCTGGTACAGGCGGGCTTCGGTCTGGGCGACGCGCTGCTCGTAGGTCGCGATCTGCTTGTCCTTGAGCGTGATGCTGCTGCGCAGGCCGTCGGCGCGGTTGCTCACCAGCCCGTCGGTGCTGAGCATCGCGGCGGTCATGGCCTTCATGCGCACCGCAAAACCGTTGTCCGCCGGGTTGATGGCGTCCTTGGCCGAGAAGGCCTTGGCCACTTCCTCGGGGTTTTCCATCGCGGTGGCAAAACGTGCCTCGTTGAGCTTGAGCGTGCCGTCGGGCTGGAGCTGGATGCCGATGTCCGACATCGTTCGCAGGCTCGACGAGGCCTGGCTGGCGCCGGTCACCACCGAGCGCAGCTGGCTGAGCACCGAGAGTGTCGAGCGGTCGCCCTGCAGGGCACCAGCCACCTTGGTCTCGGCGTCGTACTTGGTCTGCTGGTTGATGTACTTCGCGATGTCGTTGTAGGCGCTGATGAAGGTGTTGACTGCCGACTTCATCGTGTCGGTGTCCAGGCTCACGGCGACGGTGGCGGGTGTGGTCGTGACCTTGGAGGCAGTGAACTTCACGCCTTCGATCACGTTGTCGAAGGTGTTGGTGGTCGAGGTCACGTTCAGCCCGTTGACGGTGGCTGTCGCATTGCGGGCCTCGATGGTCTGGGTCACGTTGCCGGGGCCGACCTCGGGGTTGTAGACCAGGTCATCGAGTGTCGGATCGCCCGGCTGGGCCGGCGCATCGGCAGCGGCCGTGATGCGGATCGCGTTGTCGGCGCCGGTGGCGTTCGAGGTAATCGCCAGGCGCGCGCCCGAGGCATCGCGCACGATGGAGGCAGTCACACCGGCATTGGCGGCATTGATGGCCGAGCGCACCTGCTCGAGCGAGTCCTGGCCTGGCTCGATCGTCACCTCGACCGCGGTGCTGCCCGACTTGGGCGTGAAGGTGGCGGGGCCGCTGGTCCAGGTGCCAAGTTCGATCGTGAGCTTGCCGGAGCCGACCGGGTCGGTGCTGCTGGTGTAGGCCTGCGACGCCAGGGCATGGGCCTCGGCGAGCTGCGTGATGCCGATGTTGTAGCTGCCCTTGACGGCGGCGGCCGTCGACGACACGGTCAGCGAGGTGTCGGTGGTCAGCGCCTTGGTCTTGGTCCACAGGCTGGCATCGGCCAGCTTGGCCACGGCGTCCTGAACGTTGACGGTGTAGCTCTTGATCAGACCAAAGGCCGACAGCTTGGACTGCAGCGTGGTCTTCTGTTCGGTGATCAGGTTGATCGGCCTGCGCTCGATCGACACCAGTTGCTTGACGATGGCATCGACATCGAGGCCACTGCCCACGCCGGGGGAAGAAATGGTTGCCATGGACAATCTCCTGCGCTGTCGGTACTAGATCGGCACCTTGCGCACATCCTTGAGCGGTATCTGAAGCGCGAACAGCCCACAGGGTATCCGAGTGGGCTGTCGTGTGGTGGCCCCCGGTCGCGTCGGGGCCGGCATCCGTGACTTCTTCGTCAGTTCTGCAGCAGCGAAAGCACTTGCTGGGGCAACTGGTTGGCCTGCGCCACCATCGCCGTGCCGGCCTGCTGCAGGATCTGCGCCCGCGACAGGTTGGCCGTTTCGGCCGCGAAGTCGGCGTCCATGATCCGTCCGCGGGCGGCAGCCGTGTTCTCGGCCTGGATCTGGATGTTGGAGACCGCGTTCTCGAAGCGGCTCTGCACGGCACCCAGCGTGGCGCGGGCCTCGTTGATCTGGTTGAGCGCGTCGTCGACCTGCTTGAGCGCAAGCCAGGCGTCTTCGACCGTCTCGATGGACAGTTCGTCGATGCCGGCGCTCGAGGTGGAGTCGTCGTTGGCGATGGTGGCGGCGGTGGTCAGGCCGGTGGTGGCAGTCGCGAACCCAGCCAGTGTCACCGCGACGGCACTGCCGTCGGCGTCCAGGCGGGACGAGCGGAACTCGATCGTGAATTCCCCGTCAGCTTCTTCGCTGAGGAAGGCGGCCACGCCGGTGTCGGCGGTGCGGCGGTTGATGGCTTCCACCACCTGGCCAAGGCGTTCCTCGCCGGAGCGTGCGACCGACAGGTCCGACAGCGTGTAGTCCACGCCATCCACATTGATCAGCAGGGATCCGTCGGTGATCTCGGCCAGGTCGGTGATGGCATCGGCCGACAGGTCCGCTTCACTGGCGGCGCCGTACACCACCTTGGACAGACCCTCGGCCGAGGCGTCGGTCAGCGAGGCGACCGTGATGCTTTCGCCGGAGTTGGCACCGATCTGGAAGGTGGCCGCAGCAAACGAACCGTCGAGCAGCTTGGTGCCGTTGAACGAGGTCTGCTTGGCGACCCGGTTGATTTCATCGCGCAACTGGCTCACTTCAGCCTGCAGGGCCTTGCGGTCCGCGGGGCTGTTGGTGGCATTGGCCGATTGCACGGCCAGTTCACGCATGCGTTGCAGCATGTCGCCGACCTTGCCCAGGGCGCCTTCGGCCACCTGGGCCAGCGAGATGCCGTCGTTGGCATTGCGGGCCGCGACGTTCAGGCCGCGCACCTGGGTGTTCATGCGTTCGGCGATCGCAAGGCCGGCGGCGTCGTCCTTGGCGCTGTTGACGCGCAGGCCGGACGACAGGCGTTGCATGGAGGTCGCCAACGAGCTCTGCGATGCATTCAGATTTCGCTGGGCGGTGAGCGAGACGACGTTGGTATTGATGGTCTGAGGCATGGCAGCTCTCCTTGAGAACCAGGATCAGGATCCGGCTGCGTGCCGGCACTACCGCATTCGGTATGGTCGAATTTTCGACATCGCCGGCCCCGCCATTCGCCGGATAAGGCCTGCAAACCCCGGCCTTTTGTGAACCTTGCCGCCCCGAAAACAAAAATGCCCGGCACGAGGCCGGGCATGGAACCGGGCAGGGCGCCCGGCAGGAGGAAGCTGTGATTCGATCAGCGCAGCAGCGACAGCACCTGCTGCGGCAGCTGGTTGGCCTGGGCCACCATCGCGGTACCGGCCTGCTGCAGGATCTGCGACTTCGACAGGTTCGCCGTTTCCTGGGCGAAGTCGGCGTCGACGATGCGGCCTCGGGCGGCGGCGGTGTTCTCGGCCTGGATCGCGATGTTCGACACGGCGTTCTCGAACCGGCTCTGGACGGCACCCAGCGTGGCGCGGGCTTCGTTGACCTGGTTCAGCGCGTCGTCGATCTGCTTCATGGCCAGCCAGGCGTCCTCGACCGTCTCGATCGACAGTTCGTCGATGCCGGCCGATGACACGGAGTCGTCGTTGGCGATCGTCTGGCTGCCGGCCATGCCGGTGGTGGTGGCTGCAAAGCCGGCGAAGCTCACTGCCACGGCGCTGCCGTCGGCATCCAGCTTGGACGAGCGGAACTCGATGGTGTATTCGCCATCGTCTTCCTTCTTCAGGAAGGCGGCCACGCCGGTGTCGGCGGTGCGGCGATTGACCGCCTCGACCACCTGGCCCAGACGCTCTTCGCCGGTGCGGGCCACGGCCAGGTCACCCAGGGTGTAGGCGTCGCCGTCCACGGTGATGACCAGCGAACCGTCGGTGATCTCGGCCAGGTCGGTGATGCCATCGGCCGACAGGTCGACTTCGCTGGCAGAGCCGTACACCACCTTGGACAGGCCTTCGGCGGACGAGTCGGTGAGGGCGGCCACGGTGATGCTTTCACCGGAGTTGGAGCCCACCTGGAAGTTGGCGGCAGCGAACGAGCCGTCGAGCAGCTTGGCGCCGTTGAACGAGGTGGTCTTGGCCACGCGGTCGATTTCGTCGCGCAGCTGGCCCACTTCGGCCTGCAGGGCCTTGCGGTCGGCGTCGCTGTTGGTGGCGTTGGCCGACTGCACAGCCAGTTCACGCATGCGCTGCAGCATGTCGCCAACCTTGCCCAGGGCGCCTTCGGCCGTCTGGGCCAGCGAGATGCCGTCGTTGGCATTGCGGGCGGCGACGTTCAGGCCGCGGGTCTGCGCATTCATGCGCTCGGCGATCGCCAGGCCGGCGGCATCGTCCTTGGCGCTGTTGACGCGCAGGCCGGACGACAGACGTTGCATTGCGGTGGCCAGCGTCCCCTGCGACATGTTCAGATTGCGCTGGGCGGTGAGCGAAGCCACATTCGTGTTGATGGTCATTGCCATGATGAAACACTCCTTATGTTGATGAACTCCCGGCGTGGACGCCGACTTTGCCTCGTACCTGAACCTTTCGGCCCCTGTACGCGCTGGACGTCCTTGCGAACATCCAGCTGCGCCCGGCGGCAGTCACCTCGTTAACCCGTTTCGCGCCATGTGGCTTCGGATCATCGGTCGGCTGTTCCGGACCACGAAGCCTGGGATGTTTGGCCTCGTTGAGTGGGTTATCGACGGCTGTCTTCAGGACTTGAGGGCAATTTGCGGTGCTGTTCGCCGTTTGGACGGCTTGACTCGCCGATATGGCTCGATTCGACCCGGCTAATCCTCGTTTTCGCTACCGGGCGACTGCCCTAGAGTTGGTGGGGCCTGCCCCCTTCGAAACACCTACCGGGAGTTCCCAGATGTCCGTCCAGTCGCCCCCCGCTGCCGCGTCCCGCCGCAAGGACTACGAACTGTCCCGTCGGCGCGCCTACGAGGCGGTGCTTGGCAGCGCCTGGAAGAAGGCAGAGAGGGAACTTCGCGCGTTGTCGGCCGATGAGCGTTTCACCGTGGGCGACTGGATCGCTCTGGCCACGGCCCGTTATCGGCTCGGCCAGTTCGAACTGATGGGCGAGGCGGCGGCCAAGGCCCTGCAGATGGAGCCCGACAACGTCAAGGCTGTGCATTTGTTCACGATGGCCATGATCCGCCAGAACCGCTGGGCCGAGGCCCTGCCGTGGTTCGAGCGTTTTCGCAGCGGCCCGGTGCGAGAGAACTACCACTTCGTCTCCAACCACGGCACCACGCTGGCCACACTGGGGCGCCATGCGCAGGCGGCGGACGTCTACCTCGAGGCGCTGCTGCTGGAGCCGGCCGATCCGGCCATCCACATGAAGCTGGGGCTGTCGTTCAAGGCCATGAAGATGTTCGAGGAAGCGGCCGAAAGCTTCAAGACGGCCGTCGCCCTCAACCCGCAACGTTTTGCGGCCCAGGTCATGGTGATGCACATGACCCAGTTCGCCTGTGCCTGGCAGCACTACGACCCGCTGTGCCAGGGCGTGGTGGACGCGCTGCGCGCGATGGAGCCCGGCGACGGCAGCCTCACTGGCGAGGGGGGCGTCTGGGCGCTCACCGCCATGGACTGCCCGCCCGAGCTGTTCCTGAAGGCCACGGCGCAGGTGGCGACCAAGTGTGCCGCCGGCATCGAGCCTTTCGTGCACCCTACACCGGCGCCGCGCGGCAACCGCAAGCTGCGCATCGGCTATGTCTCGTCGGACTTCCACAGCCATGCCACGACGCTGCTGTTCGTGCAGGCGCTCGAAGCCCGCAACACCGAACGATTCGAGGTGACGCTGTACTCGCACGGCAAGGACGACGGCTCGGCCGTGCAGCGCCGCGTGCGCAGCGCTTGCGAGCGCTTCGTCGACATGTCGGCCATGTCCGAGCGCGAGATGGCGCACCGCATCCATGCCGACGGCATCGACGTGCTCATCGACCTGAAGGGGCACACCTTCGGCAACCGGCTCAAGGTGTTCGCCTACCGGCCCGCGCCGGTGCAGGCCGCTTTCCTCGGCTTTCCCGGCACCTGCGGCGCAGACTACATCGACTACATCATCGGCGACCGCTGGGTCACGCCGCTGGAGCATGCCGGTCACTACAGCGAGAAGATCGCCCAGATGCCGCACAGCTACCAGCCCAACGACAGCCAGCGCCAGCGACCGGCGCCGCTCAGCCGTGCCGAGGCGGGCCTGCCCGAGGGCGTGCCCGTGCTGTGCAACTTCAACCAGAGCTTCAAGCAGTCGCCGCGTGCCTTCGACGTGTGGGCCCGCATCATGCAGGCCGTGCCGGACAGCGTGCTGTGGATGCTGGCCGACAACGAACAGGCCCGTCGCAACCTGCTGCGCGAGGCGCAGGCGCGCGGCATCGACGCCAGCCGGGTGATCTTCGCGCAGCGCGTGGGGGTGGAGCGCCACCTCGCGCGCCTGCCCGCGGCCGACCTGATGCTGGACAACTGGCCCTGCAACGCCCACACCACGGCCAGCGAGCTGCTGTGGATGGGCGTGCCGGTGGTGACCCTGGTGGGCGAAAGCTTTGCCTCGCGCGTGGCCGGCAGCCTGCTGCATGCCGTGGGCCTGCCCGAGCTGGCCTGTCAGAGTGAGGACGAGTACGTCGCCACCGCCATCGACCTGGTCACCCGGCCCGAGCGGCTGCAGGCCGTGCGCCGCCACCTGAACGAAGGCTGCCGCAGCTTCCCGCTGTTCGACGGCGAGCGCTTTGCGGCAGACCTCGAACGCCTGTACGAGCGCATGTTCGATCGCGCGGCTCAAGGCCTGCCGCCCGAGGCCCTGCCGGCTGAAATCGGGGGTTGATGCCCCCTTGTTCCAGGCATCGGGGCCGGGGCGCAGTCCCTACCATCGAACGCATCAACGGCCTACCAGGATGCGTCCGGACATGAGCGCTCTTCCCGACTTCCACCTCACCATCATGCAGCCCGCGGGCTATGTGCACTCGCTGGGTTTCATCGACCAGGCCCGCTACCTGCGGCATCAGTTCCGCCGCCACGGTGCGCGTGTGACGATCGCCAAGAACCGGGTGCGCGAGGACGCGATCAACATCGTCTTCGGTGCCCACCTGGGCTTTCCGAACGAGTGGAAGCGGCGCCACACCTGCCTGTTCTTCAACCTCGAACAGCTCGGCCAGATGGGGGCCAAGGTACGGCCCGAGTACCTCGCGCTGCTGCGCAGCTCGGCCGTGATCGACTACGACCCTGGCAACGTGGCGGCCTATTGCAGTGACCCGCTGGACGTGCCGCTCGTGCCCTTCCTGCACGCGCCGTACCTGCATGATGCGACGGCGCCCGCGCTCGAGTCGCGCCCGATCGACCTGCTGTTCTTCGGCAGCATGAATGAGCGCCGCCGGCGCTTCATTGCGCAGGTCGAGGAAAGTGGCGTGCAGGTCTCGATGTTCGATCACCCGATCTACGGGCCCGAGCGCGACAGCATGATCGTGCAGGCCAAGGCGGTGCTGAACTGCAGCTTCTACGAAACCAGCCGCTTCGAGCAGGCGCGCGTGAGCCATTGCCTGTCGCTGGGCACGCCGGTCATCTCGGAGCGGCATCCGAACTCCCAGCCCTCGGCTGCCTTCGAGGACGCCGTGTTCTGGCTGCCCCAGGACGACCCGGCGAGCTTCTTCCGTGATCAATTCGCCAAGGCTGACTACTACGCCCGCGCGCGCGAGAAGTTGGCGGGTTTTGCCCTGCACGACCCCAGCGAGGTCTATGCCGACCTGATGGCCTTCTGCCTCGGCGTGCACCAGGGCAGCCAGCCCTACCGCAGCCCCGAACCCTGGCGCCCGGTGTTCATCAACCTGGGCTCCGGCAAGGACTACAAGCCCGGGTGGCTCAACATCGACGTGCTGGACCGTGCCGAGCCCGACCTGGTGCTCGACCTTGCCGGTGCGGTCGAGTTTCCGGTGCAGGCGGTCTCACGCTTCGGCTCACCGCTGGAGCTGGCCGCGGGCAGTGTCGAGCGCATCTATGCCAACAACGTGCTCGAGCATGTGCCCGATCTGCCGGGCCTGATGACCAATGCGTTGACCCTGCTGCGCGAAGGCGGCGTGTTCGAGATCGAGGTGCCTTATGAGCGTGCCCTGACCGCCTGGCAGGACCCGACGCATGTGCGCGCCATGAACGAGAACTCGTGGCTCTACTACACCGACTGGTTCTGGTACCTCGGCTGGTTCACGCACCGCTTCGACCTGAGTCAGCTCGTGTGGCTGGACTCGAAACTCAAACCCTGCGACAAGGCGGCGGCCGCCTTCATGAAGGTGGCACTCACCAAGCGCCCGACGACGCTGCACGAACGCACCATCGCCCGGGCACGCAGTGCGGACTTCGGCGGCATCGCCGACGACTTTGCCTGCGACGACGATGCCGAACCCGAGCCGGCCGGCAGCAGCGGCAGTGAAGCCGTGGTCCACGGCGCATCGGCGCGCATCCTGATGCCTGCCATGTGAACTAGTTGGCCTCAAGTTGTTGTTGATCGAGTCGATATCCGCCTAAGTGCGAGAAGTTGCCTTGTGGCCGTAGTTTCAACTGGTTACAAAGCGGCACGATCAAGAAGATCTCAAGCAGACCTGTCAGGACTCGCGTTCGTTCTGGATGTACCAGTGATAGCGGAGATGTAGCGGCAGGTCGTTACACATCATCAGCCTGGAAGGGGTTGGAACCATGTCCATTTATGCGTCGATGACGACGGACCAGATTGCAGCGCTGTCCACCGCGGCTGTTGCGGCCATTCCTACGGCAGACATCGCAAAGCTGTCGGTTGCGCAGATCGCTGCGTTCACCACGACGCAGGTTCCAGCATTCACGACCGCGCAGATCAAGGCGCTGACGACCGCCCAGGTGAGCGCCATCGAAACGGCAGACT
>CBFGPV010000106.1:0-14719 GCA_965650765.1 uncultured Burkholderiales bacterium
TGGCTGATGGAGCGCCAGCTCGACGACGTGGCCGGCAAGCTGCTGCAGAAGTCGCTTGAAGAGCGTGGCCTGAAGTTCCTGCTCGGTGCGCAGACGCAGGCGCTGATCGGCGACAAGGACGGCCGCGTGATGGCCGTGCAGTTCAAGGACGGCAGCGAGGTGCCGGCCGACCTGGTCGTGATGGCCGCCGGCATCCGCCCCAACACCGAGCTGGCCGAGAAGATCGGCATCTACTGCAACCGTGGCATCGTCGTCACCGACACCATGCAGACCGTGACCGACCCGCGCATCTACTCGGTCGGCGAGTGCGCGGCCCACCGCGGCATCGCCTATGGCCTGGTCGCACCGCTGTTCGAGCAGGGCAAGGTGTGCGCCACCCACCTGGCGCAGTTCGGCATCGGCCGCTACCTGGGCTCGCAGGTGTCGACCAAGCTCAAGGTCACCGGCATCGACCTGTTCTCGGCCGGCAACTTCATGGGCGGCGAAGGCACCGAAGAGATCGTGATGAGCGACCCCTACGGCGGGGTCTACAAGAAGCTCGTCATCAAGGACGACAAGCTGGTCGGCGCCTGCCTGTACGGCGACACGGTCGACGGCTCGTGGTACTTCAAGCTGCTGCGGGAAGGCCGCACGATCCACGACCTGCGTGACAAGCTGATGTTCGGTGAGTCGAACATCGGCGACACCGGTCACGAAGGCCACAACAAGGCCGCCACGATGCCCGACGACGCAGAGGTCTGCGGCTGCAACGGCGTGAGCAAGGGCGCGATCTGCAAGGCCATCAAGGACAAGGGCCTGTTCACGCTCGAAGAGGTGCGCAAGCACACCAAGGCCAGTGCCTCGTGCGGCTCATGCACCGGCCTGGTCGAGCAGATCCTGATGTTCACCGCCGGGGGCGACTATTCCGCCACGCCCAAGAAGAAGGCCATGTGCGGCTGCACCGACCACAGCCACGACGAGGTGCGCCAGGCCATCCGCACGGTTGCGGCCGACGGCAGCAAGCTGCTGACCATCGACGGCGTCTACAAGGCGTTGGGCTGGCGCACGCCCAACGGCTGTTCGAGCTGCCGCCCGGCGATCAACTACTACCTGATCAGCACCTGGCCCAAGGAGGCCAAGGACGACCCGCAATCGCGCTTCATCAACGAGCGCAGCCACGCCAACATCCAGAAGGACGGCACCTACTCGGTGATCCCGCGCATGTGGGGCGGCGAGACCACCGCCGACGAGCTGCGCCGCATCGCCGACGCGGTGGACAAGTACAAGATCCCCACCGTCAAGGTCACCGGCGGCCAGCGCATCGACCTGCTGGGCGTGAAGAAGGAGGATCTGGTCAACGTCTGGAAGGACATCGGCATGCCTTCGGGCCATGCGTATGCCAAGGCCTTGCGCACGGTGAAGACCTGCGTGGGCAGCGAGTGGTGCCGTTTCGGCACCCAGGACAGCACGCAGCTCGGCAAGGACCTTGAGCGTGCACTGTGGCGCATGTATGCCCCGCACAAGGTGAAGCTGGCCGTCAGCGGCTGCCCGCGCAACTGTGCCGAATCGGGCATCAAGGACGTCGGCGTGATCGGGGTGGACTCGGGCTGGGAGATCTACATCGCCGGCAATGGCGGCATCAAGACCGAGGTGGCGCACTTCTTCACCAAGCTCAAGACCGCCGAGGAGGTGCTGGAGTACAGCGGTGCGTTCCTGCAGCTCTACCGCGAGGAAGGCTGGTACCTGGAGCGCACGGTGCACTACGTGAACCGCGTGGGCCTGGACTACGTCAAGGCGCGGGTGCTCGACGATGCGGCCAACCGCAAGGCCCTGTGGGAGCGGTTGCAGTTCGCGCTGGATGGCGAACCCGACCCCTGGTTCGAATTCGACAAGGCCCGTGTCGACACCCGGCAGTTCGACGCACTGCCTGCATGACCCCGGAGGACTCCGACTTGAACCGACCTGCTGCCCCATCCGCAGACCTTTGCCGCCGGCGCTGGCTTGCAGCCGCCGCGGCGCTGGGCGCGGCCGCCACCCTGCCGCCGGCACGCGCCCAGGTGTTCGACATCAACGATGCCATCAACAAGGCCGGTCGCCAGCGCATGCTCTCGCAGCGCCTGGCCAAGGCCTGGCTGGCGATCGGCCAGGGGGTCGAGGCCGAGCGGGCACAGCGCATCCTGAATCAGTCGATGGCCCTGTTCGATCGGCAGTTCATCGAACTCAAGGCCTATGCGCCCACACCGGAGATCCGCGCCACCTACGCGGCCCTCGAGCCGATCTGGAGCGACTACAAGACGGCCCTGGTCGGCGCAACCCCGGAGCGCGCCGCGGCGGCCCGCCTGCTGGCGCTCGACGCACGCGTGCTGGCCCTGGCCCACCAGGGCACGGTACAGCTCGAGAAGCACTCGGGCCAGGCGCTGGGCCGGCTGGTGAACCTGGCCGGACGCCAGCGCATGCTGTCCCAGCGCACGGCCAAGTTCTACCTGGCGCAGAGCTGGAAGGCCGACGTGCCCGAAGCCCGCAAGGAGCTGGACACCGCGCGCGCCGAGTTCGTCCAGGCCCTGAAGGTGCTCTACGAGGCGCCGGAGGCCACCCGATCGATCAAGGGTGAACTCGAACTCGCCCAGCAGCAGTGGGTGTTCTTCGAGAACGCCCTCCAGGCCGGGGTGACCAGCGCCACGCAAAAAGCCGTCGAAGTCTTCACCACCAGCGAGAACATCCTGCAGGTCATGGACCGGGTGACCGGCCAGTACGCCCGCCTCGCCGCATGACCCCCTGCCCGGCCGCGAACCGCCGGGCCTCACGGAGCCCCACATGAGTCAATGGAAACCCATCTGCCGCGTCGAAGACATCCCCTCCCTGGGGGCACGTCGCGTCCAACGCCCGGTCGGCTGTGCCGTGGCCGTGTTCCGCAATGCCGAGGACAAGGTCTTCGCCCTGCTCGACCGCTGCCCCCACAAGGGCGGACCGCTCAGCCAGGGCATCGTTTTCGGTGAAAGCGTGGCCTGTCCGCTGCACAACTGGACCATCGGCCTGGACGACGGCTGTGCAAAGGAACCCGACCACGGCTGCACCCAGGCCTTCACCGTGAAGGTCGAGGCCGGGCAGGTCTACCTCGACCTCGACGAACTCAACTCGCTGGCACTCGACGAGGTGAAGGCCACCGCATGAACCACCCTGCGCCAGCCCACGAGACGCGCTCGACCTGCCCGTACTGCGGGGTGGGCTGTGGCGTGATCATCGAATCGCAGGCCGGCCAGATCACCGGCGTGCGCGGCGACCCCGATCACCCGGCCAACTTCGGGCGCCTGTGCACCAAGGGCAGCACGCTGCACCTGACCGCCGCCGCGCCCGTGACACTGCACACGCGCCTGCTGCAGCCACGCCAGCGCCCGGTGCGCGGTGCCGCACCGGTCGACGTCGACTGGGACATGGCGCTGGACACCGCCGCCGATCGTTTTGCCGATGTCATCGCCCGGCACGGCCCGCAGGCCGTGGGGTTCTACATCTCGGGCCAGTTGCTGACCGAGGACTACTACGTCTTCAACAAGCTGGCCAAGGGGCTGATCGGCACCAACAACGTCGACACCAATTCGCGCCTGTGCATGAGCAGCGCCGTGGCCGGCTACAAGCAGACGCTCGGCGCCGATGCCCCGCCGGCCTGCTACGACGACGTGAACCACGCCGAAGTGATCTTCATCGTCGGCTCCAACACGGCGTATGCGCACCCGATCCTGTTCCGCCGCATCGAAGACGCAAAGCGCGCCAACCCGAAGCTCAAGGTGATCGTGGCCGACCCGCGGCGCACCGAAACCGCCGAGGTGGCCGACCTGTACCTGCCCATCCAGCCTGGCACCGACGTGGCCCTGTTCCACGGCATGCTGCATGTGATGCTGTGGGAGCACCTGGTCGACACGCGCTACATCGAGGCGCACACCACCGGTTTCGCGGAACTCAAGACCCGCGTCATGGACTTCCACCCGAAGGAGGTCGCGCGGCTGTGCGGCATCGAGACGGCCACCCTGATCGAGGCGGCCCGCTGGTTCGGCAGCTCGCGCGCCACGCTGTCGTTGTATTGCCAGGGGCTCAACCAGAGCAGCAGCGGCACGGCCAAGAACGCCGCACTGATCAACCTGCACCTGGCCACCGGACAGATCGGTCGCCCTGGCGCTGGGCCGTTTTCGCTGACCGGGCAGCCCAATGCGATGGGCGGGCGTGAGGTCGGCGGCCTGGCCAACCTGCTCAGCGCCCACCGCGACCTGTCGCGGGCCGAAGACCGCGCCGAAGTGGCGCAACTTTGGGGCGTGCCCGAGGTGCCGGCCCAGCCGGGCCTCACCGCGGTCGAGATGTTCGAGGCGGCCGCCCGCGGCGAGCTCAAGGCCCTGTGGATCTCATGCACCAATCCGGCGCAGTCCATGCCGGACCAGACCACGGTGCGCCGCGCGCTCGAACGCTGCGAGTTTGTCGTGGTGCAGGAGGCCTTTGCCAACACCGCCACCTGCAGCTATGCCGACCTGCTGCTGCCGGCCACCACCTGGGGCGAAAAGGACGGCACCGTGACCAACAGCGAGCGCCGCATCACCCGGGTGCGCCCCGCCGTGCCGGCGCCGGGGCAGGCCCGTCACGACTGGCGTGCCGCGACCGAATTCGCGCGCCGCCTGGAGCAGCGGCTCGGGCCGAAACGCATCGACGGCAACACGCTGTTTCCCTATGACAGCCCCGAGTCCATCTGGAACGAGCATCGCGAGACCACCCGCGGGCGCGACCTCGACATCACCGGGCTGGACTACCCCACCCTGTCGGCTGCGCCGCAGCAGTGGCCCTACCCCGAAGGCGCCACCGCCGGACGGACCCGCCTGTACGAGGACGGCCGCTTCCCGACGGCCGACGGCCGCGCACGGTTTGCGGACGTGGCCTACCACCCGGTGGCCGAACCGCGTGATGCACGCTACCCGTTCAGCCTGACCACCGGCCGGCTGCGTGACCACTGGCACGGCATGAGCCGCACCGGCACGCTGGGCCGACTGTTCGGCCACGTGAGCGAACCGACGGTGCAGATGCACCCGCAGGACATGGACCGGCGCGGCCTGCGCGACGGCGACCTGGTGCACCTGACCTCACGACGTGGTTCGATCGTCGTGCCGGTGCAGGGCAGCGAGCAGCTGGGCCTGAACCAGGCCTTCATGGCCATGCACTGGGGGGAGGAATTCCTCAGTGGCGCGGGCAGCAACGGCGAGCGTCAGGCCGGCGTCAATGCGCTGACCAGCCCCGCCTTCTGCCCGTCATCCAAGCAGCCCGAACTCAAGCATGCGGCGGTCAAGATCCTGAAGGCCGAGCTGCCCTGGACCCTGCTGGGCGCAGCCTGGCTGCCGCATGAGCAGGCGCTGGCCGTGCGTGAACAGTTGCGAAGCGAGATGCTCGCCTTCGCCTTTGCCACCTGCGTGCCCTTCGGGCGCGAACCCCATGACCGCGGCCTGGGCGGTGTGCTGTTCCGCGCGGCGGGCTATGAGGCGCCACCGGCCGGTGTGCTCGAACGCATCGAGTCGCTGCTGGGGCTCGACGGACGTGACGTGCTGCGGTATGCCGACCGGCGCCGCGGCCAGCGCCGCACGATGCGCCTGGCACCACGCGATGCCAGCCGCCCATCGTCCGACGCTGTGTTGCAGGCCTTCGTGCTGGCCGGTGACACGAGTGCACAGTCCTGGGTGATGCCGTTGCTGCAGGACGAACTCCCGGCGCAGGGTTACGGCCGCCTGCTGCTGGCGCCCGGTGCACGGGCGCCGGTGGCCGTGCAGTCACGCGGCCGGCAGGTCTGCACCTGCTTCAACGTGACCGAACCCCAGATCCAGGACACCCTGGCCCAGTGCAGCGGCACGGCTGACGCGCGCCTCGCCCAACTGCAGGAGCGCCTGAAGTGCGGCACCAACTGCGGCTCCTGCGTGCCCGAACTCAAGAAGCTCGTGCGCCAGCAGCTCAAGGCGGCGTGACCCCGAGGGGGACCTTCGGCGCGACAATCGGCCAAGGCCCGCCTCGGAACCCGCAGACCGGCGCCGGACACTGGCCCGAGACTTGCGGACCCCCTCAGGCGCACCTGCCGGTCCATCCGCGGACCCGCACCACAGGGACAAGACATGAGCATCGCCAAATACATCAAGGAAATCGGCCGCGGCAAGGAGGGCGCACGTGCGCTGACCCGCGACCAGGCGTACGACCTGATGCAGCAGATCCTCACCGGCCAGGTGACCGACCTCGAGATCGGCGCCTTTGCGGTGGCCATGCGCATCAAGGGGGAGTCGCTTGACGAGCTGGCCGGTTTTCTCGATGCCGCCACCCGCCACTGCCTGCCGCTGCCCGCCGAGCAGCGCATCGTGGTGCTGCCGTCCTACAACGGCGCGCGCAAACTACCCAACCTCACCCCGCTGCTGGCCCAGTTGCTGGCCCAGGAAGGCATCCCCGTTTTGGTGCATGGCATGGTGCGCGACCCGGGCCGCGTCACCTCGGCCGAGATCTTTCGCGACCTCGGCCTGCCGCTGGCCCGAGACGCTGAAGACGTGGCCCAGGCCTGGCGGCGCCACGAGCCGGTGTTCATGCCGACCGAGGTGCTGTGCCCGCCGATGGCCCGCCTGCTCGACGCGCGCTGGGTGATCGGCCTGCGCAATCCGGGGCACACCGTCGCCAAGCTGATGGGCCCGGCCCCGCTGGATCGCACGCTGCGCGTGGTCAACTACACCCACCCCGAATACGGCGCCACGCTGACCCAGTTCCTGCAGGCGAGCCACGCCGACGCCATGCTCATGCGCGGCACCGAAGGTGAGCCTGTGGCCGACCCCCGGCGCACGCCCCGCATGGATGTGTTCGTCGGCGGCCAGGCGATGCCCAGCCTGGGCGTGGCGGCCCGCGAGGGGGTGCTGACCGAAATGCCCATCCTGCCGCGCGAGTGTGACGCCGCCACCACGGCCGTCTACATCCAGGGGGTCGTCAGTGGTGAGAAGCCGGCACCGCATGCGCTGACCCAGCAGGTGGAATGCATCTTGCAGACGATCAGGCATCTGAACACCGCAGCCCCCACCTCCCATGAACGCATCGCCTGACATCCCCTGCGGCTCGCCCGTCGTCACCCTGGTCGGCGCCGGCCCGGGCGACCCCGACCTGCTGACACTCAAGGCCATCAAGGCCCTGCGCCAGGCCACGGTGGTGCTGGTCGATGACCTGGTGGGCGACGCGGTACTGCGCTACGTGCGACGCAATGCGCGCATCGTGCATGTCGGCAAGCGTGGTGGCTGCCAGAGCACACCGCAGGCTTTCATCGAAAAGCTGATGGTGACCGAAGCCCGCCGCGGCGAACGGGTGGTGCGGCTCAAGGGCGGGGATCCGTTCATCTTCGGGCGGGGCGGCGAAGAGGTCGAGCATCTGCGCGAGGCCGGGCTGCAGGTCGAGGTGATCAACGGCATCACCTCGGGGCTGGCTGCGGCCACCAGCCTGGGCGTGCCGCTCACCCACCGCGACCATGCCCACGGCGTGATCTTCGTGACCGGCCATGCCAAGGGCGAAGACGCCCAGCTCGACTGGCGTCAGCTGTCGGCCACGGCCGCCCAGGGGTTCACGCTGGTGATCTACATGGGGGTGTCGCAGGCGGCGGCGATCGAATCGGGCCTGCTTGCGGGCCTGGACCCGGCCACGCCGCTGGCCATCGTGCAGCACGCCAGCCAGCCACGCCAGCGGCATGTGGTGGCCACCCTGGGCACGCTGCAGGCCACGCTGAACACCAGCGGCCTGGGCAGCCCGGCCATCATCATCGTGGGTGACGTGCTGCGTGGCCTGCAGGCGTTGTCGCCGGCCCGGCGCGAGGCCGCCTGAGCGTCCCGCACGCGGCGCGCTTGCGCTTCAGGGCGCTGCGCGCTTGACGAACGCCAGCGTCGCGCCCACGGCCATCAGCAGGCCGCCAAAAAAGCGGTTCTGCCAGCGCGCCGCCGACGGCGAACGGAACAGCACCTGCATGCGTTGCGCCAGCAGCGCATAGCCATGCATCACCACGATGTCGACGGCACAGGTCGTCAGGCCCAGCACCAGCAACTGCAGCGCCAACGGCCGCGCCGGGTCGATGAACTGCGGCAGCACGGCCACCATGAACAGGATGCCCTTGGGATTGGTCGCGTTGGTCAGCGCCCCCGTGATGAAGCGCTGGCGCGCCGGCATCGGGGCCAGCGCCACCGCACCGGCAGCCACGCGGTCACCCGCGCGCCACTGCTGCAGGCCCAGCCACAGCAGATAGCCTGCGCCAGCAAACTTCACCACCGTGAAAGCCGTCTCGGACGCCACCAGCACCGCCCCGAGGCCGGCCCCCGCCACCACCAGGGTGACGAGCAGCCCCACCTGCAGACCGGCGATCGTCACGCTGGCGCGCCGTACCCCATAGGACAAGCCGTGGCTCATGGCCAGCACCGCGCCCGACCCGGGCGACAGCGCAATGATCCAGCAGGCAAAAAAATAGGCCCACCACAGTTCCCAGCTCATTCCTGCACTCCGAAAATCGTGCAGGCCATGTCGTGTGTCATGGCCCGCAGGTTGTTGTTCATGTCGATGCCTGGGTGGCCAGCGCCCGCCGCGATGCGGCGGCCAGCACCAGCGCAAACATCACCACCACACTCAGGGCCGCCGTCAGCGAGCTCCACTGAGCCAGCACACCGATCAGCGGCGGCCCGCCCATGAAGCCCAGGTAGCCGACCGACGACACGGCCGCAATGCCGTGGGCGGCCGTCACCCCGGGCACCCGGGCGGCTGCACTGAACAGGATGGGCACCACGTTGGCAAAACCCACGCCCACCAGCGCCATGCCGACCAATGCCACTCCGGGCCGGCTTGTCCAGAGCACCAGCGCCATGGCTGCACCGGCCAGCAAGGCACTGGCGCACAGCAGTGTGGCCGGTCGCACCCGGGCGCGGATCCAGTCGCCGCCAAACCGCGTCAGCGCCATCGCTGCCGAAAAGCTGGCATAGGCCAGTGCCGCCTGCTCCTGCGGGCTGCCGAGTTCCTTGTGCAGGTACAGCACGCTCCAGTCGTAGATGGCACCCTCGGCGATCAACCCCAGTGCGGCCATCACCCCCAGCACCAGCAGCGTGCCGCGCGGCAGCCGAAAGTGGCCGTGGCCGCCGGCGGCCACCTGGGGCGGCAGCATGTTCTGGCAGGCCACGGCAATCGTGACGGCCGCCAGCACCGACACACACGCGAGGTGCGTGACCGGCGCCACACCCGCGGCCAGCAAGGCGCTGCCCAGGCCAGCCCCGGTCATGCCACCCAGGCTGAACATGCCGTGAAAACCGCTCATCAGCGGTCTCGCCTCGCGGTGCTCGAGTTCGCTGGCTTCGGCGTTGATCGCCACATCGAACACCCCCGACGCCAGGCCGAACACCACCAGCACAGCCAGGAGGGCCACAAACCCGGGCAGGCTCAGCAGCACCGACACTGCGGCGGCCGTGAACACACCGCAGCCCAGGGCCATCGTGCGCGCGCCGAAACGCCCCACCAGGGCCCCGGCCTGCGACAGGCCGATCAGCGCGCCGACGCCCGCGGCCAGCATCGCCAGTCCCAGGGCCCCTTCGCCCACGCCATAGACCGACTTCACCGTCGGAACATGCACGCCCCAGGCCGCAAACAGGAAGCCGCTGCAGAAGAAGTGCGCACGGGTGGACCACCGAGCAGCCGGCAAGGAAGGGGCGTTGCAGCCGTTCTGGCCGCTCAGGGAGTTGTCCATGGGGAAGGGGTGGGCCGCCCGCCGCCCCCCGGAATCGGGGAAGGCCGCAGCTTCAGGCGCCTTCATTCTAGGGAGGCGGCAGCAACAGCGCTTGCGCAGCCCGGATAATCCCCGCGTCCCTGCCCGGAGCCCCAGACCATGACGCCGATCGACAAACTCAACCAGCTGACCGAATCCCATGGCGAGCTGCGCAGCGGCAAGGGCATGGTCTCAGGGATCATCGCGCTGTCGCTGGCGATCCTGTGCTTCCTGGGCGTGCTCGCTTTTCACTTCCCGCAGTACCTGACGACCCCGCAGCTGCGCAAGGCCTACGACGTCGAGACGCTCAGGCTGGTGATGTACTGGGCGATGGTCATTGCGGGTTCGATCGCGCTGTTCAACATCGTCTTCGGCCGGGTGCGCTGGCTGTCGTTCGGTGCGTTCACGCTGATCGCCCTCACGCTGGTGCTGGGCGGCCACAAGGTGCCGGTCAATGACTTCCCCGACAACACCCCCTACATCGGCCTGGACTGGTTCATCCTCGACCTGCTGGGCTCCACGCTGATCTTCATCTTCATCGAAAAGCTGTTCCCGTTGCGCCGCGACCAGCCGGTGTTCCGGCCCGAGTGGCAGACCGACTTCCACCACTTCATCGTCAACCACATGGTGGTGGGCTTCGTGCTGCTGGCCACCAACCTCATGGTGCACAAGTTCTTCGGCTGGGCCGCCAACGATGGCATCCGCGGCTGGGTGCAGGGGCTGAACTTCTGGGTGGCGCTGTTCCTCATCATCCTGGTGGCCGACCTGGTGCAGTACTGGACGCACCGCGCCTACCACGAGGTGCCGCTGCTGTGGCGCCTGCACGCGGTGCACCACAGCGTGAAGAGCATGGACTGGCTGGCAGGCTCCAGCCAGCACATCCTCGAGCTCATCATCACGCGCACGCTGGTGCTGGCACCCATCTTCGTGCTGGGCTTCAGCAAGGAAGTGATCGACACCTACATCGTGATCGTCGGCTTCCAGGCGGTGTTCAACCATGCCAACGTGAGCGTGCGCCTGGGCCCGCTGCGCTACGTGATCGTCACGCCCAACTTTCACCACTGGCACCACTCGCAGGACGACGAGGCGATCGACAAGAACTATGCCGCGCACTTCGCCTTCCTGGACTACCTGTTCGGCACGGCTGTCACCGCCGACCGGGAATGGCCTCGCCAGTACGGCGTGGTCGGCGACTACGTCCCCAACGGTTTCGTCAAGCAGTTCCTCTTCCCGTTCACCTGGAAGGGCTGAGTGGCGACGGGGCCGATAATCGCGCCCCATGCATCGATTCGACGTCACCGTGATCGGGGCCGGCGCGGCCGGCCTTTTCTGCGCCGGCGTGGCAGGCCAGCGCGGCAGCCGGGTCCTGGTGCTGGACCACGCAGAGCGCGTGGCCGAGAAGATCCGCATCTCGGGCGGCGGGCGCTGCAACTTCACCAACCGCGACACCGGGCCGGCCAATTTCCTGTCCGAGAACCCGCACTTCTGCCGCTCTGCCCTGGCGCGCTACACACCGGCCGACTTCCTCGCGCTCGTGGAGCGGCACCGCATTGCCTGGCACGAAAAGCACAAGGGACAGCTCTTCTGCGACGACAGCAGCGAGCAGATCATCCGCATGTTGTTGAGCGAGTGCGACGCTGGTGGTGTGACGCGCTGGCAACCCTGTGCCGTGGCGTCTGTCGCCCAGACGGCCCCGGGCGGGTTCGAGCTGCAGACCGACCGCGGGCCGGTGCACACCCAGCGCCTCGTGGTGGCCACCGGCGGGCTGTCGATCCCGAAGATCGGCGCGAGCGACTTCGGCTACCGGCTGGCGCGGCAGTTCGGACACCGCATCGTGCCCACCCGCCCCGCCCTTGTGCCACTGACCTTCGACGCCCAGGCCTGGGCGCCGTTCGCCTCGCTGGCCGGGGCCTCGCTGCCGGTGCACATCGAAACGGGCGCGGGCCGCCAGAGCATGAGCTTCCATGAAGACCTGCTGTTCACCCATCGCGGACTGAGCGGGCCGGCCGTGCTGCAGATCTCGAGCTACTGGGCGGCGGGCAGCGCACTGCGCGTGGACCTGACCCCCGGGATGGACCTGCAGGCCACGCTGCGTGCGGCCAAGGCAGCCTCGCGACGGCTGCTGGCCAACGAGCTGGCGGGCCTGTTGCCAGCCCGCCTGGCCGACGCCTGGCTGGCCGCGACGCCCGACCTGGCCCGCCGGCCGATGCCCGACATCAAGGACCGCGACCTGAGCGACCTGGCCGCCCGGCTGCAGCGCTGGGAGCTGGTGCCCACCGGCACCGAGGGCTACCGCAAGGCTGAAGTGACCGCCGGCGGGATCGATACCCGTGAACTCAGCTCGCAAACCCTGGAAAGCCAGCGCACGCCTGGCCTGCATTTCATCGGTGAAGTGGTCGACGTGACCGGCTGGCTGGGCGGCTACAACTTCCAGTGGGCCTGGGCAAGCGCCATGGCCTGCGGACTTGCGGTGTCGACCCCGCCTGCCCGCCCATCCAGCCCCGCCTGAGCAAATTTTGCATTGCTGAAAAGCTCGGCATATAATCGCGGTCTTTGCTGGCAAACCTGCGCCCACGGCCCAGGCCGTACACCCAGGCCCCACCGCAGCGGCATTCACCGCTTCGGCTGGCAAATGGGCGCACCAAGAAGGATCCAACCTCTCAATGACTACCATTCGCGTCAAAGAAAACGAGCCGTTCGACGTGGCCCTGCGCCGCTTCAAGCGCACCATCGAAAAGCTGGGCCTGCTGACCGAACTGCGCGCCCGCGAGTTCTACGAGAAGCCCACCGCCGAGCGCAAGCGCAAGAAGGCTGCCGCCGTGAAGCGCCACTACAAGCGCGTGCGCAGCATGCAGCTGCCCAAGAAGCTGTACTGAACCCGGCTTCCTGCTGCCCCTGCGGGCTGCGATGACACGCAGCCGCTCGTGAGCACTCGACCAAAGCCCGCGTGGGGACGCCCAGCGGGCTTTGTCGTTTCCGGCTTGCCAACTGCCGCCTGCGCACGGTTTCCGATGGCCGCCGGGCTTGCGGGATGGCAAGCACCCGCTAACATCCCTTCCACACCAACCCGACACGCATCATGAGCCTCAAGGACCAGATCACTGAAGACATGAAGTCGGCCATGCGCGCCAAGGACAGCGAGCGCCTGTCCACCATCCGCATGCTGCTGGCTGCCTGCAAGCAGAAGGAAGTCGACGAACGCGTCGTGCTCGACGACGCCGCGGTCGTGGGCATCGTCGACAAGCTCATCAAGCAGCGCAAGGACGCCTTCACCCAGTTCACCCAGGCCAGCCGCACCGACCTGGCCGACAAGGAAGCCGCCGAGATGAAGGTGCTGGAGGCCTACCTGCCCCAGCGCCTGGGCGCCGACGAGATCGCCACCGAAGTCGCCCGCATCGTGGCTGAACTGGGCGCCGCCGGCCCCGGTGACATGGGCAAGGTCATGGCCGCCGTGAAGACCCAGCTGGCCGGCAAGGCCGACATGGGGCTGGTGTCCACGGCCGTCAAGCAGGCCCTCAGCAAGTGAAAGGAGCCCACCGATGACCCTGGCTGTCCAACAGATTGCCGCTGACGTCTGCGTGGCCGGTCAGCTCGACCCCGCCGCAATGCAGGCGGCCGCCGATGCCGGCTTCAAGAGCGTGGTCAACAACCGCCCGGATTTCGAGGGCGGCCCGGACCAACCCACCAGTGCCCAGATCGAGGCCGCAGCCCGCGCCGCCGGACTGGACTATGCCTATCTGCCGGTCAGTCCTGCCGTGCAGACGCCCGAGCAGATCGCTCAGTTCGCACAGCTCGTGGCGAGCCTGCCCCGCCCCATCCTGGCCTTCTGCCGATCGGGCGCACGCAGCACCAAGTTGTACCGCGCCGCGACAGGCACCTGAGCTGGCCACCACCGCCTGATCACCCCCCGCACCGGCATAGGGGTCTTCCCTAGAGCTGCGGCAAACACGGCGTGTTTTCAGGCCGTATTCAGTTCATGCTCCGTACAGTGCGATCCGCGCGATGAGCCGGTCTGGCGTGTGGCAGTGAGCCGTCACCGCATGCGCAGACCGTCGAGCACGACGCACAGGATTCGACCGCACCGGCCGACCACCCCGTCTGCCGGTGCCCCACGACCCGCTTTCCAAACTCCCGGAGACAACGTGCCTGTCCTACTGAAGATTTCCAGTGCCATCGACTGGATCAATGAACAGATCGGCAAGCTGACCATGTGGCTCGTGCTGGCGGCGGTGCTCATCAGCGCCGGCAACGCGATCGTCCGCAAGGTGTTCAACACCAGTTCCAACTCGCTGCTCGAGATCCAGTGGTATCTCTTTGCCGGCGTGTTCATGCTGGGGGTCGGCTACACGCTGCTGCGCAACGCGCACGTGCGCATCGACTTCATCTCGTCGCGCCTGACCCGTCGCACCAACGCGATCATCGACATCCTGGGCATCGTGGTCTTCGTGATCCCGCTCAGCCTGATCCTCATCAACCTGTCCTGGCCGCTGTTTGTCGGCGCCTACGAGAGCGGGGAGATGTCGCAGAACGCCGGCGGCCTGATCCGCTGGCCGGTGTACCTGCTGATGCCCGCAGGCTTCACCATCCTGCTGGTGCAGGCGATCTCCGAGCTGATCAAGCGCATCGCCTTCCTGACCGGCCACCGCAGCGAGCTTTTCCCCAACGAGCATGAAAAGTCCGACGAGGAAAAGCTCGTCGAAGAACTGGCTCGTGAAGCAGAACAACACCAAGTCAAGGCCCAGTGATGATCGAGTTCCTCACCTCCAACTTCGTGCCGGTGATGTTTGCCGGCCTGCTCTTCTTCCTGCTGTGCGGCATCCCGGTGGCCTTTGGCCTGGCTGCCACCGGGCTGCTGTTCGGTTTTGTCGGCATGGAGCTCGGCCTGTTCGGCTCCAACCTGTTCCAGGCGCTGCCGCTGCGGGTGTTCGGCATCATGCAGAACGACACCCTGCTGGCCATTCCGTTCTTCAC
>CBFGPV010000107.1:0-14707 GCA_965650765.1 uncultured Burkholderiales bacterium
AGATCAGGCCTTCGTTCTGCAGGTCGTTCAGCGCCTGCCGCACGGTGATGCGGCTGACATTGAAGCTGGCCATCATCTCGCTCTCTGACGGCATCTGCTGGTGCGGCTGATAGGTGCCGTCGAGGATGCGGCCGCGCAGCAGGTCCTTGATCTGCTCGTACAGCGGGACGGGCGACGCCGGTTGCACGGTCTGGCCGGCACCGGGGGCCGGTTCACGCAGCGTGACCACACGGGCGAGGGGGGCGGCAGGCTTGTTCATGATCGCCAACTTGTTATGACGAGTCATGTCTAGCAACGGCCGTGCCAGCTTTTCCCGGCGGATTTCGGGGCCAGTGCGGCCCGGCATGCGCCAAAACCGGGGCCCGGTGCCCGGCATGGGGGCGGACCGGACAGCTTGTGGTGCGTGTGGCGCACCGTGCCGGGGGCTTGATCCAAAACAGGGCGCCCGCGCGACGCCGCCCGGGGGTGGCGCCGCGGGCTTGAGGCGCGTCAACCACCGGGCGGGCGTGGCAGGCCACCGGCTGACACCGGGCCTAGACTGCGTTGTCGCCGCACGGCCTGTCGCCCGGCGCGGGAATGAACGGGCATCAAGGATGGAACACACGCAGCGCCAGGTGCCGCGAGACGACATGCCGAACCTGGCGTCTCCTCTGGCCGGCCTGAGCGCAGCGCAGGTCGAGGCGCAGCGCCGCCACGGCCCGAACGAGATCGTTCCGGTGACCCAGGGCGGGTGGGTTGCGATCGCACGAGACACCGCCCGCGATCCAATGCTGTGGTTTCTGGTGGTGGCCTCGGCCCTGTTCGGACTGCTGGGCCAAGTGGCTGAATCGCTGGTGCTGCTGGCGGCGATGGTGCCGCTGCTTGCCATGGATGCCTGGCTGCACCGTCGCACGCAGGCGTCGACCGGCGGCCTGGAAAGCCGTCTGGCCAGCACCGCGAAGGTGCTGCGTGCAGCGCAGTGGACCGAGGTGCCCGCGCGCGATCTGCTGCCGGGCGACCTGGTGGAGGTGCCACCCGGCGTGTACTTCCCGGCCGATGGCCTGCTGGTGGACGGCAACGGGGTGCAGGTCGACGAATCCACGCTCACCGGCGAGGCGCAACCCGTGCGCAAGCGCGTGCTGCAACCGGGATGGCCCCTGCCGGCCCAGGCCGACGAGGTGCACTGGGGCATGGCGGGCACCCGTGTGCTGAGCGGAACGGCACGGCTGCGCGTGGCCTGCATCGGCGCCCAGACCCGCTATGGCGAGATCGTGCGCTGCGCCACCGAAGGGCGCCACGAGATGACACCGCTGCAGCAGGCCATCGGCCAACTGGTGGCCGTGCTGCTGGTCGCGGTGGTGGCGATCTGCTTGCTGCTGGCCGGCATCCGGCTGTGGCAGGGCCATGGCTGGATCGATGCGGTCCTGAGTGCCGTGACCCTGGCGGTGGCGGCATTGCCGGAGGAGTTCCCGATCGTCTACACCTTTTTCCTGGGGCTGGGCGTGTTCCGCCTGGCGCGCAGGAAGGCCCTGGTGCGCCGCGCGGTGGCGGTCGAGAACATCGGGCGTACCACCTGCATCGTGTCGGACAAGACCGGGACGATCACCGCCGGGGCACTGGTGCTGGCCCACGTCGCACCCGCCGACGGCCACAACCCGGCCGGGCTGGTGCAGGCCGGCGCCCGCGCGGCGCGTGACGACAGCGACGATCCGCTGGACCGGGCACTGCATGACGCGGCCGGGGCATTGCCCGCGGCGACCCGGCTGGCGACCTTTCCCTTCCTGGAAGCCCGGCGTCGCGAAACCCTCGTGTGGCAGGCGCCCGACGGTACCGTGAGCGCCCATACCAAAGGGGCGCCCGAAACGGTGCTGGACCTGTGCGAGCTGTCCCCTGCGCAGCGCACGCAGTGGCGCGAGCAGGTCGATGCCCTGGCACGCTCGGGCCACAAGGTCATTGCCTGCGCATCGCGCGCGCTGCCGCGCGACACGGTGCCGACCACCGAGCCGGAAGAGGGTTTCCAGTGGGCCGGGCTGCTGGCCTTCGAGGACCCGGTGCGCGAGGGGGTGCGCGAGGCCGTGTCGCAGTGTCTGGCCGCCGGCATGCGGGTGGTGATGGTCACTGGCGACCACCCGGCCACCGCCGCGGCGATCGCGGCCGAGATCGGGCTGGGCGGCGGCGAGCCGCAAGTGCTCGTGCTGCGCCCCGAGGACGATGCCGGCGCGTCGCTCCGTGCCCAGCCAGGCGTCGATGTGGTCGCGCGGGCCACCCCGATGCAGAAGCTCGCGCTGGTGCAGGCCTTGCAGGCCGAAGGGGAACGGGTCGCGGTGACGGGCGATGGTGTCAACGACGTGCCGGCCCTGCGGCTGGCGGACGTGGGTGTGGCCATGGGTGAACGTGGCACGCGCAGCGCGCGCGAGGTTGCCTCGGTGGTGCTGCTCGACGACAACTTCAGGACGCTGGTCGCGGCCGTGGCCGAAGGGCGGCAGTTGTTCCAGAACCTGCGGCTGGCGTTCTCCTACCTGCTGCTGGTGCACCTGCCCCTGGTGGTCGGCGCCTCGGTCATCCCCGCCCTGGGCCTGCATCTGCTGTTCCTGCCGATCCACATCGTGTGGCTGGAGCTGGTCATCCATCCGACGGCGATGCTGGCGTTCCAGGACCAGCCCGCCGCCGGGCCACTGGCTGCGGTGGCGCGCCAGGGCCGGCAGGTCCGCTTCTTCTCGCGGCGGGCCTGGGTGTGGCTTGCCATGACGGGCCTGCTGCTGAGTGGAGGCGTCGTTGCGAGCTACCTGTACGCGCTGGGTGCGGTCCAGGACGTGGCGCATGCCCGTGCGATGGCGCTGACCATGTTGCTGGTGGCCAGTGCCGGCATCACCGCCGGCCTGACCGGCCTGCGCCGTGCGACGCCCCGCTGGATCGTCGCCGCGACGCTGGTCTCGACGTTCGGACTGGTGCAACTGCCCGCTGCCAGCGGTCTGCTGGGCATCCGGCCGCTCCATGCCGCCGACGCGGCCCTGGTCGCGCTGGCGTTCATGGCGGTCGCCGGGCTGACGCATGCCTTCGCCCGGTTCGGCCTGGACCGTGCCCACGGTGAACGCATTTGAGACGGCGCAAGGCTGGCTTAATGTTCCGGCGCCATGCTGAGAGCCGATCGGTCACGGCCGAAGGCCAATGACCGCCAACTCACGACACCCCAACAACCGGGCTCCCGAGCATGGATCGCGTCAAGCGTCAGATCGCACTGGGCACAGGGCTCGTCCTGCTGGGCCTGGTCGCCTGGCCCGCGCGGGCGTCGCCGTCGTGTGACGTGCCCGCCGAGTCGTGGCAGCCGCGTGAGGCGGTGCTCGCGCTGGCTGCACGCCAACGCTGGCAGGTCGACCGGCTGAAGGTCGACGACGGCTGTTATGAGATCAAGGGGCGCGACGCCGACGGGCGACGCTTCAAGGCAAAGATCGATCCGGCCACGCTGGAGGTGCTGCGCATCCGGCATGAACGCCGCGAGCGTGACCGTGACCGTGAACGCAAGCCTGGGGGCGACTGACCGCAGCGCACCCGCATTTACAGGAGCACAAGCATGAAACGCACATGGCCGCTGGTTGCCGCGGCAGGCGCACTGGCCTGGCCGTCGCTCACCTGGGCGCGTCCGGTGGTGCTGGACACCCAGCTCGCCGCCTATGGGGGTGACGGCGCCTACCTGGCCATCTACCTGACCGACGCCCAGGGGCGCTACGAGCGCACCTTGTGGGTCGCCGGCACCAAGACCAAGTACTGGCGACACCTGCGCGACTGGTATCAGGCCACGGGCGGCAAGGCCAGGATCGACGGCATCAGCGGGGCGAGCGTGGGGGCGGGCAAGACCCTGCGCGTCAGTGTGGAGCTGGCCGACACCCTGCTGGACGCCGGCTACCAGATCCACATCGACACGGCCGTCGAAGACATGACGGACAAGCCCTCGGAGGTGGTCGTTCCCCTCACCCGGGCGGGCGCCGGCCAGCCCGTGGCCGGCCGCGGCTACGTCAAGTCGTTCCGCTACACGTTCTGAGCAGAGCGGCCGGCGATGCTGCGCAAGCTGCATTCCTGGGTGGCGCTGGTGGCCGCGCTGCTGCTGATCGTGGTGGCGCTCAGCGGTGCGGTGCTGTCGGTATTTCCCGCGCTCGAACGTGCGCGGGTGTCGGCTGCGCAGGCGCCTGACCTTGCCACCCTGGCCAGCCGTGTGGCCGCCAGCGTGCCAGGTGTCGAGACCCTGGTGCGCCAGGCTTCGGGCACGCTGGTGGCCTATCACCTGGACGGGCAGACGCAGCGCGCATCGATCATCGACCCGGTGCAAGGCACGGTGCTCGGGCCCTATCGCCCGGCGGTCGTGCAGCGGTGGGTCCGCAACCTGCACCGCAAGCTGCTGCTCGAAGACACCGGGCAGATCCTCAGCGCGCTACTCGTGACCTGCATGTTGCTGGTGCTGGTCTCCGGCCTGCTGATGCTGGTGCGCCGCATGGGAGGCTGGCGCCAGTTGCTGTGGCCGGTACGCGGCGACGTGCCGCAGCGCCTGCACAACCAGGTGGCCCGTGTGGTGCTGCCCGGGCTGCTGCTGTCGACATTGACCGGGCTGTGGATGTCGCTCGTGACGCTGGGCATGCTGCCCGAGGGCGGTGCGACGGAACCCTTCGCCGAGGCCCGCACCGACGTGCGCGCCACCCTGGACCCCGCGCGGATGCCTGCGCTGCAGGGCCTGCAGGTACACGAGCTGCGGCAGTTGAAGTTTGCTGCAGCCGATGACACCGCGGACGTGATCGAGGTCGAGACCCGCAGCGGCAGCGGCGCGATCGACCCGGGCTCGGGCCAGTGGTTGCACTTCGTGCCGCTCGATGGCTGGCAGCAGTGGCTGGCCCTGTTGCGCATGCTGCACACCGGCGAAGGCCTGTGGTGGCTGGGCCTGGTGCTGGGCGCCTGCTCGCTGAGCGTGCCGCTGCTGGCCGTGACCGGGGCGCTGATCTGGTGGCGGCGCTGGCGCCTGGCGCCCCGGGTGCGACACAACGCGCCGCTGGCCGAGGCCGATACGGTGCTGCTTGTCGGCAGCGAAACACGCACCACCTGGGGCTTTGCCCTGGCCCTGCACCAGGCACTGACCCAGGCTGGCTACCGGGTGCATGCCGCGGCGATGGACACGCTGGGGCCGGGCTGCCTGCGGGCGCGCCGCCTGCTGGTGCTCACCGCCACTCATGGCGACGGGCAGGCACCCGACGGGGCCCGCCAGTTCCTGCGCCGGCTCGAGCGCCTGCCGGCGGCGGCCGGTCCGGCGTTTGCCGTGCTGGGTTTTGGTGATCGCCAGTACCCGCAGTTCTGCGGCTATGCGCACGCCGTGCATGACGCGCTGGCGGCCAGAGGGTGGCCGGCGCTGTGCGAGTTCGGCACGGTCGACCGACAGTCCGAGCCCGAGTTCCAGGCCTGGTGCGAAGGCCTGAGCCGGGCGCTGGGCGTGAAGCTGACGGTGCACTACACCCCGCTGCTGCCGCGCCTGACGGCCCTGACCCTGGCCTCCCGTACCGACTACGGCAGCGAGCCGGACGCACTGACGGTGGTGCTGCGCTTCAGGCTGCCGCGTCAGGCGCGCGGATGGTTCCGGTGGACGGCAGGCGGGCTGCCTCGCTACGAGGCCGGGGACCTGCTGGGCGTGGTGCCACCGGGCGGGGGCGCACCGCGCTACTACTCCCTGGCCAGCGCGGCTGAAGACGGTGTACTCGAGATCTGCGTGCGTCGCCACCCCGACGGGGTCTGCTCCAGCTACCTCACGCGCCTGCAGCCCGGCGACACGATCCAGGCGTTCATCCGCGTGCATGAGCACTTCCGCCCGCAGCCGGGGCGCGAGCCGGTCGTCCTGATCGGGGCGGGCACCGGCATCGGCCCGCTGGTCGGATTCATCCGCCACAACGCGCCGGCCCGCCCGATGCATCTGTACCTGGGCGCGCGCGATGACGGCAATGGCTTCCTGTATCGGGACGAGCTGCATCATCTGGTGGCAGGCCACCGACTGCACAGTCTCACGACGGCCTTTTCCAGGCTCAGCCCCAAGACCTATGTGCAGGACCGACTGCTCAACGACTCGCCTCGCCTGCGCGAGCTGATCGCCCAGGGGGCCCAGGTGGTCGTGTGCGGAGGGCGCCTGATGGCCGAAGGCGTGGCCGACGCCTGGGACCGGATCCTGAGCGGCACCCCGTATTCGGTGCGCCAGCTGCGCGCGCAGGGGCGGTATGTCGAAGACGTCTATTGAGTGGCTGCCGGCCCACGGCGTGATCGAGTGCCGCAGCCACGGCCCCACCATGGGTACGCGCTACAGCGCCCGCTTCGTGGCGCCACCGCAGGCCGATGTCCGCACCATCGAGGCGCGGCTGGCCGCAGCCGTCACGGCGGTGGACGCGCAGATGTCCAACTGGAAGCCCGACTCCGACCTGTCGCGCATCAACCGTGCCGGGCCGGGCGTCTGGATCCCGGCACCGCAAGCGCTGGTGAGTGTGCTGCAGCGGGCCGCGCAGATCGGGCACGAGACGGGCAATGCGTTCAATGCGGCGGTGGGCGACCGGGTGTCGGCCTGGGGCTTCGGGCCCGCGGCCGCGCTGCCGTGCGCGCAGCCTGCAGGGCCGGCAGCCTCGTCGCTGCCCTGCGCCCCGCTCGATCAGCTGCTGGAGATCGACACTGCCGGCCTGCGGGTGCGCAAGCACGGTGAGTTCGCGCTGGACCTGTGCGGCATTGCCAAAGGCCACGGTGCCGACGAGCTGGGCCGGGTGCTGAACGAACACGGCCTCGGCGCCTGGATCGTGGGCATCGACGGTGAGCTGCGCATGCAGGGCCATCGCCCCGACGGATCGGGCTGGGCCGTGGCCCTGGAACGGCCCCAGGAGGGCGCGCGGCAGGCCATGGGCGTGATCGAACTGAACGATGCCTCGATCGCCACCTCAGGCGACTACCGCCACGTGACCTGGGTGGCGGGGCAGCGCATCACGCACACGATGGACCCGCGCACCGGCGCGCCGGTCAGCAACACGCTGGCGGCGGTGACGGTCGTGTGTGAGCGATGCGTCGACGCCGACGCCTATGCAACGGCACTGATGGTGCTTGGTGAGCCGGCGGGTCTTGCGCTGGCGCGGCAGCTCGGTCTGGACGCCCTGTTCGTGACACGCACGCCGCAAGGCCTCGCCACGAGCGGCACCGGATCGTTTGCGCACGATGTGTGCAGCGATTGACATTTCGCACCGCGCAGCCTCGCCCAGGCACTATCGTTGACCTGCCATCGCGCCGGAGGCAGATGCCACCGCCGCGCATGCAAGCTGCGGGAACGGGGCGTGAGAGCGCCCCATGCTCATCGTGATGCTGATGCATCGCGATCGCGGCTTCAGGTGCAGGTGGACCTGCGCATGCAGGGTCTTCGGTGCGGTGGCCCACACGTTGGCGTGCGACCTGTAGGGCGGGCGCTGACGCGCAACCGCACCTCGTCGGCGCCGGGCAGCGGATCGGGCCGCTCCTGCATTTCGAGCGGCAGGCCCGCTGCGCGCAGCACCATGGCCTTCATGGCAGCAGGCTGCGCCACCCCGAAGGCGCTTGTGGCATCACTTCACCTGAAGGCGGCTGATGTACTCCAGCAGCGCGAGGATGCGTGCGCGGGTGTACGCCTCGGGGTCATACGGTGCCTCGAAGTAGTACTCGGCGGCACGGATCTTGTAGTCGCGGCCCCAGATCGGCATGTCGCGTGTGCCGTGCGCCGGTACGCCCGCACCATCGATCACATCGTACAGGCGTGGCAGCGGCAGCACGCCGCCATTCTTCTGTGCCAGCAACCTCAGGTCTGGCGGGCTTTTCGTCAGCAGCTCGACCACCGGGCCGTCGCCCTTGCCGGTCATGCCGTGGCACACGGCGCAGTTGGCGTCGTACTCGCGCTTGCCGAAGTCGACGCGCTGGGCCGTGCCTTGGGCTGCGGCAAGACAGGATACGGTGGTGAGCGCAAGGGCAATGAGATGCGAATGGAAGTGGGACATGGAGCCTCCGGCAGATGTTCGAAGAGCTTCCAGAGTGATTGATTCGCGGCCGTGGTCGTTGAGCATGCGCAACTTGCGCCACCGCACTCGCCCTAGGCTGGAACCCGTTCCCTGCCGGAATCGCGACCATCCCTTCGCTCGAGGAGACAACGATGCAACCCAACACCGAACAACTGTTGTGGATGTACGAAACGATGCTCGTCATCCGCGAATACGAAGAGACGCTGGCCCGGGTGTACCTGGAGGGCAAGCTGCCTCCGAGCATCCAGAAGGGCCTCGCCTTCGACATTGCCGCCGGGCCGGTGCCGGGCGAGATGCACCTGGCAGCCGGGCAGGAGCCGGTGGCCGTAGGGGTGTGTGTGCACCTGAGCGACGACGACACGGTGGTCGGCACGCACAGGCCGCATCACTTCGCCATTGCCAAGGGCGTGCCACTCGACCGCATGACCGCAGAGATCTTCGGCAAGGTCACCGGACTGGGCCGAGGCAAGGGCGGGCACATGCATCTGTTCGACCCCGAGCACAAGTTCAGCTGCAGCGGCATTGTTGGCGCGAGCATGCCACCGGCCTGCGGCGCGGCGCTGGCCGCGAAGAAGCTGGGCCATCCACACGTGGCGGTGGCTTTCTTCGGTGAGGGCGCAGCCAACCAGGGAGCGTTCCACGAGTCGCTCAATCTCGCGGCGCTGTGGAAGCTGCCGGTCGTGTTTGTCTGCGAGGACAACCGCTACGCGATCTCGGTCGAGAAGCCGCATTCCACGGCTATCCGGTCCAATGCCCATCGTGCGGCGGCCTACGGCATGCCCGGCATCGCCATCGAGCAGAATGACCCGATCGAGGTGTTCCGGGCGGCCGGTGAGGCGATCGTCCACGCTCGTCGCGGCGACGGACCCACGCTGATCGAGGTCGCGACCGATCGACTGATGGGGCATTTCCAGGGCGACGCGGAGTTCTATCGCCCCAAGGAAGAGGTGGCCGAGCTGAAAAGGCGAGACGCGATTCCCGCGCTGGCGAGCCAGCTCGATGCCAAAGGGCTCTTGCCCGAAGGCGGAACGGCCCGGCTCCAGCAGGCCGCCCGCGACCGCGTGGCCGCGGCCTTCGAGTTTGCGCGTCGCAGCGCCCTGCCTTCTCCCGAAGAAGCCTTGCAGCACGTCTTTGCGTGATGCCCTTGCACCAGGAGACAGACCATGACCACCCCTCAACGGCAGCTGACCATGGCTCAGGCAATCGCCGAGGCGATCGGGCAGGAGATGGAGCGCGATGCGCGTGTTTTCGTGATGGGCGAGGACATCGCCCGCTACGGCGGCATCTTCGGTGCGACCTCGGGCCTGCTCCAGCGCTTCGGCCCCGAGCGCATCATGGACACGCCGATCTCGGAAACCGCCTTCATCGGCGCGGCCACCGGCGCCGCGGCGGAAGGCCTGCGGCCTGTTGTCGAGCTGATGTTCGTCGACTTCTTCGGCGTCTGCATGGACCAGATCTACAACCACCTGGCCAAGAACACCTACATGTCGGGCGGCAGCGTGAAGCTGCCCGTGGTGCTGATGACGGCCATCGGCGCAGGCTATGGTGACGCGGCGCAACATTCGCAGTGCCTGTATTCGCTGTTTGCCCACGTGCCGGGCCTGAAGGTCGTGGTGCCGTCGAATGCCTACGACGCCAAGGGACTGATGATCGAGGCCATCCACGATGACAACCCGGTGATGTACTTCTTTCACAAAGGCCTCATGGGGTTGCCCTGGATGAGCTACCACGAAGGCGCGACCACCGCGGTGCCGCACGAGCCCTATACCGTGCCCCTGGGCGTGGCGAAGGTGGTGCGTGAGGGGCGCGACGTGACCGTTGTGGCGCTGAGCCAGATGGTTCACAAGGCACTGGCGGCAGCCGAGGCGCTGGCTCAGCAGGGATGTTCGGTCGAGGTGATCGACCTGCGCTCGCTGGTGCCACTGGACCGTGACACCGTGCTGCGTTCGGTGGCGCGTACGGGGCGACTGGTGGTGGCTGACGAGGACTACCTGCACTTCGGTCTGAGTGGCGAGATCGCCGCGCTGGTGGCCGAACACCTCGGTGAGTTCAGCCTGAAGGCGCCGGTACGCCGGCTTGGCGTGCCGGGCGTCCCCATTCCGTACAGCCGCCCGCTCGAGCAGGCCGTGATCCCGTCAGTGAACGCGATCGTCGAGCAGTGCAACCTGGCGATGGAGTCACGTGTCGAGGCGCGCGCATGAAGGACATCGTGCTTGATCCACTGCTGTGGGAGTCGGTCGAGGCGGGGACCGAAGCCCTGCTCGACCAATGGCTGGTGGCCGAAGGTGACCACGTCGTGGCGGGCCAGCCGCTTGCCCGGGCCGTGCTGGTCAAGAGCTCGATCGAGGTGCCCTCTCCGGCCGCAGGTGTGCTGGAACAGGTGCTCGTGCCGGTCGGTCAGACCTTCGCACGGGCAGCGGTGCTGGGTCGCATCATCGACACCTGAGAAGGTGCGAACGAACCCGCCATGTCCGCTCGATCCCACCGAATGCACCGGCTCGGCGTTGCGAATGCGCGCCGTCGACCGAGCGATGGCTGTGCCTTGCGCCTGGACCCGGCGCGCCCGGCACGCCCGGGTGGCCTGCCCGGCCCGCCGTCTAAGCATGCAGGTGCCATGCTCGGCGGTTCAGCCATGGGTGGAGCAGGACTGGCTTGAGCGCGCGTTGGCCACGCCACAGTGCCAGCCTGGTGCGCGGGTCTGGATCTACCGTGACCATGCCATCGTGACCGGGCGTGCCCAGGTTGTCGGCACGTCCGACATGGCGTGCCGTGTGTTGCGACGACCCACCGGCGGCAGCGCCGTGTATGTGGGGCCCTGGATGATCGGGGTGTCCGCGGTGCTGCCGCGGGGGCACGCACTGGTGGCGCATGGTGTGATCGCGGCATACCGCTGGCTCGGACTGGCGCACGCGCGCTGGCTGCGACAACGCGGCATCCGGGCGACGGTGCATCGAGTTTCACCGCCGCTGGTTCATGACGAGCTGGACTGGGCCTGCTTCGCGGGGCTGTCCTCCTGGGAGCTGGGTGTTGACGGACGCAAGATCACCGGTCTGGCGCAAGCGCGGCGGGGTGACACGGTCGTGCTCAGCGCGGGCACCCTGCTGCGCCCGACGCCCTGGCAGGCGCTGTGCGATGCGACGGGGCATCCCGACCATGCGGCGATGCTCGAGGCGCGCACGGCCGACTGCCAGACCCTGCTCGGCCATCCCATCGACACGGACGACTGGGCTCGATCGCTTCAGCTGGAGCTGGGTCGATGGCTGGACTGACTGACCCTGAGTTGCGCAGGATCACCGGCACCCAGGGCCCGGGGCGCACACTCGGGCAACCGAACGAGGCCGCTCGCGCACCCGCCACCATTTCGGAGGCAACCGGAATGTCCTCGCATGACGCTGTGCGTCCGAGGAGAAGTGTGATGAACGGGTCAATGACAGCCGGCGGCGTCTGCAGCCGCAATGTGGAAACAACGGGGCGTGCCGTCTCGGTGGCTGACGCAGCGCGTCAGATGCGCGACCGCCGGGTGGGCTACGTGGTGGTTGTGGAGGATGGCGATGCGGGCAGCTTTCCGGTCGGGCTGCTGACCGACCGGGACATCGTGGTGCGCATCGTGGCGCGCGCCCTTGACCCGGGCCTGCTGTGTGTGGGCGACGTCGCAAGCGATGCGATCCATGTGGTGCGCGAGGAGCGATCCATGCAGGAGGTGCTGGCCGTGATGCAGCGCCACGGCGTGCGCCGGCTGCCCGTGTGCACATTCCGAGGTGCACTGGTCGGGATCATCACGATCGACGATGTGCTGGCGGTGATCTCGAGCGAGCTGACGCAGGCGGCGCAGATCGTTGGTGGAGACTGCACACAGGAAGGGAGAAGTCTCTGGTGAAGGCAGCATCCACGCAGGACCGCGCCGTGCAAGGTGTCGTGAACGATGGTGCGGCGTTGCGTCCGCCGGCGCGGCATGCCGGTGCCGCGCAGGCGGTGCAGGCCACGCAGGATGACGCGGTGCGCGGTCGCTTTCTCGCTGTGTCGCGCCGCTACCTGTTCGAGACTGTGCTGGTCTGTGACGAACGGCAGCGAGTACGCATGGCGAGCAAGGCCACGCACTCTCAGCAGGCAGACTGAACCGCACGACGCCATGGCCTGCCCGCGGCACAGGCGGTGGCAAGCTTGCGGCCGGGCGCGTCAGGTCTGCGGCTGCCCCGAACGGGCCAGTGACAGGGCGTCCTCACGCAACTGTCGGCGCAGCAGCTTGCCGATCGGGGTCTTGGGCAGTTCGCTGCAGAAGACGATGCGCCGCGGTTGCTTGTAGGCCGCCAGGTGCGCTGCGCAGTGCTCGCGCAGCTGGTCCTCGGTGAGGGCGGGGTCGCGCCTGACGACAAACAGCCAGACGGCCTCGCCGGTGCGATCGTCCGGCATGCCCAGCACCCCGACATCCTTGACACCGGGCAGCAGCGCCACGATGTCCTCGATTTCGGTGGGGAAGGCCTTGAAGCCGGAGACCACGACCACATCCTTGGCGCGGTCCACGAACTCCACGTAGCCTGTGTCGTGAAGCCGCCCGATGTCACCGGTGCGCAGCCAGCCGTCGGCGCTCAGCACCCGCCGCGTTTCCTCGGGGGCGTGCCAGTAGCCCTGCATGACCTGGGGACCGCGCACACAGATCTCGCCGGCCGTGCCGACGGGAAGCTCACGGCCGGACTCGTCCAGGATCGCCACCTCCGTGGACGGCACCGGCAGTCCCAGCATGCCGCTGTAGGGACGGTTCAGCGGATTGGCACAGACGATCGGCGAGGTTTCAGTCAGACCGTAGCCCTCGATCAGTGGCACCCCGACCGCCTCCTGCCATCGTTCAGCGACGGCCCGTTGCACGGCCATGCCACCCGCCACAGCCACCTTGAGCACACCGCGATTGGCATTGCAGACTTCGTCGAAGCCAGGCGCGTCGAGCAGTGCCCGGAACAAGGTGTTCACCCCCGTGATGGCCGAAAAGCGGGTGGCTTGCAGCGTGGCGATGAAGTGTTTCATGTCGCGCGGGTCCGGTATGAGCACATTGTTGCCCCCCAGCTTCACGAAGGTGAGCAGGTTGGCCGTCAGAGCGAACACGTGATACAGCGGCAGGGCCGTGATGACGGTCTCCCGGCCGGGTTCCAGCGTGCTGCCGATCCAGGCCGAGGTCTGCTCCACGTTGGCGACCATGTTGCCGTGTGTCAGGACCGCCCCCTTGGGTCGCCCGGTGGTGCCCCCCGTGTACTGCAGGACGGCCATGTCGCTCGGGCCCAGGGCCGGACGCTCGAGCCGATGGCGCGCACCCTCGCGCAGTACGGCAGGCAGGTGCAGGGCGCCGGGAATGTGCCAGGGCGGGATCAGCCCCTTGACGTGACGGATCACGAAATCGACAGCCCAGCGTTTTGCGGCAGGAAAGAGATCGCCGAACTGGCTGACGACCACATGGCGTACGTCAGTGGACGCAAGCGCGCCTGAAAGCGTGTGTGCGAAATTCTCCAGCGCGATGATGGCCACGGCACCGGAGTCCTTCAGCTGAAACGCCAGCTCACGCTCGGTGTACAAGGGATTGACATTCACCACCACCAGCCCCGCGCGCAAGGCGCCCAGCACCGCGACGGCTGACTGCAGCGAGTTGGGGAGCATCACCGCGACGCGTTCGCCTTGGCGCAGCAGCAGCACCTGCTGGAGGTAAGCGGCCAGGTCGTGCGAGAGGGCCTCGAACTCGCGGTAGGTCAGGGTCACGCCCATGCTGGTGAACGCCGGGCGATCGGCGTGGCCATCGCAGGTCCGCTCGATCAGATCGGCCAGCGAACGGTAGGCCAGCGGGTCGATGTTCGCGGGTACGCCAGGGGGATAGTTCTTCAGCCAGATCCGTTTCATGGGTTGCTCCTGATGGCATGCCAACCATGCTGGGGCCGGCGTCAGAGCGCGCCTTGACAATCAGCACCGCATGCGCGGCGGACCGTGGGATGCGCCATGCGCATTGAGATTTCGCAGCCCGGCCAGGCCTTGGCGGCGCCATTCTGCGGACAAGCTCACTCACAGGATGACGATTGATGAACGAACTGCTCGTTGTCTACTATTCACGCACCGGTACGTCGCGTCAGGTCGCACAGCAGTTTGCGCGGATGGCCAAGGGCCACCTTGGCGAGGTTGTCGACAAAGTGCCCCGCGTGGGCTGGTGGGGCGACATGCGCTGCATCGTCGATGGGCTGCTGCATCGAACGCCGCGCATGCGCTACTCCGGTCCTGTGCCGTCCCACTATCGCAGCATCGTTCTGGTGGCGCCGGTGTGGATGCGGCATGTGGCAGCACCGATGCGCAGCTTTCTGCGCCGAGGGCTGCCCTTGCCGCAGCGGCTGGGCATTGTCTGCGTGATGGCCCGCGAAGGAGGCTCCCGCGCCGTGCAGGAGATGGCCGACGGTGCGCGAACCATCCCGCTGACAACGCTGGTGCTGCAGCAGCGCAAAGTGCTCGATGGCTCGGCGACATCCGAGTTGCAGCGGTTCCTGCAGGAGTTCTCGGGCGCCGGCCACGTCGAGCGACCTGTGCGGGCGGTGGAGCTGTCGCCGCGGGCCTCGTGAGTGCCCCCAGGGCCGGGCTGCGCCCGGCCCGCCCCCCGAGGGGGTCAAGGAAACTTGGGGCGGCCCGGCGTTTCCTTGAGAGTGCCCCCAGGGCCGCGCTGC